>JASHQS010000296.1 GCA_030038995.1 Xanthobacteraceae bacterium
GTCAACGCCTTTGACACAGCGTCGGAGCTGGTGCCGCCCGCCTTGGCAATGCCCGCGGCCAACGCGTAGATCGACTGATAGCCGACAATCGACCAGCCCGAGGCATATTGCGTGTGGGTGAACTTCTTCAGATCCTCGATGAACTTCTTGTGAGCCGGCGGCTCGTTGCCGCTCCACAGCACCGGGTCGTAGCTGTCGCCGATAATTCCGTACGGATAATCGTTACCCAGGGCCTCGGCCTCGTCGGGGGTGCCGACCTCGGCGCCATCGATCATCCGGTTCTTGATCGCCTTGAAATAACCGAGCGGCGTCGCTTCCTTGGTGAAGGTGACGAAGTCGCCGGCGAACAGCGAACAATAGACGGCATCGGGCTTCTTGCCGATCTGCGCGGTGATGAAGGCGGTAAAGTCGGGCTCGCCGAGCTTCGGCCATTCCTGATCGACGATTTGGATGTCGGGGCGGATTTTCTTCAGCGCCGCGATGAAGGCGGCAATCGAGTCCCGGCCATAGGCATAATCCGGAGCGATGGTGGCGACGGTTTTGACGTCCTTCCATCGCGCCATCAACGTCGCGCCCGCCAGCCCCTCGACGTCGGTATTGGAGGATATCCGGAAGATGTACGGATGAATGTGCCGGGGATCGGTGAGGATCGTGCTTTTCGAAGTCGGGGCGATGAAGACGATCTTGTTTTCCTTGGCGACGGTCGATACCGCCGGTGCCTCGGCCGAGGTCAAGGTCCCGACCAGGAAATCGACGCCCTCTTTGATGATCAGCTCGCGCGACAGACGCACCGCCTCGTCAGCGTTGGCCTTGCTGTCGCGCGACAGCAGTTCGAGCTTCCTGCCGAGAACGCCGCCTTTGGCGTTGATCTCAGCGACGGCCATCTCGGCACCGGCCAGAACCGGCTTGCCATAAACGGCCGTCGGACCGGAGAGCGGGATCGGGAAGCCGATCTTGATTGTGCCCGCTGCCATCGAGGCGGCCGGCCAGAGCGCAATGATGGCACAAGCGAGCGCGAAGCGGCAGTGACGATACATGTGAACCTCCCTACTCACGCTTATTGTCCGTGGTGCGATTGAGCATCTGCGTCGATGAGGCCGTCAAGCCGATGGCGAGGCGCCGATGTGTCGACCGCCGGCGGCCCGATGCAACCGCGCGCTGGCCGCGCCGTTGCGCCGATCGCGGGTCGGGATTCCCAATGCCATCGTCAGTTGGTCTGCGTGAACGATTTCGGCAACAATTCCGGATCCTTCATCACCGCGAATGGATAGGCCGCCTCCTTGACCATGACGCCGTAGAACTCGGGTTGAAACGTCTCATGCGATTTAACGCTGAAGGTTCGCTTGCCGACCGGGGTGTCGAACGTCATGCCGATCAACGCCTTCGATACTGCGTCGGAATTGGTGGTGCCGGCCTTTTTGATGCCGTCGGCCAGGGCGTTGATCGTCATGTAGCCCTGGATGGCAAAGCTCGGCGGGTATTGCTCATGGGTGAACTGCCGCAGCGCGGCGATGTATTTGGCGTGCGCCGGCGGCTCGTTGCCGCCGTTCCAGACCACCGGATCCTCCGTGTTGGCAATGATCCCGTAGGGATAGTCGTTGCCGAGCGCGGTGACCTCCTCGATGTTGCCGACGGCGCCGCTGTCGACCAACCGATTATCGATCATCTTGAAGTAGCCGAGCGGCGCCGCCTCCTTGCTGAAGGTCACGAAGTCACCGGCAAACTCCGCGCAATCGACCGCGTCCGGCTTCTTGCTCATCTGCGCGGTGATGAAAGAGGTGAAATCGGGCTCGCCCAGCTTCGGCCATTGCTGGTCCACGATCTTGATGTCGGGACGCAGCTTTTTCAGATTGGCAACAAAGGCGGCGATGAGGTCGCGGCCATAGGCGTAGTCTGGCGCGATCGTCGCCACGGTTTTGACGTCCTTCCAGCGCGCCATCATGATCGCCGAGGCCATCCCTTCGACATCGGTGTTCGAGTTGGTGCGGAAGACGTAGGGATGGATGTTCTGCGGATCGGTAAGCCTGGTCGATTCCGCGACCGGCGCGATGAAGACGATCTTGTTTTCCTTGGCGACGGTCGACACCGCCGGCGCTTCGGCCGAGGTCACGGTGCCGACCAGGAAATCGACGCCGTCCTTGATGATCAATTCGCGCGACAAGCGCACCGCCTCGTCGGCGTTGGCCTTGCTGTCGCGCGGCAGCAGTTCGAGCTTCCTGCCGAGAACGCCGCCTTTGGCGTTGATTTCGGCGACGGCCAATTGGGCGCCTTTGAGCACCGGTTGGCCGTAAACCGCGACGACTCCGGATAATGGGACCGGGAAGCCGATCTTGATCGTGTTCGCCGCGCCGGCCGAGAGGGGCCACGAAGCTAAAAGCACGCTGGCAAGCGCCAGCCCGTAACGGTGACACATGCGAACCTCCCAGGTTTCCTTCACATATCCGCGGCCTGCAATCCTGGGCTGACGGCGCAGCGATACCCGCAGCGGGCACTCGCGGGCCGCTTTTCAGCCGGCTAGTGCCGCCGTTTCCACGAGCGGGGTCAGTCGCAAGATTGCCATCGCCGCTTACTCTTCTCGTCGTGTTCTCGATGGCTGTTCCGATCAGCCTTGCACGATTTGTAGATCAGCTATGCGAATGCACGCAGGCTATGCCTCGCGAATGCGGGCGGTCAAGGTCCATTTTTTCTCGCCAGGGTGCGACAAAAGCCACCGGGAGCGGCGGAATCGGCTCTCATTCGCGCGATCGATTAAGTCGCAAAGCTGGTCGCTGCCGTAGCGACGCTGGTCTTGGCGCTTCAGCTGGTGGGCGAAAAGGATTTGCTCGCGCAGTCAATTCAACAAAAACCCGAGCACCGTGTCGGCATAGGTTTGCGGCTGCTCCAGATTGGCGATGTGGGCGGCTTCCAGCACGGCGATCTTGGCGCCGGGAATATGCTCTTTGATGAAGTCGCCGGCTTCGAGCGTCGTTGCCGGGTCATGGCGGCCGGCGATCACCAGCGTCGGTGCGGTGATTTTCGACAACAGCGGCCGGTGATCCATGTCGCGGATCGCTTCGCCGCAGCCGACATAGCCATCGACTTTGGTGGCCAGGAACATCTCGCGCATTTTCGCCATGACCGCCGGCGAGCGCTCGCGAAAGCCCTTGGTGAACCAGCGCTCCATATTGGTGTCGACGATCGCCTCCAAGCCTTTTTCGCGTACGAGCTTGATGCGGGCATCCCACAGCGATTTATCGGGGAAATACGCCGCCGTGTTGGAGAGAATGAGCTTGGCGATGCGGTTTGCCGCATTGGCGCCGAGCCACATGCCGACCATGCCGCCCATGGAGAGGCCGCACCAATTGATCTTCGGGATGCCGAGGCCGTCGAGCACGGCAAGCACGTCGCGGCCGAGCCGCGCCATCGTGTATGGGCCTTGCGGCACGCCCGAGCGGCCGTGGCCGCGCCGATCGTAGCGCACCAGGCGAAAATGGCGCGTGAACGGACCGGCTTGCTCGTCCCACATATGCAGATTGGTGCCGAGCGAGTTCGACAGCATCAGCACCGGCGCGCGCTGCGGCCCTTCCACCTCGACATGAATCGTGCAGCCGTCGTCGGTCTTGATCTCCGGCATCGACGCTCTTCTCCCTCGGCCTGCTTGCCACGCAGGCTAGTGTCTTCATTCGGCTGTGCGCAAGAGTGTATCGGCGCCTGCCGAACGGGGCCTTTCCAGGCTCGCCGCGAGGCGGTAAGCGGTGCCGGAGCCCGAGAGTTTTTGGAGGAGTGCGCGATGGCAATGACGATGACCGGCGAGTACCAGCTGCCCGTGCCGCCGCAAACGGTCTGGGAAAAGCTTAACGACCCCGCCACGCTGAAGGCCTGCATTCCGGGCTGCGAGCAGCTCGACAAGACCTCTGACACGGAATTTGCCGCGGTGGCGACGACCAAGATCGGCCCGGTAAAGACCAAATTCAAAGGCAAGGTGACCTTGTCCGATCTCGATCCGCCGAACGGCTACAAAATCTCCGGCCAGGGCGATGGCGGTGTCGCCGGCTTCGCCAAGGGCGGCGCAACGGTCAAGCTCACCGCGAGGGACGGCGGTACGCTGCTCAGCTACACCGTCGAGGCGCAAATCGGCGGCAAGCTGGCGCAGCTCGGCCAGCGGCTGATCAACGGTGCGGCCAAGAAGCTCGCCGACGATTTTTTCAAAAATTTCGCCGCGGCGGTCGGCCCGAACAGCGCGTAGGAGGGCCGGGCATCGCCGGCGCCCGAGCGGGCCTTCGCTCAAGCGTTGCTGGGCCCGTTGGCCGGGGCCGATGCGGCGCCGCAGCGCACGCGCAACCGACTTGACCGGCGGCCCGGCCGCGGTTCACACTATTTTCGGTCCCGCGGCGGAGAACCGGCAAAATCGCCACGATTTCGCCCCTGGACAGGGTCGGCCGGTCCGGCCGACGACCGATTCGCGACGTTTGAGCAATTCTTGAGTCCGAGGAGGAACCAATGGCAGCCGTGTCCCTGACGGTGAACGGCAAACCCGTCACCGCCGATGTCGATCCGCGCACGCTGTTGGTGCAATTGCTGCGCGAGCATCTGCGGCTGACCGGCACCCACGTCGGCTGCGACACGTCGCAATGCGGCGCCTGCGTGGTGCACATCAACGGCATAGCGGTGAAGTCGTGCACGGTGCTGGCGCTGCAGCTCGAAGGCGCCAACGTGCTCACCATCGAGGGCTTGGCGCCCGCGGACGGCCCGCTGCACCCGATGCAGGAAGCGTTCCGCGAAAACCACGGCCTGCAATGCGGCTATTGCACGCCCGGAATGATCATGACCGCGGTCGATATGGTGCGCCGCAAGGGCCACGATCTCGACGACCACACCATCCGCGAAGAGCTCGAAGGCAATATCTGCCGCTGCACCGGCTACCACAACATCGTCAAGGCCATCGCCGCCGGCGCCCGCGCCATGCGTGGCAGCGCGACGGCGGCGGCTGCCGAATAAGAGAGAGGCCTGCATTTCCCGTTCCGGGCCGTCCTTGCGTTGCGGATGGCTGCGGAAAGGACCCGGAGGAAGCTGCCATGAGTGCGATCGGCATCGGCGCCGCGGTGCGTCGAAAGGAAGACCAACGCTTCATCACCGGCCAGGGCCATTACACCGACGACATCAACCGGCCCGGCCAGGCTGCGATCTATTTCATCCGCTCGCCGCACGCCCACGCCAGGATCAAGCGCGTCGACACGGCGGCCGCCGCCGGCATGCCGGGCGTCGCCGGCATCTTCACCGGCGCCGACTTCGCGCAAGACAAGCTCGGCAGTTTGATCTGCGGCTGGACCGTGCTGTCGAAGGACGGCTCGCCGATGAAGATGGCGCCGCACGCGGCGCTCGCCGCCGGCAAGGCCAACTATGTGGGCGACGCGGTCGCAGTCGTGATCGCCGACACGTTGGCGCAGGCCAAAGATGCCGCCGAGAAGATCAACGTCGATTACGAGGTGCTGCCCGCAGTGGTCGATCCGACCAAGGCCGCGGCCAAAGGCGCGCCGCTCATTCACGAGGTCGCGCCGAACAACACGATCTACAACTGGCATCTCGGCGACGCGGCTGCCACCGATGCCGCCTTTCGCAACGCGAGCCACGTCACCACGCTCGAATTCGTCAACAATCGTCTCGTGCCGAACGCGATGGAGCCGCGCGCGGCGCTTGCCGAATACGATTCGGCCGGCGGCAGCCTTACCCTTTGGAATGCGACCCAGAATCCGCACGTCGCGCGGCTCGTGATCTCCGCCTTCGTCGGCGTCGCACCTGAGAACAAGTTGCGCGTCGTCGCGCCGGACGTCGGCGGCGGTTTCGGCTCCAAGATTTTCATTTATCCGGAAGAGGTCGTCTGTCTCTGGGCGGCGCGAAAACTGCATCGCCCGGTGAAATGGACAGCCGAGCGCTCGGAGAGCTTCATCACCGACGCGCATGGCCGCGATCACGTCACCAAGGCGCAAATGGCGTTCGACGGCGACGGCAAGATCGTCGGGTTGAAGGTCCACACCATCGCCAATCTCGGCGCCTACATGTCGACTTTCTCGTCCGCAGTCCCGACGTTCCTCTACGCGACCCTGCTGTCGGGGCAGTACGAGATTGCGCACATCTACTGCGAGGTCGACGCCGTTTACACCAACACGGTGCCGGTCGATGCCTATCGCGGCGCCGGCCGCCCCGAAGCGGCCTTCGTGGTCGAGCGTCTGGTCGAAGTTTCCGCGCGCGAACTCGGTATCGATCCGGCCGTGCTGCGGCAGAAGAACTTCGTCAAGAAATTCCCATATCAAACCTCCGTCGCCTCGCTTTACGATGCCGGCGACTACGACGCCTCGTTGCAGAAGGCGCTGCAAATCCACGACTACAAGGGCTTTGCCAAGCGCCGGCGCGAGTCCGAACGCGTCGGCAAGCTGCGCGGCATCGGCCTTGCGAGCTACATCGAGGCCTGCGGCGTGGCGCCGTCCTCGCTGATCGGCCAGCTCGGCGCCGGCGTCGGACTTTGGGAATCGGCGGAAGTGCGGGTCAATCCGACCGGGTCGGTCGAGGTTTTGACCGGCTGCCATCAGCACGGCCAAGGTCACGAGACCACGTTCGCCCAGCTCGTCGCCGATCGGCTCGGCATCGCCATCGACCAGGTCAACGTCCTGCATGGCGACACCGATACGGTGCAATTCGGCATGGGCACCTACGGCTCGCGCTCCGGCGCGGTCGGCATGTCGGCGATCGTCAAAGCCTTGGACAAGGTCGAGGCCAAGGCCAAGAAGATCGCCGCGCATCTGCTCGAAGCCGCCGAGGCCGACATCGTTTTCAAGGACGGCAAGTTCACCGT
>JASHQS010000034.1 GCA_030038995.1 Xanthobacteraceae bacterium
ATGCGCTCGAGGCGGCGCACGGCAAGGCCAAGGGCGTCGCCTTCGTCGGCGAGGAGGTGAGCGACGACGAGCTGAAATGGCTCGACCAGGCCGGCGTGCGCGGCGTGCGCTTCAATTTCATCAAGCGGCTCGTGGATTTCACGCCGCGCGAGGTGCTCAACCGCATCGCCGCGCGCGTGCAAAAGCTCGGCTGGCACATCGTCGTCTATTTCGAGATGGCGGACCTGCCGGAGCTGGAAGGCTTTTTCACCGCCCTGCCGACCACGATCGTGGTCGACCACATGGGCGTGCCCGACGTGAAAAAGGGAATCGATCATCCGGAGAACCAGCGCTTTCACCGCCTCATGCAGACGCACAAAAACTTCTGGGTGAAGGTGACCTGCCCGGAGCGCATGAGTCTGAGCGGGCCCCCCTATGACGACGTCGTGCCGTTCGGCCGCGCGCTGGTCGAGCGCTTTTCCGACCGCGTCATCTGGGGCACCGACTGGCCGCATCCCAACATGAAGAAGCAGGCGCCGGACGACGGCGTCCTGGTCGATTACATCGCGAAAATCGCGCCAACCACAGCGCTGCAGCAGGCGCTCCTGGTCGACAACCCGATGCGGCTTTATTGGAGCTAGCCGTTTGCTTTGTGAGTGCCGTCGCGTCGGCGGGACCCCACTCCATCTCGCGCCCTGTCGGGGGGAGAGAAGCGCGAGCGGCAAGTGCCGAGCGTCTTCGTCGAACCGAGCTGCAGCCGCGCGCAAAAACGTCCTCCCCTGGAAAAGGGAGAGCATCAAGGTGGGGGTCGCGGGCCGCTCGGTCGGGTCATCGGATAATTTACTGCGCGGAGGAATTCATGGCCACGTTCGTCCTCGTACATGGCGCCTGGCACGGCGCCTGGTGCTGGCGCCGCGTGGCGCGGATCCTTGCGCGCGAGGGACACGAGGTCTTTACGCCGACGCTGACCGGGCTCGGCGAACGCTCCCATCTGCTCGCGCCGGGCATCGATCTCGACACCCATATCCTCGACGTCGTCAACGCGATGAAATGGCAGGGTCTCAACGACGCGGTCCTGGTCGGCCACTCCTATGGCGGCATGGTGATCTCCGGCGTCGCCGAGCGCATGGAAAAAGCGATCGCGGCGTTCGTGATGCTCGATGCGTTCTTTCCGGAAAACGGCGAAGCGCTGATCGACTTGGCGGCGCCCGCGACGCGCCAGGGTTTCTTGGCCGCCGCGGCGAGCGGCGCCACCAGCCTGCCGCCGCGGCCGGCGGCGGCGTTCAAGGTCAACGAAGCGGACCGCGCCTTCGTCGACGCCCAATGCACGCCGCAGCCGCTGCAAAGCGGGCTGCAGAAAGCGACGCTCGCCGGTGCGCGCGAGCGCATCGCCAACCGCGTCTATATCCGGGCGACCGGCTATCCGAGCGAGCCTTTCGACCGCGCCTTGGCCAAGGCGCGCGCCCAGGGTTTTCGCACCTACGAGGTGCCGTGCGGCCACGACGTCATGCTCGACATGCCGGAGCGGCTCGCCGCAATATTGCGCGAGGTGGCGGCGCCGGCGCCCCCGCCAGCTTAATTCCGCTCATTGCCGCGCAAGCGGGAATCCAGCGTAACAAGAACTGGGTCCCCGCTTTCGCCCATAGGCGCTAACATAGCTGCGTTTCCCGGGCGCAGCGCAGCACGAAGCGCAGCGAAGTGGTGCGCTGCAGACCCGGGATCGTAACAAGTTGCGGAGTCTGGGACGGTCCCGGATCAGCGGTGCACCGCTGCGCGCTGCACCGCATCCGGGAAACAGAGACCTATGTAGCGCCCATGCGCATTCGCGGGGACGAGCGGAGTGTGTACGAAACGCAACAACGCTGCGGCGGACGCCCGCGTTGCAATCGCCGTTCGCGCTAGTTATATGGTTCCGTTGAGTATTTATCCATTTGCGCGGTGCAATGCCGCGCGCCGACATGGAGGACGCCGATGGCCCGCCAACAGCGCGACTACGACGACATTCCGGGCACGTTCGTGTTCGACCAGGAGCGCTCGCGCCAGGGTTTTGGCATCAATATGTTCTGCATGTCGCTGATGCAGGACGAAAACCGCAAGGCATTCAAGGCCAACGAGGCCGAATATCTGAAAAAGTTCAATCTGACGCCGGAGCAGACCGAGGCCGTTCTCAAGCGCGACTACAACCGCATGCTGGAGCTGGGCGGCAACATCTATTTCACGGCGAAACTCGGTGCCACCGACGGCCATTCGTTCCGGCATCTCGCCGCGGTGATGACCGGCTCGACGCAGGAAGACTATGCCGACATGATGCTCGCCGGCGGCCGCTCGGTCGAGGGCAACCGCAGCAAGTCGGGCGGGTTCGAGAAATCGGCCGGAGTCGGCGCCGCCGCCAAGCCGGCGACCAGGAAGGCCAACAGACAAAAGGCCAAGCCGAAAGCCAAGGCGCGGGCCAAACAAGCGAGGTCGAGACGTGGCTAGGATCATCGCCGGGGTCGCTTCATCGCACGTGCCGGCGATCGGCGCGGCGATCGACAACAAACAGACCGAAGAGCCGTACTGGAAGCGGGTGTTTTCCGGCTTCGAGCGATCCAAGGAATGGATGGCGAACACCAAACCGGACGTCTGCATCGTGGTCTACAACGATCACGCCTCGGCGTTCTCGGTCGAGATCGTGCCGACTTTCGCGCTCGGCTGCGCCGCCGCGTTTCCGCCGGCCGACGAGGGCTGGGGGCCGCGGCCGGTGCCGGTGGTCAAGGGCCATCCGGAGCTTGCCTCCCACATCGCCCAATCGGTGATCCTCGACGAGTTCGACATCACCGTGGTCAACAAGATGACGGTCGATCATGGGCTGACCGTGCCGATGAATTTGCTGTTCGGCTCGCCCGACGCATGGCCGTGCCCGGTCATTCCGCTCGCCGTCAACGTCGTGCTCTATCCGCCGCCGACCGGCCACCGTTGCTTCATGCTCGGCCGCGCCATCCGCAAGGCGGTCGAGGCCTATCCGGACGACCTGCGCGTCGTCATCTTCGGCACCGGCGGCATGTCGCACCAGATTTCCGGGCCGCGCGCCGGGCTGATCAACAGCAAGTTCGACAAGGCATTCTTGGACAATCTCACCAAGGATCCGCAAAAACTCGCCCGCATCCCGCACCTCGAATACATGCGCGAGGCCGGCGCCGAAGGCATCGAGATGGTGATGTGGCTGATCATGCGCGGCGCGCTCGACGACAAGGTCGACGAGGTCTACCGCTTCTACACCGTGCCGGCGTCCAACACCGCGGTCGGCCACATCATTCTGGAAAACCGCCGCCGCGGCGCCAAGGCGGCCGGCAAGCGCAAGGCGGCGCCGGCCAAGCTCAGGCGGGCTGCGGCGCGGGCGAAGGTCGAGCGGGTGCGCGGCTAAGGCATGGACGATAATCGCTCGCTCCTCACCCTCCCCTGCAGGGGGAGGGTCGACGCCATCGCGAACTAAGTGAGCGAAGGCGTCGGGGTGGGGTGATGCTCCGTGCGAGCCCCACCCCGGCTCGCTTCGCTCGCCGACCCTCCCCCTGCAGGGGAGGGTGAGGAAAGAAAGTACCGCAGGACCGACATCAGTCACATCGCATTTGTTCTTGAGAGGTTCGCCGATGAAAATCTGTGTCGCCGGGCAGGGGGCTTTCGGGCAAAAACATCTTGATGCGCTCAAGCGCATTGCCGAGGTCGAGGTCACCTCGCTGGTCGGCGGCAATCAGGACTCCACCGCGCAGGTGGCGAAGAAATACGGCATCCCGCACCATACGGGCGAGCTGTCGGAAGGCATCGAGCGCGCCGACGCGGTGATCTTGACGACGCCGACCAAGCTGCATTTCCGCCAGGGCGAACAGGTGATGCGCGCCGGCAAGCACGTGCTGGTCGAAATTCCGATCACCGACTCGGTGGCGGACGCCGAGGCTTTGGTGCGCATCGCCAGACAGACCGGCGTCACCGCCATGGGCGGCCACGTGCGGCGCTTCAATCCCAGCCATCAATACGTGCACAGGAAGATCGAAAAGGGCGAGCTGAAAATCCAGCAGATGGACGTGCAGACCTATTTCTTCCGGCGCAAAAACATCAACGCCGCCGGCAACGCGCGCAGTTGGACCGATCATCTGCTCTGGCATCACGCCGCCCACACCATCGACCTGTTCCAGTACCAGTGCGGCGAAAATATTTCCGACTGCTACGCGGTGCAGGGCCCGGTCCATCCGCAGCTGCACATCGCCATGGATATGGGCATCGTCGCCCGGACGCCGTCGGGCGCGGTGCTCACCCTGTCGCTGTCGTTCAACAATGACGGGCCGCTCGGCTCGTTCTTCCGCTACATCTGCGACAACGGCACGTTCAAGGCGTTCTACGACGATCTGTCCGACGGCAAGGACAACAAGATCGACGTGTCGAAGGTCGACGTGTCGATGGACGGCATCGAGCTCGAAGACCGCGAGTTCATCGCCGCCATC
>JASHQS010000297.1 GCA_030038995.1 Xanthobacteraceae bacterium
GCAAAACCGCCGGTGCCGAGTTTCGTCGCGCCCGGCGCCGCTCCTGCCTCCGCTTCCTGGCTTGGCGAGTTGACGCCCTCTGCGGCGATCGCTCTCGGCCGATACGCAGCGACCGTTCTGACAGGCGTAGGCGGAGCGATAGCGACCTTCGGCCTGCTCTTCATCCCATCGCCCAACAACATTCAGGTAGAAGGCGAAGTCCAGGGCATACCGGGCCTGCGCTACTCCTGGAATCGCGACGAGGCGACGCTGCACCTGACGTACGACGACCTTGGCGAAGCACAGCGCACCTTCGCGTTCAATGTGGACGGCGACGTCATTCGCGATGAGGACGGTCGCGTCGTTGGGCGGATCATTGGTGGAAATCGGATAGCCATCGATACTGTTGCCGTATTGCCCGATCTGGTGAAACAGGACGAGCCCAGGCTGTGCCCGGCGTATGCGCCGGACGTCGCCGGCAGCGATCAAGGAAAGGAGTACGAGGAAAACAGAGCCCGCCAGTACGAAGATTACGTAAAGCGGCTTATCAATCCCGACGGCCCAACGCCAAGCGGCTATGTTTATTATCTCCCGAACCCCAATCAGGGCGGTAAAGCGGTTTCCTTCGACGATTGCGAAAAGAGAACCAGCATATTGTTCGAGATCAAAGGCGAAGGACTGGCCAACCTTACAAATGACCTTCCCGGTGCGATGGCCTCAAACTTTACAGACCAAGCCACCCGGCAGTTGGCGTCAAGCGGGGGACGGCCGGTGGTTTGGATTTTCGCCGAAGAGGACGCCGCGATCTTTGCTCGAAACCTGTTTGACAATACCGATGGCCTTGAGGGTATTACAGTCGCGTATGTTCCCTGGATAAGGAGCCGACGATAATGCCAACGATAAATTACGGCTTCGCTGTGCGTGGCAAGTGGGCCGGTCCGGCAGACGAAAAACCGGCCGTCACCGGAGCGAAGTTTTTGCAGACGCTGGATGCGTTGAGCGGCATCGACCCGCTCTTTTCAGGCTGGCGGGTGTACAGAAATTGGCAGATCGCCGAAGATGACCAACCGCGGTTTCTCCCACTTGAAACCGCGCGCAACCGCATCACGGAAATTGTCGAAAGCGGTATCAGCCGTGACGACTTCAATGAGCCCACACCGGGGTATGGATATACTGTGGGGGCTACGTTCGGGGCCAGAGGTCCTCGCCGGGTGGAGTTTTCAGCGTGGACCGGCAATCAAACCTTCAAGCTTGAGTTCGGAGAATGGAATGTCGCATCGGATTTATCGATAGTGACATATCGTGTATTTAAAGCCGCGCTGCTGGCTATCAGCGCGGCCTGGGATGCAAAGTGGGCGTACGCACACGCAGTGCGGCAAGACAAGGTGAAGGTGCCGGTTGCGTTTGCGGGCGGCGCCCCGGCGTTCAGAATAGAGTCTCCTCCTCCGGTACCCATTGATCCGACGTTCCCAAAATCAGTGTTTCACGTGCCATGGATCATTTACCTGTCGGCGCAACGTGTAGCCGGGCTCAAGCTCACTCCCGAAATCCTCACCGAGCGCCCCCCCAACGGCGGGTTGGTGATGAGCGCCACTATTGACCGCCTCGATCCCACCAAGCCCGAGCACGTGCGGTGCGCGCGCATTCTCGCCGAGACGCTAATCGCGTGCTCGGGCTATTCGTCGAGATAAGGCGCGGCTTCGGTCTGCCGATCGTAAGGGGCACTGCAGGTCGGTTCAGCGTAGAAGGCGTCGTACAAACAACCGAGCCCAATGACGACATAAGGCTGACCTTCACGCATCACGGCAATCGTCATTCCTTTACTTTTCAGAACAATGGAACTTGGGTCAACGTACCTGGTATGCTCGACGGTCTCAACGAGGTACTGGAGCGGCTCGGAATTCCAGAACGTTTCATTGAGCTATACCTGGGCAATAGCAGTCCGGGCCTTGTCGCTTTCGTTCTTCCAGAGGTGTTCCTGCCGGTTGCTCACGAATTGCACATTCGCTTGGAATCAACGCCGAACGTCAAATGCGATTGAGGGGGCTGTTAAGTCTAAAGAGCGGTGGCTGGGGCGCCTGGATTCGAACCAAGACAGGCAGAGTCAGAGTCTGCAGTGCTACCGTTACACCACGCCCCATCGCGATACGCGGACCGGCTTGATGGGCAGTAGATAACCCGGCGCCGCACGGAGAACAATAGGTCGGCGCGGTAGGTGAGGGCGGGCTGTCGCGGAACGGCGGCTCGCTGCAGGCGACCCGCAACCCCTCCATTCGTCATTGCCGGGCTTGAGCCGGCACAATCCATGCCACCTCGCGGCCGCATGGATGCGCGGGTCAAGCCTGCGCATGACGAGCAAGTGGGCTCTCTCAGATGGGGTTCTACCCTACCGCCGTGGCGTTTTGCTGCCCTGGCTCTTTTTCTGCGCCTGCCGCTTACGGGCGGAAGCCGTTGCGGGCACGCGCGGGCGAGCGCCCGCCGCCGGCGCGTGGATGGATCGCGGTCTTGTCGTTGCGCAGAAAATTTACGGTGTGGTTCTACTCGGCTTCTCGCCGCGTCTTCGTATTTTTCATGCCGGCGCGTGGACGCGCGGCTCGTCGCGCACGCTGCCGATTTCGTGGGCGCGCACCTTGATGGTGAGCTCGCCGAGCACGGGCGCCGAGCGGCACACGATCACGTCGCCGGGCTTTACGGGGCTCACGCCTTCCGGCGTGCCGGTATAGACGAGATCGCCGGGATAGAGCGTGTAGAACGCGGAGGCGAATTCGATCAGCCGGCGGCAATTGTAGATAAGTTTGTTGGTGTTGCTGTTCTGCCGGACTTCGCCGTTCACCGTAATGCTGATCGGCACCGCGTCGGGGTCCGGGATTTCGTCGGCGGTCACCATCCACGGGCCGAGCACGGCGTAGCCGTCGACCGATTTGCGAAAGCTGCGGTCTTCGCCGCCGCGCACCGTCATGTCGAGGCCGAGACAATAGCCGGCGACGTGCTCGAGCGCGCGCGCCTGCGGAATGTCGCTGCCGGCCTTGCCGATCACCATGACCAGCTCGACCTCGTGGTCGTTGCGCCGGTCGGGAAAGCGGAGCGGGATGCCTTCGGACGGACCGACCAGCGCCGAGTTGGCTTTGAGAAACATGCCGGCTTCGCCGATCTTCGAGGAATGCGCGCGCACGACCTGCGAGCCGGCCTGCGCCGAGGCCGCGGCCATCTCGGCGATGTGGGCCTGATAATTGGTCGGCGCGCACGACAGCTTGGTCGGCCGCGCCACCGGCGGCAACAGCTTGACCGCGGCGAGCGGCTTTGCCGGCGCCTTGTCGGCCATGCGCTCGATGCGCTCGCGCCAGTGCGGCAGCGCCGCGACCACCGCGTCGCCCTTCATCGCATAAGGCGCCGCGTTGCGGATCGCAGTCTGCGCCTCGGTCACGTCGTGCAC
>JASHQS010000298.1 GCA_030038995.1 Xanthobacteraceae bacterium
ATGTTCCGCTCATCTTGAAGCAATCCTCCCCGTCATGCGCGGGCTTGACCCGCGCATCCATGCTGAGCTGTCGCGATTGAAGGCATTGTCGCATGGCCGCGGAAGCGGTTCTGCCGCATGGATTGCCGGGTCAAGCCCGGCAATGACGAGTGGAAAATTCGAGTCGATTCGAACGGAATTTGCTCTAGCCCGGGCTATGCGCGGGCTTCTTCCAGATGCCGCGCTTCTGCAGCAGCGCCACCTGCTTGTCGATGACTTCGCGCTTGTAGTCGGCGTGCTTGCCGGGGATTTTGTCGAGGTAGCGGTTCTTCGGATAGATCGGCTTTTCGTAGATGATCTGCGCGAGTTCCGCGCGCACGTCCTTGAGCCAGTTGGTCACCTGCGCCGATTCGCGATGGTGGCGCAGCGCCTCGATGTTGATGATTCCGGAAACGAAGGTCGAGCCGTTGGTGTCGCGCTGCTTGCCGACGAGCTGGCCGCGATAGTCGACGATCATCGACTGGCCGCCGCCGGCGTCGATGCCGAAATGGCGGCCCTCGGGGTAGAGGTGATAGGAGCCGATGTTCGGCGCCACGATGTACATGTTGTTTTCCAGCGCCCGCGCCCGGTTGGAGATTTCGAACACGTCGTTCTCGGTGAACGGGCACGGCATCGAGGCGCGGTAAACGACTTCGGCGCCGTTCATGGCGAGGCCGCGGCCGTTCTCCGGATAATTGCCCTCCATCGCCATCATGATGCCGAGCCGGCCGATCTTCGTATCGGCGACCGGCCAGAATGCGTCGAGCGTGCGGCCGTATTTCTCGATCCACCAGTCGTAGACGTCGTGCGGCGACACCGAGCGCTCGACCGGCAACAGCGCCGAGATCTTGTAGTGCTGCAGGATGACCTCGCCGTCCGGATCGACGATGAAGCCGACGTTGAAGAAGCGGTCCTTCCAGTCCTTATGGCGCGCCTTGGCCTGCGCCATGATGTAGACGTTCCACTGCCGCGCCAGCTTGCCGATCTCGTCGGTCTCCGGGCCGGGAATGTCGATGCAGCAGGTGTTGGCGTAGTCGGCGTGATCGACGTCGAGCACCTCGTCGTTGAAGCCCATCAGCGCGCCTTCGGGAATGGCGAGGAGCTTGACGGGAATGTCGAGATTGGACAGCCAGAACGCCGCCTTGGTCAAACTTTTCAGGTGTTCGATATTGTGCTCGATGTCGTCGCGGCGGCGGATGCCGTAGAAAGTCGGAATGAGGCCGACGGCATTGTAGGGTTCGATCATGACGCCATTACTCCTTTAACCACGCGCATTCCGGATCGGCGCGCAGCGGCGCATGCTTAATCCATAACAGCAGTCGGAGCGGGATGTGCGCCGATCGTGGATTATGGTTTCCGCGGGCGGCCGACCCTCACGCGCGTCATTCCGGGGCCGAGCCAACGGGGCCGGCCCGATGACAAGCTCCGCGAGGAGCCCGGAATCCATAACCCCTATCGGTACAAGTCCTGCGCGGGCAGTGGTTATGGATTCCGGACTCGCCGCTGCGCGGCGATCCGGAATGACGGAAAACCTAAGCCGCGACGCTGGGCAGGCCGGCGAGCGCCATGGCCAGTTCGCCCTCGTCGTATTTCTGATCGATCAGCTTGCCCTCGAAGTAGCTGATATAGGCCGCCATGTCGAAATGGCCGTGGCCCGACAAATTGAACAGGATGGTCTCGGCCCTGCCCATCTGCTTGCAGCGCAGCGCCTCGTCGACGGCGCAGCGCACCGCATGGGTGGCCTCGGGCGCCGGCACGATGCCTTCGCAGCGGGCGAACTGCACGCCGGCGTCGAAGCAGGCTTTTTGGTGATAGGCGACGGCCTCGATCAGGCCGAGCTCATAGAGGTGCGACACCATCGGCGCCATGCCGTGATAGCGCAGGCCGCCGGCGTGGAAGCCGGGCGGAATGAAGGTCGAGCCCAGCGTGTGCATCTTGACGAGCGGGGTGAGATGCGCGGTGTCGCCGAAATCGTAGGCGTATTTGCCGCGCGTGAGCGACGGACAGGCCGCCGGCTCGACCGCGATGACGCGGCGCTTCCTGCCGCCGCGCAACTGCAGGCCGAGGAACGGAAAGGCAAGGCCGGCGAAATTCGAGCCGCCGCCGGTGCAGCCGATGATCACGTCGGGATCGTCGCCGGCCATTTCGAACTGCTTGATCGCCTCCTGGCCGTTGACGGTCTGGTGCAACAGCACGTGGTTGAGCACCGAGCCGAGCGAATATTTGACGTCCGGGTTCTTGGCCGCCATCTCGACCGCCTCGGAAATGGCGATGCCGAGCGAGCCGGGGTTGTTCGGGGTCTTCGCCAGGATGGCGCGGCCGGAATCGGTCTCGTTCGACGGCGAGGGGATGCAGCGCGCCCCGTAGGTTTCCATCAGCGCGCGGCGGTACGGCTTTTGATCGTACGAGACGCGGACCTGAAAGACCGTGACCTCGACGCCGAACAGCGCACCGGCAAACGCCAGCGCCGAGCCCCATTGGCCGGCGCCGGTCTCGGTGGAGAGCCGCTTGATGCCCTGCTCCTTGTTGTACCAGGCCTGCGGCACCGCGGTGTTCGGCTTATGCGAGCCGGCCGGCGAGACGCCTTCGTATTTGTAGTAGATCTTCGCTGGCGTACCGAGCGCCTGCTCGAGCCGGCGCGCCCGTATCAGCGGGGTCGGCCGCCACATGCGATAGACGTCGCGGATCGGCTCGGGAATTTCGATGCTGCGCTCTGCCGATACCTCTTGCAGGATCAGCGCCATCGGGAACAGCGGTTCGAGGTCGCCCGGCCCGACCGGCTGTTTGGTGCCCGGATGCAGCACCGGCGGCAGCGGCTTCGGCAGATCGGCCGCCAAGTTGTACCAAAATTTCGGAATCTGCGTTTCGTCGAGAACGTACTTGATCTGGTCGCTCACGCTATCCTCCCACGCCACGAGCTACTGTGCTTGCTTTGCAGCGTAGCCCAGAACGAGCCGCGAGGGAAATCCGGCGACAGGGCCAAAATCGACTGATCGTTAAACGGCAATTCGTTAAACGGCAATCACGCGGTCGACGTAAAGCTTCCAATTGCCGCGCGGCGGGGTTTTTCCCGAGAGCCAGGTGCCGGTGACCTGGCCCTCCCATTCGACCGGCAGCACCATGCCGCGCAAGAATTTCGCCGCCATCTGCGGCGAGCTCCAGGCGATCACGGTATCCGATCCGGTCTCCCACCAGGCGTCGCCGGGGCAAAGGTCGCGCGCCGATTCGACGTCCTGCGCAACGTTGAACGTGCCCTCCAAGAGGCAACGGATGCCCGGTCCCGGATGCTGGTGGCGATCGGCGACGCGGCCCGCGGCGCTGATGATGCGGTCGAGCCGGAACAGCCAGCGCGTTCCCTCCAGCATGGGCAGGCTCGTTATGACGCGCGACATGCGGAGCCTGGATAGCACGCCGCCGCCGACGTAGCGGGCCGGCGCCGCGTTCGGCGGCGCCAGCTCCCAGCGCCAGACCTGGCTCCATTCGCCGGCCGATTTCAGCTCAAGCGGCGCGTCGCAGTAAGCCGCCTCGTCGGCGCCCATGGTCTTATCGTTGATGACGACGCGGCCGTGGCGCACATACAGCAACCGATGCGCCGGCGGCAACGCCGAGGAGCTCGCGCCGTCGGCGCCGACCTGGTCGTGATAGAGGTTTAGCGAAAATGGCATCGCGCCCTCCGCGGGCAACCTAGCTGTTGACGCGCTCCCGGTCGTGGTAGTTTCCAGCCGCCTCTGCGCAACCTTCGGCGCGGGCACGGGCCTGGGTTTCATTCGCCGATCATCCCGTGTGACAGCATTTTGCCCTTGGTGGCCTTCTCCTCATGTATCAAGTGAGAGCAGTGCTGCGTGTGGAAGCCGTGCGATTACGCCGTGCCCCCAATCCGTCTTGAATAACTGGGGGTTCAATAACCTGGGGTTGAATAACTACCCAGCGTTCGCTATACTGTTTCATCGTGCACCCCGACATGCCCACTTCTGCAAAAAAGCAGACATTGGCGGACCGATGGTCCAATTTACCCTCTATCGCAATTGGTGCCGTCGTTTTTTTCATTGTGAGCACCAATCTCTTTTTTATAATTTACCGTGTGCAATTACCTTATCCAGTCGATCCATGGGAGGCAGGAATCGTCACTGACGCGTGGCGAATGCTGCAAGGGCAAGCGATCTACGCCATAGGTACTGACCACGCTACACACATGTACGGTCCGTTGATAACCGTGGTTCTGGCCCAAGTATTTGAACTTACCGGACCCGTGCTGGAGGTAGGTCGACTTGTAAACGTGATATCCGGAATTGCTGTAGTGGTATTGCTTGCGGCAATCTTCGGGCGCAGTGATCGCTTGACATTTGCGGTGTCCGCAGCACTGCTTCTGGCCGCCAATAGCAGTACAGATCCTCCATACTACTTCGTGGAAACCCGCCCGGATATGGTCTCCGCTTTCTTTGCGACTTTGGCTCTGATCGTCCTTTATCACGGCCTGGAGACAAAAAGAAAAGCACCGCGTCGGGTTGCAATCATAATGGCAGGCTCTGCGCTGCTAGTTATCGCCGTGATGTTTAAGCAAACCGCGGCGGCGTTTGTGTTTGTACCCGCGCTCGCAATGCTAGCGAAGTCCGGAAAGTTCTCTTTTCGAAATCAATTCTTATTCGCTGTGATCCCCATTATGGGCCTGTTGGTCACGTTGGGGACCATTTGGTACTTCGCTCCGGGTTTGTGGCATTTCATCGTAGAGGTGCCAGCGCAATACAAATATTCCGTTTTGATGTTCGGAGAAACGGCTACGCTCCTCCTTAGTCTTCCCCTGTTTGTGTTGGCGCTGATGCATTGGCTTTTAACCGATGCGCGGCATAGCTGGCAATTGCCGCGCATTCGCTGGTTAATGGCCGCGATGATTTGCGCAATTGTCGTTTCACTTGCGGCTGTTGCAAAGGAGGGGGCGTTGGTAACGATTTGATACCAGCCATTCTCGCCATTGGTGCATTTTGCGCGTGGCGGACGCCCGTAGCCTTAGCGTTTTTGCGCGATAACGGCCGCCCCCTACCATTACGGGTTGTCGTGGGAATCTTATTCGGAAGCTTTCTGTTCATGCATGCATATTCACGCCCTTGGCCACTGGACCGAACAGACCTTAAAGACGGATGGGGCGGAGACGACCGTGCTTTAGTAATTGCGGAGGCGCGCGAGCTTCCAGGAAAGGTCATCTGCCCTGACGATCCAACCATCCCATTGATGGGTGAACACTCCACCGCCTAAAGGCGGTGGCTTCAGGTTACGGCTTAAAGCCGGATTTGGTCCGCCATTCGGCGGACTGTAACGTGGCGACCTTGATTACGCCTCAACCATGGAGGAACGGGGCTCATCTTCATAGCGGTGACACGGCACGTTTCCAATCGACCATCGGAGCGAGACTTGGCGCGTTGCCGCCGCGCA
>JASHQS010000299.1 GCA_030038995.1 Xanthobacteraceae bacterium
CAGAACGGCTGTGCGCATTGGGCCTGCGTGCACCACAGATGCGTGATCGCTTACTGCGAACGCCGTTGAGCGGCAGCGGCAAAACTGCTGGTCCGCCGTCAATGAAGTCCTCCTACTGCGCAGGGCGATAAGCAAAATCGTCCTCGCGACGCCCGCTTTCGTCCTTCCCCGCTATCGCACGCTATCGCAGGGAAGGATGAGCAAATCCGTTCTCGCGACGCGTTTTAGTTGCGCCCGAGCTTTGCCAAGCCACGGCACGAAAGCTGCCTCCAATAAAATAAGGGGAGGCGGAGCGCCGAGAGGCGCGTAGTTCAAGAACCGCACCGGCGCTTCGGATGAGAGCATCCGAACCCGCGGCCAGTGCGGAGCGCGCCACGGACGATCCGCGTTACCGCGAAACATCCGCTGTGCGCCGCAAGATCGTTCCCGGGTTTCGCTGCGCTCAACCCCGGGCTACACTCTACGCTCGCTGCACCTTCGCCGCCGTTCCGGGATTGCGCTTTGCGCAGTCCGGCTACGCGTTAGAATTGATATTGGGCGGGCGATTCCTGATGCGCTGGTTCGGCGCAATCACCCGAAGCTTCGCACGAGACGTCGGCCCGGCAGGCAAGACGCCGCATTTTGTCGGCATCAGCGGGGGCAATCATGATCAAGACTTTGACGAGAACCGTGTCGTTGTTTGCTGCGATCGTCGCATTGAGCACGCTCGTCGGCGCCGGTGCGCCGGCGCAGGCGCAAGAGGGCCAGCGCTGCTTTAGGGCCTCGCAGTGCCACGGCATACTACCGTTCTTTTGCATTCAGTGCAGCAACGGCCAGTTCGCGTGTCCGCATTGGGCCTGCGTGCGGCACCGTTGCGTGGTGCAGACCTGCACCGGAAACCGCGTCGCCCCTAATCGGTAGCGAAGAATTCCGCAGCCGCCGTAGGGTGGGCTGAGCGCAGCGAAGCCCACGCGGATTTTGGTCTGAATGTGCAGCGTGGGCACGGCGCTTTGCGCCTTTGCCCACCCTACGCTTGCTAATCCTCGCTACGCCGCTTTGGCGCCCTTCTCCGCAATCCCGACCAGCGCCCGCAAAATGCCGGCGGCGCCTTTGAGGCGTGCGGCCGGCGTCTCCCATTCGTCGAAGAACACGACCTTCATGTCGGGGCGGACGCGGGCGCCGGCGGGGTGCTTGGCGATGTAGGCGATGAGGCCGTCGGGGTTGGCGAAGACGTTGTCGCGCAACGCCAGCACGGCGCCTTTGGGACCGACCTCGATGCGCTCGACATTGGCGCGCCGGCACAGCGTCTTGATGGCGACGACTTGCAGCAGATACTCGACTTCCGCGGGCAGCGGGCCGAAGCGGTCGACGAGCTCGGCGGCGAAGGCTTCGATGGCGCGCTCGTCCTCGATCTCGGCGAGGCGGCGGTAGAGCGACAGCCGCACCGGCAGGTCGGTGACGTAATCCTCGGGGATCAGCACCGGCGTGCCGATGGTGATCTGCGGCGACCATTTGTCGGCGACCGGGGCGCTGATGCCGGCTTTGAGCGACAGCACGGCTTCTTCCAGCATCTGCTGATAAAGCTCGTAGCCGACTTCCTTGATGTGGCCGGATTGCTCGTCGCCCAACAGGTTGCCGGCGCCGCGGATGTCGAGATCGTGGGAGGCGAGCTGAAAGCCGGCGCCGAGCGTGTCGAGCGATTGCAGCACCTTCAGGCGCCGCTCGGCGTGCGGGATGATCTTGCGGTTCGCCGCCAGCGTCAAGAGCGCATAGGCGCGCAGCTTCGAGCGGCCGACGCGGCCGCGCAGCTGATAGACTTGCGCCAGGCCGAACATGTCGGCGCGGTGCACGATCAGCGTGTTGGCGGTCGGAATGTCGAGGCCGGATTCGACGATCGCCGTGGAGAGGAGCACGTCGAATTTGCCGTCGTAGAACGCGGCCATGACGTCTTCGAGCATGCGCGCCGGCATCTGCCCGTGGGCGACGGCAACGCGCACTTCGGGCACGCTGCCATCGAGAAACGCCTTGGTCTCGGCAAGGTCCTCGATGCGCGGGCAGACGTAAAACGCCTGGCCGCCGCGGTAGCGCTCGCGCAAGAGCGCCTCGCGCACCACCACCGGGTCGAACGGCGCCACGAAGGTGCGCACCGCGAGCCGATCGACCGGCGGCGTGGCAATGATCGACATGTCGCGCACGCCGGTAAGCGCGAGCTGCAAGGTGCGCGGGATCGGCGTCGCAGTGAGCGTGAGCACGTGCACCTCGGCGCGCAGCTTTTTCAGCTTCTCCTTGTGGGCGACGCCGAAATGCTGCTCCTCGTCGACGACGACGAGGCCGAGGTCCTTGAACGCGATTGCCTTGCCAAGGAGCGCATGGGTGCCGATGACGATGTCGATGGTGCCGTCGACGAGCCCCTTTTTGGTCTTGGCCAACTCGGCCGGCGAGACCAGGCGCGAGGCTTGCGCGACGTGCACCGGATAGGCGCGCAGCCGGTCGGAAAACGTTTTGAAATGCTGGCGCGCCAACAGCGTGGTCGGCACCACCACGGCGACCTGCTTGCCGTTCATCGCCGTAATGAAGGCGGCGCGCAGCGCGATCTCGGTCTTGCCGAAGCCGACGTCGCCGCAGATCAGGCGGTCCATCGGCCGGCCGGCGGCAAGATCGTTGAGCACCGCGGCGATGGCGGCGTCCTGGTCGTCGGTCTCCTCGTAGGGGAAGCCGGCGGAGAACTCGTCGTAGAGGCCGGCGTCGACCGCAAGCCGCGGCGCCTCGCGGAGCTGCCGCTCGGCGGCGACTTTTATCAGCTCGCCGGCGATCTCGCGGATGCGGTTCTTCATGCGCGCCTTGCGCGCCTGCCAGGCCGCGCCGCCGAGCCGGTCGAGCTCGACGTTGGTGCCTTCGAAGCCGTAGCGCGAGAGCAGCTCGATGTTCTCGACCGGCAGATAAAGCTTGTCGCCGCCCTGATAGTGGAGTTCGAGACAATCGTGCGGGGCGCCGGCAGCCTCGACGGCGCGCAGGCCCACGAAGCGGCCGATGCCGTGATCGACGTGGACGACGAGGTCGCCGGCGGCAAGACTCGTCACCTCGGCGATGAAATTTTCCGCGCGTTTTGACTGGCGGCGCGGGCGAACCAAGCGCTCGCCCAGAATGTCCTGCTCGCTGAGCACCGCCACATCGGCGGTTTCGAAGCCGGACTCGATGCCGAGCACCGCCAGCGCCACTTGCGGGCGCGGCAGCGCCAACACCTGCGGCCAGGACGTGACCGACGCCAAGTTGTGCAGGCCGTGCTCGGCGAGAACGTGCGCCGTGCGTTCGCGTGAGCCGTCGCTCCACAGCGCGATCGCCGCGCGCTTGCCGGCGGCGTGTAGCGCCTGCACGTGTCTGGTCAGGGCTTCGAAGACGTTCGTGCCGGGCTCGCTGCGTTCGGCGGCGAAGTTGTGTCCGGCGTGGGCGGCGATGTCGATCGCATCCCCCTCCCTGCCATCCTCCGCAGGCGGCGGGGCGAAGGGCGACAGCCGCGCCAAAGCCGCATCGTCGAGGCGCGTCCGCCACTCGGCTTCGGCAAGATAGAGCCGGTCCGGCGGCAACGGTTTATACGGCGCGCCGCCATCGTCGCGATCGAGCGCCGCGCGCCGCGCCTCGAAATAGTCGGCGATCTGGGAAAGCCGCTCGTGCGCGGCTTCCTCGGCCAAAGGTTCGAGGATGATCGGCGTCGCCGCGAAATAATCGAACAGCGTCGCCATCTGTTCGTGAAACAGCGGCAGCCAGTGCTCCATGCCGGCATGGCGGCGGCCTTCGCTGACCGCCTCGTAGAGCACGTCGTCGGGGCCGGCGGCGCCGAATGCGGCAACGTAGCCGGTGCGGAACAGGCGGATCGTCTCGGTGGTGAGCACAAACTCGGCGACCGGCACGAGGTCGAGCGCGCGCAGCTCGGCATTGGTGCGCTGGCTTTCCGGATCGAAGCTGCGGATCGATTCCAAGGTGTCGCCGAAGAAATCGAGCCGCACCGGCGCGTCCATGCCGGGCGGAAACAAGTCCAAAATGCCGCCGCGCACCGCGTAATCGCCGGGCTCGCGCACCGTCGAGGCGCGATTGAAACCGTTGCGCTCGAGCCATTGGCTGATGCCGGCCATCGGCAAGACGTTGCCGGGCGCGGCGGCGAGCGATTGCCGCGCCACGGTCTCGCGTGCCGGCACGCGCTGCAGGATGGCGTTGACGGTGGTGAGCAAAACGGCCGGCCGCTCGCGAGCCCCCTGCCTACCCTCGCCCGCTTGCGGGGGGTAGGGAGGGGGTGCCAAGCGCGCGAGCGTCGTCATGCGCTGCGCCACGATAGCGGCATGCGGCGATACGCGGTCGTAGGGCAGGCAGTCCCAGGCGGGGAATTCCAGCACCTCGATGTCGGGCGCGAAGAAGCCGAGCGCGCGCACAAGCGTCGCCATGCGCGATCCGTCGCGGCAGATCACGGCGGCGCTGACGGCGGGCGCTTTTTTTCCGCGCGCCGCTACGGCGCGGGCGAGATCGGCGATGACCAAACCTTCGGCGCCGTCGGCGACGCCGGCCAGAAGCAGCGGCTTGCCGGGCGCGAGGCGCTCGGCCGGCGAGCGGCCCGGGATCAAAGCTTTGCTCACCGCGTCGCCTCGGCGTGCTTATGGAACGCGATCAGTCGCCGCAGCACGGCGCTGTCGTGGCTTTGCGGCACGGCCTGCGCGCCGCTGACCCAGGCGTAGAGTTCGGCGTTCGGCACCTCGATGAGCCGCTCGAAATCGTCAAGAGCCGGCGCGTCGAGCGCCGCGATATGCGCATCGGCAAAGCGGCCGACGATCAAATCCATCTCGCGCACGCCGCGCCGCCAGGCGCGGAACAGAAGCTTGCGCCGCCGCGCATCCAATCCGTCGCTCGACCGCTCGGTCATGGCCGGTCCGATCTTCGCCTTCCGTGTCGTGCCGCAAACGCCAAAAGCCCGGACGCGGCCGGGCCCGCGGTATATAGAGGGCGAAGCGCACGATGTCAGCCGCGACCATACTTTCTCGTCATTCCGGGGCGCGCCGAAGGCGCGAACCCGGAATCCATAACCACAGGCGCCGGGCTTATGGATTCCGGGTTCGCCGCTTCGCGGCGCCCCGGATTGACGTCTAGGGTCATCAATGCGCCCGCCGGCTCTCAATCCGCTGTTCGCGCCGCTCTCCGCGCTGCCCGGCATCGGGCCGCGGCTCGAGAAACTGCTCGGCCGCCTCGTCGGCCGCGACGACGAGCAGCCGCGGCTGATCGATCTCGTCTTGCATCTGCCGACCGGCTTCGTCGACCGCCGCAGCCGGCCGAAGCTGAGCGAGGTTAAGCCCAACACGGTCGTTACCGTCGCGGTGCGGATCGAGGGCCATCGCCCGCCGCCGCCGCACCGGCCGCGCGCGCCCTACACCATCGACACCAGCGACACCGAAACCGGCCTCCAGACGCTGACCATCACTTATTTCAACGCGCGGCGCGACTATTTGGAAAAGCTCTTTCCCGAAGGCGAGGTGCGCTACGTGTCGGGCACGGCGACGCTGTACGACGGCCATTTGCAGATGGTGCATCCCGACCGTGTGGTCGACGAGGCCGGGCTCGCCGCGCTGCCGCTCATCGATCCGGTCTATCCGCTCACCGAGGGTTTGCATCCCAACCCGCTGCGCAAGGCGATTGCGCTCGCGCTCGAGCGCGTGCCCAAGAATCTGCCGGAATGGCAGGACGCGGCGTGGCTCAAGCGCAACGGCTTTGTCGGCTTCGCCGAGGCGCTGGAGCGGATCCATCGGCCGCAACAACCGGCCGACATCGAGCCGGACAGCGCGCCGTGGTCGCGGGTCGCCTATGACGAATTGCTCGCGGGTCAGCTCGCGCTGGCTTTGTTGCGCGCCCATCAGCGGCGCCGGGGCGGCCGCGGCACCAAGGCAGCCGGGCGTTTGCGCGCCAAAATCGTCGCCGCCCTGCCCTACGCGCTGACCGCCTCGCAACAGCAGGCCGTTGCCGACATCGTCGCCGATCTCGCCCGGCCGCAACGCATGCTGCGGCTGCTCCAAGGCGATGTCGGCTCCGGCAAGACCGTGGTGGCGCTGCTTGCGGCCGCGCATGTCGTCGAGGCCGGCCGGCAGGCGGCGCTGATGGCGCCGACCGAAATTTTGGCGCGCCAGCATTTTGCCACCATCGCGCCGCTCGCCGCAGCCGTGGGCATCCGCGCCACCATCCTGACCGGCCGCGAGCGCGGCCGCGAGCGCGCCGAGATTTTGGCGGCGCTCGCCGCCGGCGAGATCGATCTGTTGGTCGGCACCCATGCGCTGTTCCAGGAGGAGGTCGCGTTCCACGATCTGGCGCTCGCCATCGTCGACGAGCAGCACCGCTTCGGCGTGCACCAGCGGCTTGCGCTCGCCCGCAAGGGCGAGGCCGTCGATCTTCTGGTGCTGACCGCAACGCCGATCCCGCGCACCTTGGTGCTCACCTATTTCGGCGACATGGACGTTTCGGCGTTGCGCGAAAAGCCTGCCGGCCGGCACAAGGTCGACACCCGCACTATTCCGCTCGAGCGCCTTTCCGAAGTGATCGCCGCGGTGGCGCGCGGGCTCAAAGACGGCCGCCGCGTCTATTGGGTGTGTCCGCTGGTCGAAGAGTCCGAGAGCATCGATCTCGCCGCCGCCGAGGAGCGCCATGCCGAGCTCAAACGCCGCTTCGGCGCCAGCGTCGATCTCGTGCACGGCCGCATGCGCGGCCCGGACAAGGACCGCGCCATGGCGCGCTTTGCCGCCGGCGACACGCGGCTTCTGGTGGCGACCACGGTGATCGAGGTCGGCGTCGATGTGCCGGAGGCGAGCGTCATGGTGATCGAGCACGCCGAGCGCTTCGGCCTTGCCCAGTTGCACCAGTTGCGCGGCCGCATCGGTCGCGGCGCCGCGCGCTCGACTTGTCTGTTGCTCTACAAAGGGCCGCTCAGCGACACCGCCAAGGCGCGCCTTGCCATCATGCGCGAGACCGACGACGGCTTCCGCATCGCCGAGGAGGACTTAAGACTGCGCGGCGAAGGCGACGTGCTCGGCACCCGGCAGAGCGGCGAGCCCGGCTTCCGCGTCGCCCGCATCGAGCTGCACCGCCGATTGCTCACCGCCGCGCGCGACGACGCCGCGCTCGTGCTGTCGCGCGACCCGAAGCTCACGTCGCCGCGCGGCGAGGCGCTGCGCCATCTTCTCTATCTGTTCGCCCGCGACGAGGCGATCCGGCTGTTGGCGGCGGGATAGCAAGCGACGTGCGCTCAGCCGGAAAAGATCTCGTCAATATCCCTTCGACTATCCAAGATACGGACTATTTCGGGAATGTCGTTCGCAACTCGGTAGAAGACGACGTGTGGCGTTGCGGCAAGTGATCGAATTCCGGCCCGCAGCTCATCGCGTTTTCGGCCGGCGAACGGATGATCTTCTAAGGTGGCAATGACGTCGCTAACCTGTCGAACGATCTTCAGTGCCGTGTTCCTTCCGGCGACGCGCTCGTAGTAAATCCAGATTTCGTCCAAGTCGGAGAGCGCTTCTGGCGACCAGATAGCCGCGCCCCTGCCGCCAGCCACAGCTATTTGCTCTTGCGACGGATAAATTCCTCAATATCGAGCATAGTGCCTCGCTCCGCATCGAGGGAGCGAACGCCTTTATCAAGCTCCTCGCGCAGCCCGCGAAGTTTTTCGACGTGGGACAGCAATTGTCGGCCGATCTCCTCTTGGTCGGCGTCCGGCAGTGCCGTCACTTCTGCAATTGCCCTGTCAAGTGTTTTGATCATTTCCAAATAAGTCTTCCTGCGAGTGTAACGAAGATCTCCGTCTCCGCCTCAGCTAGGGCGGAGTTCATGATTTCTCTTCCCC
>JASHQS010000300.1 GCA_030038995.1 Xanthobacteraceae bacterium
TGAAATGGCCGATCAGCGGCGCGATTCCGAACAGCGTCCCTCGCCGGAAGCCTTGCTTGAAGCGGCGCGCCGCGAAGAGCGCCGCGTCGGCAAGCTGCGCATCTTCGTCGGCGCCGCGCCGGGCGTCGGCAAGACTTATGAAATGCTGCTGCAGGCGCAGGCGCGCAAGAAAGACGGCTACGACGTGGTCGTCGGCATCGTCGAGACGCACGGCCGCAAGGAAACCGAGGCGCTGCTGACCGGCCTCGAAATCATCCCGCGCCGCCGCCTCCCCTACAAGGGCCAACGGCTCGACGAGATGGACCTCGACGCCATCATCGCGCGGCATCCGCAGATCGTTCTGGTCGACGAGCTGGCCCACAGCAACGTCGAAGGCAGCCGCCATCCCAAGCGCTATCTCGACGTCGAAGAGCTGATGGACCGCGGCATCGACGTTTACACCACCGTCAACATCCAGCACATCGAGAGCCTCAACGACGTCGTCGCCCAGATCACCCACGTGCGCGTGCGCGAGACCGTGCCGGACGCGGTGTTCGACCGCGCCGACGCGGTCGAACTCGTCGATCTGACGCCCGACGACCTGATCGAGCGGCTCAAGGAGGGCAAGGTCTATGTGCCGCGCCAGGCCAAGCGCGCACTCGAGCACTTTTTTTCCCCGGCAAACCTCACTGCGTTGCGCGAGCTGGCCTTGCGCCGCACCGCCGAGCGGGTCGACGAGCAATTGCTCAACGAGATGCAGGCCCACGCCATCAGCGGCCCATGGGCGGCAGGCGAGCGCATCCTGGTCTGCATCAGCGAGGATCCGCGCTGCGCCGGCCTCGTGCGCTATGCCAAGCGGCTCGCCGACCGCTTGCATGGGCCGTGGGTGGCGCTCTATGTCGAGGGGCGACGCAGCCTGCAGTTGACCGAAGTCGAGCGCGACCGCATCGCCGACACGCTGCGGCTTGCCGAATCGCTCGGCGGCGAAGCGATCACATTGCCGGCCAGCGAGCGCAGCATCGCCGACGATGTCGTCGGCTACGCGCAGGCCAACAACGTCACGCAGATCATCATCGGCAAGTCGACGCGCTCGCGGTGGTTCGAAATCCTGCACGGCTCGGTGGTGCACGATCTGGTGCGCCGGTCCGGCAACATCAGCGTCCACGTCATTGCCGGCGACACCATTGCCGGCGAGCCAATTCCGAAAAAAACCGTGCGCGCCGCCGAGCATGGCCCGCCGTTCAATGTCCGGCCGTATGCCGAGGCGCTGCTCGCCGTCGTGGTCGCCCTCGCCTTCGCCGAACTGATCAAGGCGTGGATCGGCGTCGGCAACGTCGATCTCGTATTTCTGACCGCGGTGGTCGCAGCCGCGGTGCGCTACGGCTTGTGGCCGTCGCTGTTGGCGAGCTTGGCGTCGGCGCTTGCCTACAATTTCTTTTTCCTGCCGCCGATCTACACCTTGACCATCACCGATCCGGCCAACGTCGTCGCCTTCGGCTTTTTCACGCTGGTGGCCGTCATCGTGTCCGGCGTCACAGCGCGCGGCCACACGCTCGCCATGCCCTCGATGGAACGGGCGCGCACGACCGAATCGCTCTATGCGTTCAGCCGCAAGCTCGCCGGTACCGCGACGCTCGACGACGTGCTGTGGGCGACGGCCTATCAGACCGCGCTCATGCTCAAGGTGCGCGTGGTGCTGTTGTTGCCCGAGGGCAGCAGCATCGCGGTAAAGGCCGGCTACCCTCCCGAGGACATCCTCGACAGCGCCGATCTTGCCGCCGCCAACTGGACCTGGCAGAACGACCGCGCCGCCGGCCGCGGCTCCGACACGCTGCCCGGCGCCAAGCGCTTGTTCCTGCCGATGCATACCGGACGCGGCGCCGTCGGCGTCATGGGCATCGACAGCGACAAGCCGGGTCCGCTGCTCACGCCCGATCAGCGCCGGCTGCTCGACGCGCTGTGCGATCAGGGCGCGCTCGCGATCGAGCGCGTCAAGCTGGTCGAGGAAATGGACCGCGTCGAGCGCGCCGCCGAAACCGAGCGGTTGCGCTCGGCGCTGCTGACCTCGATCTCGCATGACCTGAAGACGCCGCTTGCCGCCGTGCTCGGCGCCGCGGGCACGCTGCGCGACTATTCCGAAAAGCTTTCCCCGGGCGAAGAGGCGGAGCTGTTGGCGACCGTCATCGACGAAGCGGAGCGGCTCAATCGTTTCATCGCCAACCTGCTCGATATGACCAAGCTCGAGTCCGGCGCGATTGCGCCCAACGTCGCCCTGCATGATCTTGCCGAAATCGTCGGCAGCGCGCTGCGCCGGGCCGGCCGGATTCTGGGGCGGCATGGGGTCGAGCTCGAACTTGCCCCGGATTTGCCGATGCTGCAACTGGACGCGGTGCTGTTCGAGCAGGTTCTGTTCAATCTACTCGACAACGCAGCCAAGTACGCGCCACCGGAAACGACCGTCCGCATCCAGGCGTGGCGTGAATCCGCTGCCGTCTACCTGCGCATCTTGGACGAGGGCGACGGCATTCCGGCCCAGGAACTCGAACACATCTTCGACAAGTTCTATCGCGCGCAAAAGACCGATCAGGTGCGCGCCGGCACCGGGCTCGGTCTGGCGATCTCCCGCGGCTTCGTCGAGGCGATGCACGGCACCATCGTCGCGGCCAACCGCACCGACCGCCCCGGCGCCGCCTTTACCATCACTCTGCCGATCCCGCGCCAGGGTCGGCGGCTGGACGTGGCAGCATGAGCGCGGCTCCGCTTCGCGTGCTCATAGTCGATGACGAGCCGCCGATCAGAAAACTCCTGCGCACCGGACTGGCGGCGCAAGGCTATCAGGTCCTCGAGGCGCCGAACGGCAAGGCGGCGCTCGAACAGCTGCAAAACGCGCCCAACCTGATCATCCTCGACCTCGGCCTGCCCGACATGCGGGGCCACGAGCTGCTCAAGACCCTGCGCAGCCGCAGCGAGAGCGTTCCGATCGTCATCCTGTCGAGCCGCGACGACGAAGCCGGCAAGGTCCAGGCGCTGGATCTGGGCGCCGACGATTACGTCACGAAACCGTTCGGCATGGACGAGCTGTTGGCGCGCATGCGCGCGGCGCTGCGCCATCAGCTGCAAGTCCACGGCGAGCGGCCGGTGTTCCGGGTCGGCGAGCTCAGCGTCGATCTGGTGCGCCGCATCGTCAAAGTCGGCGACCGCGAAGCCAAGCTGTCGCCGAAGGAATACGAGCTGTTGCGCGTGTTGGTTCAGCACGCCGGCAAAGTGCTGACGCACAAATTCTTGCTGCACGAGCTGTGGGACGATTTGACCGACGCCCAATATCTGCGCGTCTACGTGCGGCAACTGCGGCAAAAAATCGAAGCCGAGCCGGAGCGGCCGCAATACATTCTCACCGAAACCGGAATAGGCTATCGGCTGCGCGCGCCGGAGTGAGCGTCAACGAGCTTTATGTCGGTTCGCAGCTCGGCTTCGGCACGATGTTCGGCACCATCGAGAAACGGCCGGCGTGCGCGCAATATCGGCAGCGGCGCAGCGCCCGGCCGGCGTGCGCGCGCGCCAAGGAGCGCGATGACGCGCTCGTGCCGCAGCGGCAGGCCAAGCGCTGAAGCAAACCGGCACGCCGGACGTTCCTTGTAAGCGGCTCCGCCAGCCGGTAAGCTTTACCGGCGGCGGATTGGGGCTGGTGGCGTGCGTCGAGCGGGCGCTCCAAAAGTGCGCAGAGTGTGGCGGCGAGCGCGAGGCCGGCGCTCGCTTGCGGCGATTGCGCTATGCGCCGCCATGATCGCCGCGCCGCTGCCCGGCGTGGCCGAGACCATCGAAGGCGCGTTGGCCAAGGCCTACCAGAACAATCCGCAGCTCAACGCCCAGCGCGCCATCGTGCGCCAGACCGACGAGGGCGTGCCGCAGGCGCTTTCCGGCTATCGCCCGAACATCGCCGCCACCGCCTCGATCGGCCGGCAATACTCCGACATCACGCAAACCATCCCGCCGGTTTCGTTCCTGCCCTCGGGCGCCACGTTCGAGGCCAAGGGTTTGACCACGCCGCGCTCCGCCGGGCTGATCGGAACGCAGACGCTGTTCAACGGCGAGCAAACCGCCAACAAGGTGCGCGCGGCGGAGAGCCAGGTTTCGGCGGCGCGCGAGACGCTGCGCATGATGGAGGAATCGGTGCTGCTGTCGGCGGCGACCGCCTACATGGACATGTCGCGCGATACCGCAAACCTGAAGGTGCAGCAGAACAATGTCCGCGTCCTGCAGCGCACGCTGACCGATACCCGCAACCGCTTTGACGCCGGCCAGGTCACCTCGACCGACGTCGCCCAGGCCGAGGCGCAATTGGCCGCCGGCGAGGCCACGCTCCATGCCGCGGAGTCGCAGCTGATGACGACGCGGGCCAATTACCGGCGCATCATCGGCGTTGAGCCGACAAACCTCGCCCCCGCGGCGCCGGTCGATCGCCTGGCGCCGACCAACCTCAACGCCGCGGTCGCGGTCGGCATCGCCGAGAACCCGTCGGTTACGGCGGCGCTCTATGGCGTCGACGTGGCGCAGCTGCAGGTCAAGATCGCCGAAGGCGCGCTGTGGCCGTCGCTGACCGGCCAGTACAGCATCCAGGAGCAATCCCAGCCGCAGATACTGACGCCGAAATTGTTCACCAATACGGTGACGCTCAACCTGTCGGTGCCGCTTTATCAGGGCGGCGCCGAATATTCGGCGATCCGGCTCGACAAGGAAACTCTCGACCAGCAGCGCCTCAACGTCGACCAGGTCCGCGACCAGGTGCGCGCCAACGTGGTCGAGGCCTGGGGCCAGCTGCAAGCCGCCAAGGCGCAAGTCGAAGCCGCCGAGCGGCAGAACGACGCCGCCGCCCGCGCCCTCACCGGCGTGCGCAACGAAGCGCTGGCCGGCCAGCGCACCACCCAGGACGTGCTCAACGCCGAGCAGGTTCTGGTCAACGCGCGGCAGAGCCTGATCGTGGCGCAGCACGACCGCGTCGTCGCTTCTTACAGCCTGCTCTCCGCGGTCGGCCGGCTGTCGGCCCGCGAATTGAAACTGCCGGTCAGGATCTACGATCCGCAGGTGCATTACCACCAGGTCCGCGACAGCTGGTTCGGCCTGCGCACGCCGAGCGGACAGTGAGAGCGCTTCAGCGATTGTGATCCCTGATCTTATTCAGTCACGGCGCGCCGTCGATCGCAACGGCTGCAAAAAGTTTCGCAAGGATTTTTCTGTCAAGGGCGCGAAGCGCCGCCTTCGGCGGTCATAGACAGAAAAATCCTTGCGAAACACGCGGCAGCCGTTGCGATCGACGGCTTTCTCTGATCTAGAAGAAAACAATCCGCATCAATTGGGCAGGTGCGTGCTGTTGCGCGCCGCGCCCGGCAAATACCGGCCTCACCTCTATGGCGCGCTGCCGGGCCGATCAAGCGCCGCGACTGCCGACAGCGGAGGCCGACGGGAGGAGCCGACGATGGACTTGAAATCGACACGCCGGATTGTGACCGGCCACGATGCTTCCGGCAAAGCAGTGGCGTTGTTCGACGCGGCCGTGCCGGCGAAGCAGCGCAGCCCCGGCGGCAACGGCATGACCATGCTGTGGGTGACGAGCGAATTCCCGGTCGACATGACGTCTTCGGCAGACCGCGCGCAGACGCCGGTCGGGGTACCACCGCCGCCGAACGGCACGATTTTTCGCATCGTCGATTTCGCCCCGGTGAGCGGCGGCGCGGCGCCGGTCGATCATCACCGGATTCTGCTCGCCATGGGCATCGACCCGGCGACGCAAGGCTACGCGCGGCACGCCAACACGCATCGAACCCGGACCATCGATTACGCCATCGTGCTCGAGGGCGAAATCGACATGCTGCTCGACGACGGCGAAGTGCATGTCAAGGCCGGCGATGTGCTGGTGCAGCAGGGCACCAACCACGCCTGGGTCAACAACGGCACAAAACCGTGCCGCATCGCCTTCATCCTGATCGACGCCAAGAAGCCGCCGGCGTGGCAGAAGGGCTGGAGGCCCTGACGGGCGGAAGTCGGAAGTCGGAAATCGGAAATCAGACACCGGATTGGCTTCTGACTTCTGACTTCTGACTTCTGACTTCTGACTTCCGACTTCTGACTTCTACGTCACGACCGTGATCGCACACACGAGGCCTTCCTTGCGCCAGTCGAAATCGATGTCGCCATTGCACTGGCCGCACACCATGCGCTGCATCAGGCGGGTGCCAAAACCTTGCCGCTGCGGCGGAACGACCCGTGGCCCGCCCTTCTCTATCCACTGCAGCCGAAGCCGCCTGCCGGACTGCAACTGCCATTCGACCCTGACGCGGCCTTTCGGTATCGACAACGCGCCGTATTTGGCCGCGTTGGTGCTCAGTTCGTGCAGCGCCATTGCCACGGCCTGCGCCGGATCCGGATCGAGCTTCAGGCTTGGACCTGAAATTTCGGCACGGGCATCGCCGTTGCCGAGGTAGGGCGACAGTTCGTCGGCCACGATCGCGCGCAAGTCGGCGCCGGCCCAGCGCGACTGGGCCAACAACCTGTGCGCTTTGGCCAACGCTTGCAGGCGACCGTCGATCGCCGCCTTCAGCTCGTCCGGCGTGTCGGCCTGGGTCAAGTGCACGGTGGCTTGCGCCAGCGCCAGCAGATTCTTGGTGCGGTGCTCCGCCTCGCGGGCGAGCAGCGCGATCTGCTCCTCGCGCCGCTTCTGCTCGGTGATGTCGCGGGCGATCTTGGAAGCGCCGATGACCTTGCCGGATCCGTCGGTCACCGGCGACACCGTCAGCGAGACATTGATCAGGCTGCCGTCCTTGCGCTGCCGCACCGTTTCGAAGTGGTCGATGCGCTCGCCGCGGCGGATGCGCCGCAGGATGTCGGTTTCCTCATCCAGCCGGTCCTTCGGAATGATGATCGTGATCGGCTTGCCGATGACTTCTTCGGCAAAATAGCCGAACAGACGCTCGGCCGCCTTGTTCCAGGTGGCGATGACGCCGTTGAGATCCTTGCTGACGATGGCGTCGTCGCTCGACTCGACGATGGACGCGAGCCGGTGCGCCACGCGCTCGCCGCGCTGGCGCTCGCTCACGTCGACCAGCATGTTGACCGCGCCGACCATGGCGCCCGACCCATCGTAGAGCGGCGTCGGAAACGCCATGAACGGCACGCGCGTGCCGTCCGGCCGCTCGGCGATCGCCTCGCCGCCGCGCACGATCCGTCGTTCCTTGAGTGCCACCGCCATCGGACACTCGTCGTGCCGCATCAGCCGGCCGTCCGGCCAATAGAGCCGCCACGAACCGCACCACTGGTCGCTATTGAGCGTCGGCCGGCACCCCCACAGCGCCGCCGCTGGCTCATTGAAATAAATGATTTTCCCCGCTGCATCGGTGATGTAGACGGCCGCCGGCAGCTGATCGAGCACCTGGCTCGGCACGACCGCCGGCGCGTGCAACACGGACACGCGGCAGGGCCACCCGGCACCGACTGCAACTGCAGCTTCGGCCCAGTTGGATCGTATCACACTCATTCTGCCAAGCCCCTCCGGTTGCTTCGCATCCGGCGATGCCAACGCCCGCGCCACGCTTTGGTTCCGCGGCGCGTTCCCGCAGCGCGCCGAATCCAGGCTCGCTGGCCCCTTGCCAGAGCGACTGGGAAACATGTTCGTCACCGTCTGCCCCGGAACAAGGGTCAACGGCCCTTCCACCGAGAGCGGAAAGGCCGCGACGTCGTGGTTTCAGGCCGCCTTGCGGTTGACCTCGGCTTCGGCCATGGCGGTCAGCTTCTTGTCGGCCGCCTTCTCCTCGTCGAGATTTTGCCGCAATAGCGTCACGCAATCCTTGCGGCCGAGCTGGTTGGCCCACGCGATCAAGGTGCCGTAGCGCGTGATCTCGTAATGCTCAACCGCTTGCGCCGCGGCGATGAGGGCGGCATCCAGAACCGGTTTCCGTTCCACCTCGCCGGCGACGTCCTGCGCCTCTTCGATGATGCCGTCGATCGCCGGGCAATCGACGCCCTGCGGCTTCTTGCCGGCCATTTGAAAGACCTGCTCAAGCCGCTTCACGTGGTTCTCGGTCTCCCGCAAATGCGTCTGGAAACCCTGCTTGAGCTGCGGGTCGCTCGATTTCTCGACCATTTCCGGCAGCGCCTTCACGATCTGTTTTTCGGCATAGTAGATATCGCGCAGGGTGTGCACGAACAGGTCGTCCATGTTCTTGATGTCCTTGGAGAAGAGTCCCATCTTGGCCGATCCTTCAGTTTTTTCGTCGCGGAACGCCGGGCACGCGCGGGCCCGACTCTCGATTGCAACGCGCAACGCGCTTGCGCGTTCCGAGCGAGCCGCGGCTGGCGTCGTCAAGCGGCGGGTTTTTCGAAGAACGCCAGGTCTGGCGTCGGTTCGCTCTTGCCGCGCGTTTACGGCTCGATCGGGCTGGTCGCGCGGCTCAATCGGCCGTCTGCGCTCGTTCGGTAATTCCCTTTGATAATGAAACGGATAACGAAACGTTGCGGCACCTTGACGCCGCTGGCGAAGTCTTCATGCTGGGCCAAGGTTTTGTTCATTCGTACGGGGCGCGCGCATTCGGATCGACGGGAGATGCCATGAGTTCGCTGACCTTGGACCTCGGCCGTTTCGTTGCCGATCTCACGCTGCGGCAGATTCCGTCGCAGGGCAGCGCCGTCGCGCGCACCGGCATCGCCGATTGCTTCGGCGTCCTGGTCGCGGGCGCGCGCGACCCCGAGATCGCGCTGGTCGACCGCGAGCTGGGCGGCAATGGCGGCGAGCGCGGCGACGCCGCGCCGTCCGCCGCGCTCATCCCGTCAGGCGCGCGGCGCGGCGTCGAGAGCGCCGCCTTGATCAACGGCGTTGCCGCGCATGTGCTCGATTACGACGACGTGAGCCTCGACGGGCACCCGAGCGCCGTGCTGGTGCCGGCGATTCTCGCCCAAGGCGAGGCTAGCGGCGCGAGCGGCGCCGAGATGCTGACCGCCTACGTCGCCGGTTTCGAAGTCTGGGCGGAGCTGCTCTTGCGCGAACCGGCGCCGCTGCATCGCAAGGGCTGGCACCCCAGCACGGTGCTCGGCACCGTTGCGGCCGCCGCCGCATGCGCCAAGCTGCGCCGCCTCGATGCGTCGGGCGCCGCGACCGCGATGGCGATCGCGGCCTCGATGGCGTCCGGCTTGGTCGCCAATTTCGGAACGATGACAAAGTCGTTTCAGGTCGGCCGCGCCGCGCAATCCGGAGTGATCGCGGCGCGGCTCGCGCAGGCCGGACTGACGGCGTCGCTCGACGCGCTGGAACATCCCGCCGGCCTCCTTGCCGCGCTGTCGCCGCAAGGCAAGGCCGAGCGCGACCGGCCGTTCGCTGTCGCGCACAAGAAGTGGCACATCGTCGAGGCGGGGCTCAACATCAAACGCTACCCGATCTGCTACGCCACGCACCGCGCGATCGACGCCGCGCTCGGCCTGGTCGAGCGCTACGATCTGTCGCCCGACAAGGTCGAACGCATTCACGTCTCGACCGGCAAGACGCAACTCGTCATGCTGCGCAATGCGCGGCCGCAAAGCGGGCTCGAGGCGAAATTTTCCATGCAGTTCGCCATGGCCGCGGCGCTCGTCGCGCGCAAGGTCGGTCTTGCCGAACTCACCGATGCCTTCGTGCGGCGCCCCGACGTGCAGGCGATCTTTCCGCTGGTGTCGTTCACGGCGACCGACGCCACCATGCCGGGCTCGGCTTTCGCGCCCGCCGACGCGGTGGAAATCACCACCACATCCGGCGCAACGCTGACCAGCGGCCCGGTCGAATACGCCAAGGGCAGCCACCAACGCCCGCTGTCGCGCGCGGAGCTGTGGGTCAAGTTCGCCGATTGTCTCGGCGCCGATTACCCGGCGCCCAGGAAATCGTCGGCGTTCGAAAACCTGATGATCTTCGACCGGCTCAACGGCGCCGCGGATCTGGCGTTGCAGAAGCAATAGCTGCTGTCGCAGAGCGCGCGAGTTCGCGCCTACCGGAACGCTAAGCGCGCGGGACTATGTTTTTTCTGATCAATTGCGCGACGACGCTTTCGGCCATTTGCTCGGGGCTGGTGCCGACCGTGCGCAAATGAATCTCGGGCGCCGGCGGCGCTTGGTACGGCGCGTCCACGCCGGTGAAATTCTTGATCCTGCCATCCATGGCCTTGGCGTAGAGGCCCTTCGGATCGCGCCGAATGCATTCGTCGATCGGCGTGTCGACAAACACCTCGACAAACTCCCCCTCCGCGACCAACCCGCGCACCATCTCGCGCTCTGCGCGATAAGGCGAAATGAACGAGCACAGCACGATGAGCCCGCCTTCCACCATCAGCTTGGCGACTTCGCCGGCCCGGCGGATGTTTTCCACGCGGTCGGCTTCGGTAAAGCCGAGATCGCGGCTCAGCCCGTGGCGGACATTGTCGCCGTCGAGCAGCATGGTGTGATGCCCCATGGCGTGCAGGCGCTGTTCCACCAGATCGGCAATCGTCGACTTGCCGGCGCCGGAAAGACCGGTGAACCAGACAATGGCCGGCTGCTGGCGCTTGAGGGCCGCGCGCTGGCGCTTGCCGAGCAGCAACCTTTGCCAATGCACGTTGGCGCCGCGGCGCAGCCCGAAGGCGATCATGCCGGCGCCCAGCGTGCGGTTGCTCGAGCGGTCGATAATGATGAACGAGCCGGTCCGGCGATTGGCCTCGTAGGGATCGAAGGCAATCGGCGCGGCAGTGGCCAGATTGCAAAAAGCAATGTCGTTGAGACCGAGCGTGGGCGCCGCCAGATGTTCGCGGCTGTTGGGATCGATGCGATATTTTATTGCCGTTACCGTGATCGGCGTCGTTTTCGTTGCCAGCCGCGCCAAATAGGAGCGGCCCGGCATCAGCGGCTCGTTGTCCATCCAGATGACGTGGGCGGCGAACTGGTCGGAGACTTCGGGACGCGCGGTCGGGCTGACCAGGATGTCGCCCCTGCAGACGTCTATCTCATCGGTCAGCGTCACCGTTATCGCCGCGCCGGGACCGGCGGCGAGCGGCCCGTCGCCGGTCACGATCTCCTTCACCCGCGAGCTATGGCCGGTCGTCGCCACCACAACCGTGTCGCCGACCTGGATACGCCCGCTCGCCACCGTGCCGGCATAACCGCGAAAATCGGAATTGAGGCGATTCACCCACTGCACCGGGAAGCGAAGCGGCTTCTCGACAGCGGCGTCGGCTTCCACCGGGATTGTTTCCAGGCACTCGATCAGCGAAGGGCCGCGATACCATGGCATGTTACCGGAGCGGTTGACGACATTGTCGCCGAACCGCGCCGAAATTGGTATCGGAATCACCGCGGTGAAGCCGAGCTGCGCGGCGAAGGCGGCATAATCACCCACGATCCGATCGAATGTCGCCTGCGAAAAATCCACCAGATCGATCTTGTTGACGGCGAGGATCACGTGGTGGATGCCCAACAGCGCGCAAATCAGCGAATGCCGCCGGGTCTGCACCAGCACCCCCTTGCGCGCGTCGACCAGGATCACCGCCAGCTCGGCATTGGAAGCGCCGGTCGCCATGTTGCGCGTATAATGCTCGTGGCCCGGCGTATCGGCGACGATGAACGCGCGCCTGCCGGTGGTGAAAAAGCGATAGGCGACGTCGATGGTAATGCCCTGCTCGCGCTCCGCCTCGAGGCCGTCCACCAGCAGGGCAAAATCGATCGCTTCGCCGGCGGTGCCGTGGCGGCGCGAATCCTCCGCCAGCGCCCGCAATTGATCGTCGTAGAGAATCCTGGAATCGTGCAGCAGGCGCCCGATCAGCGTGGACTTGCCGTCGTCGACTGATCCCGCCGTGATGAAGCGCAAAAGGTCGCATTCATGCTCGTGCTGGCGCCGTGCCGCGGCGGGCGTGTGCATCAGAAATAGCCCTCGCGCTTTTTTTTCTCCATCGAGGCAACTTCATCAGTGTCGATCAGGCGGCCTTGCCGCTCCGACGTGCGGGCGGTCTGCAGCTCGGCGATAATATCGTCGATCGAAGCGGCCTGCGATTCGATCGCGGCGGTGAGCGGATAGCAGCCAAGGGTACGGAAGCGGACGCGCCGCAACTGCGGCCGCTCGCCGGGCCGCAGCGGCAGGCGGTCGTCATCGACCATGATCCATGCGCCATCGCGCTCGACCACCGGCCGCTCGGCCGCAAAGTAGAGCGGCACGACCGCAATGTTTTCCGATCGGATATATTGCCAGACGTCCAGTTCGGTCCAGTTCGACAGCGGGAATACCCGGATCGACTCGCCTTCGTTGATGCGGGTGTTGAACAGGTTCCACAGTTCGGGGCGCTGGTTGCGGGGATCCCAGGCGTGGCCGCGCGAACGGAACGAAAAGATGCGTTCCTTGGCGCGGCTCTTTTCCTCGTCGCGCCGCGCGCCGCCGAAGGCGGCATCGAAGCCGAACTGGTCGAGCGCCTGCTTCAGCGCCTCCGTCTTCATCACGCGCGTGTACGGAGCGGATCCCGAGGTCAGCGGATGCATGCCGGCGGCGAGGCCCTCGCGGTTGACGTGGACGATGAGCTTGACGCCCAGCCGCCGCGCGGTAGCGTCGCGGAACGCGATCATGTCGCGGAACTTCCAGGTCGTGTCGATGTGCAGCAGCGGAAACGGCGGCGGCGCCGGATAGAAGGCCTTCACGGCAAGGTGCAGCATCACGCTGGAGTCCTTGCCGATCGAATAGAGCATCACCGGATGCTTCAGCTCCGCCACCACCTCGCGCATGATCTCGATCGATTCGGCCTCGAGCCGCCTCAAGTGCGAAGGCATAGCGTGGCGGCTGCCGGCCCCAGCGAGGTTGTCGGGCGCCTGAAGGTCCATGACAAAGCTTAGCACGCGGACGGCTGCAGCGACAGGCGGACCGCGGCGGACCGCGGACCGCTGCGGCCGGGCGGCTGTGGATTCGTGGACGACGCAACAGCGTTGCCCACAAGCCCCACAGCCGCAGCAGCAGAAGCGGACAATATGATGTGCTGCAAACCGCGGACATCCTCACGCGCTACCGACGGCGTGTTAGCGGAGGTCGGCGAACAAACGCGAGGTCGCTGGCGAAGGGAGTGGAATCCAATTCTTTCGAATTCTTCCTTGTATTCAAAAGGATAGTAACGCCAATTTGCGAAACACTTCCCGAGATGCCGTCTCAGTTCTCCGTACAGCGTCTTTCTGCGATACTTGGGAATGAACACTACGTGATATTTGCACTCCCACTTCGTGTGGCTTAGGCTCTCGTAATCGTCCATCGCGAAACTCTCCTTCGTGTGCGTGGTGGCTCACGAATCGAGAGTCTTGTCGATGGACGACTGCCTTAGATATCAAACTTCTACTGCCACCCCGGCAGAGCCGGGGGGCCTCCCTTGGTAGGCTAGGCAGCGGGACCCCTCGATCGGTTCTACGATTAAGGTCGACGGATGGTCGTATTCCGACGTATTGGCGAGGGGCTGTTCCCGGGTCTGGTCGAGCTTACGGCCGCCGCCCTGGTATGCTGGCGCGGATTTTGCAAATTCAGAGCATCTAAGGGCTGCGTTATTGATCTTTCTTCCAGACCAGGCGGCGCCGGATCGGCAACAGTTCAAGCCCGTAGCTTTGCGAGAGGTAACCCCACAGCCCCTTGGGGGCGAACAGCATGACGAGAATCGCCAGCACGCCCAAAAGGATAAGATATACGGCGCCGTAGCTCGCCAGATAGTTTTGCATCAGATAAAAAATCAGCGTGCCCAGAATCGGACCCTCGATCGTGCCAATGCCGCCAATGACAACGATAAAGATGACATAGGCGGTCCAATCCAGCACCGAGAACGCCGCGTCGGGGGAAATGCGCGCCTTCTGCAGATAAATGAGCGCACCGATCATGCCGGTGACGGCAGCGGCGATGACATAGACGGCAAGCTTCACACGCGCGTTGTCGATGCCAACACTTGCCGCCGCCTCCTCGGAATCCCGGATTGCGCCGAGCGCAAGCCCGCGCCGCGAGCGAAGAATGAGATAGACAAGCAGGGTGGTTCCGACCGCAAGTGCGAGCGCCGCCCAGTAGGAGATGATATCGCGCGCCGCCGGCGTCCTCACGTCGAGAAGCGATTTGACCCGGTCAATGGCAAAGACCGCGTTGGTGATATCGGGGCCGAGCGATGTTCCTGTGCCGCCTCCCAATTGCCGAAATTGCGCAAACGACAGGCGATAGACTTCGGCAACCACCCAAGTGCCGATGGCGAAATAGGCACCGCGCAGCCGAAACACGATGAGCGCGGTCGGCAACGCGAACAGCGCAGAAATTGCGCCGGCAAGGATGATCGCGACAAGCGGATCGATGCCCGCAATAAGCGTCAGGGCGAACAAAATGTAGCCGCCCAGACCGACGAAGGCCTGCTGACCGACCGAAACCAGCCCGGTGTAGCCTGCCAGCAAATTCCAGCATTGCGCCAGCGCCAGCATGTATAAGACAAAGATCATGTTTTCGAGAAGATCGCGTCCGGCGAATAAGGGAAGTGCGGCCAACAGGGCGACCACGATGAGCGTGCCCACCGCCGCCATCAGCGAGACCGGCGTTCCGGTTTCGATGCGGTAATGTCCGGCGCCGGCCAAAGGTTTGTTCTGCTCCGCCATTTGCCGCACCTAATCGACGGCCCGCGGGAAGAGGCCGCGAGGCCGAAACACAAGGATGGTCAGGAACGCAACATGGCCGGCGAGAATCTGCCACTCTGGATTGATCTGGGCGCCGACCGTCTGCGCGACGCCGATGATGATGCCTCCCGCCAGCGTGCCCCAGAAACTGCCCAAGCCGCCAACAATGACGGCTTCGAACGCATAGAGCAGGCGTTCCGGCCCTATGGTCGGATCGAAGTTGGCACGCATGCCGAGATAAAGCGCCGCAATCGTCACGACGACGAAAGCGAGCCCCGTGGCGACCGAGAAAATACGCGGATGATCGATACCCATGAGCTGGGAGATTTCGAGATCGTCGGCGGTGGCGCGAAAGGCGCGGCCGAGAGCGGTGCGATAGAAAATGAAATTGAGCACCAGGATGACGACGATCGCAGAGGCAAGCGTCAGCAGCGGAACCACGCCGACGCTGACCGCATGGCCTAGCGCGATTGAAGACGTTTCGATCGAACCGCCATGCAAGCGCCGACTGTCGGCCGAATAGAGTTCGAGCAGGCCGTTTTCGATGATGATCGACAGGCCGAAGGTCACAAGCAGCGGTGGCAGGAGGCCGCGGCCGAGCGCGCGGTTGAGAAGGCAATATTGCAGGGCAAAGCCGGCCAGGAACATGATCGGAAGCGCCGCAAGCGTGGCGGCAAACGGATCGATATGAAGCCACGCCGCAACGCTAAGGACGACGAACGCGGCGAGAATGATCAGATCGCCATGCGCCAGGTTGACCAGCCGCATGATGCCGAAAATCAGCGACAGGCCGGCGGCGAACAGCGCATAAAGTCCGCCGAGCAGGACGCCTTCGATCAGCGCATTGGTCCACAGGATCATATCAGGTGCCGAAATAGGCGAGGTGGATCTGTTCGCGCGATAGCTCTGCCGGGCGGCCGGACAGCGAGCAGCGGCCTTCCTGGAAGCAGTAGATGCGATCCGACACCCTGAACGCCTGCACGATATCCTGCTCGACCACCACGACGCTCGTTCCCGCCGCCTTGATCTGCAGCAGCGCGTTGTAAAGGTCGCGGATGACAATCGGCGCAAGGCCGAGACTGATCTCGTCGCATAAAAGCACGCGCGGGTTGGAGACGAGCGCGCGGCCGATCGCCGCCATCTGCTGCTCGCCGCCGGACAGCGTCGTGCTGGCGCTGTGGCGGCGCGCCTTGAGCGCCGGAAACAGCGCATAGATTTTGTCCAGCGGCCATGGTCCAGGTGCGCTGCGCCCATAGCGGCCGATCAAAAGATTCTCCTCCACGGTGAGGGAAGGAAAGAGCCGGCGGCCTTCCGGCACCAGCGCAATGCCGCGCTTCATGACGTCGGCTGCCGGACGGGCACCGATCGGCTGGCCGTCGAACCAGACCGATTCGGCCGGTCCGCGGATCAGGCCGACGATCGATTTGAGATAAGTCGATTTGCCGGCGCCGTTGGCGCCGATGATGGCGACTGTTTCGCCCGGTTGCAGAGCCGTGTCGATGCCGTAGAGCGCCTGAAAGTCGCCGTAAAAGGCCGTAAGCCCGCGCGTTTCCAATAGCGCCATGCCGGGCCTCACGCCTCGATGCCGATGTAGATTTGCCTTACGTCCGGAGAACCCATGACCGCAGCCGGCTTTCCCTCGGCGATCTTCCTGCCGAAATTAAGCACGATCAGTCTTCCGACCGCAGCGGTCAAAGCATGGACGATGTGCTCAATCCAGACGATCGTGACGCCGCTCGCATGGAGCTCCTTGATCGTGCCGACGAGCTCGGTGCACTCGCTTTCGGTCAGGCCGCCGGCAATCTCGTCGAGCAGCAGGAGACGCGGCGAGGTCGCGAGCGCCCGCGCCAGTTCCAGGCGCTTGCGTTCGAGCAAGGTCAACGAACCGGCGAGCGCATTGGCGCGCCGCAATAGTCCCAGCCGTTCGAGAACTTGACCGCAGAGCTGCGCCGCGCCCGCTTCCGTCTTGTGCCGGCCGTGAACGGCCGCTACCAGGAGATTTTCAAAAACGGTCAGGGTCTCGAACGGCTGCGGAATTTGATAGGATCGGGCGATGCCGGCAATGCATCGCTCGTGGGGCCGTGCCGACGTGATATCGCGCCCGTCGAGACGGATAGTGCCGGCGTCGGGAAATAGGCGGCCGGCGATCAGATTGAACAGCGTGGTCTTACCCGCGCCGTTCGGGCCGATGATGCCGAGCGCCTCACCGGACTCGACGGCGAGCTCGATGTCGTCGGCCGCGACCACCGATCCGAAGTATTTTCGCAGCCCGTGGATTTCCAGCAGGGGCACAGACGCATGCCGTCGATCGTTGCCCTAGACGCTCAGATGATCGGCTCCATCTCGCCGCCAACCGGGATCGCCGGAAAGGTGCGGTTTTCGGTGATGACGAGATCGTACTTATTGCCGCCCCGCAATCGCCATTGGCCGCCGACAAGTGGTGTCTTGGCGACATTCTTGGCCGCAAATGGCGGTAGATTCGCGCCGTTCCACTGAATGTGGCCGACCACGGTGTCGAGGTTGGTGCCTCTGATGGCCTCCACGATCGCGTCGGCGTCACCCCGCTGCGGCGTGCGCTTCAGTACATCGACGGCAATCTCGAACAGTGCGTGCACAAAGCCGATCGGCTGCGTCCATTGCTTGTTGGACGCGCTCTCGTAGGCTCCGGCGAGCGCCTTCGCTGTCATGCCGTTGAGCGAGGATTTGAATGGATGGTTCGGCGTCCACCAGATTTCCGACGACAGATTGTTACCGTCGTGGCCCAAGGCCTCGACCGAGCTTGGAAACAGGATGGCTTTGCCAATCGATGCGACCTTGGGCTTGAAGTTTTGCTGCAGCGCCTGCTTCCAGAACGTGGTGAAGTCGGGCGGTATCATGACGCCAGTGATGATCTCACACTTCGCCGATTTGAACGCGGCAAGTTGCGCGGAAAAATCGTCGGTGAGATCCTGATAGCGCCCTGGATCGGTGAGCTTGTAGCCGAGCTTGCCGAGCACTGGCGGAAAACCGACGACCTTGTCGCCCCAGGCGTTGCCATCGCCGTCGTTGGGGAAGAGGCCGCCCACGGACTTGTTGGTCGATACCCCGCCCCACATGGTGGTGTACACGGCGATCACGTCTTCGAGGCCCCAGAAGAAGAGGTAGGTGTAGTTGAACGGCTTCCACGCCGACGGTCCGCCGGTCGGATTGGCTTGGCGCCCGATGAACCAGGACTGCCAGGGCGCCACCGAGGAGATGCACGGCACTTCCTCGATTTCGCATTGGGTCGAAACCGGGTTCGTCGTCTCCGGCGTCGAGGCGACCAGCATCAGGTCGATCTTGTCCTGAACGATGAGGTCTTTGGCGACCGCGGCGGCGCGGTTCGGGTTGGACTGGCTGTCCCTGACCAGGACTTCGACCGGCACCATTGCATTGCCGACCTTGATACCGCCCTTCGTGGCGTTCTTGAAATTGCCGACGATGAAATTATCGGCCTCGGCAAAGGCCGCGAGCGGCCCGGTTTGCGGGCTGACATAGCCGAGCTTGATCGGTTTCTGCTGCGCGATCGCCGGCGACTCGACGCCGGCGGCAAGAGCGGCGCCGCTCGCGGCGGAATACTGCAGCAGCGCGCGGCGATTGATTCCACGGGTGTATTTTTTCATTGGTGCGTCCTCCCGAATCCCCGCCGCCCGGCTCCGCGGCCGGACTTGACGACGGAGCCGTCTTGTTCGATATTCGAACGAGCGTTCGTTATCCGAAACAGTCTCCGCCACAGCATCCATGGAGTCAATGGCTCGCCGCAAACGTCCGATGGCCGCTTCCGCCGCGCGACCGCACCATCGCGACGACAAGGAATTCATGACGACGCTGGCCAAGGGCCTCGCCGTGCTCGCAGCATTCGGACGCGAGCACCAGACCATGACCTTGTCCGAAGCCGCGCAGATTGCGAGCCTGTCGCGCGCCGCGGCGCGGCGCGTGCTGCGGACATTGACCGCGCTGGGCTATGTCGACCAGAACGGCCATGTGTTCTCGCTGTCACCGCGCTCCGTGGAGTTCGGCTTTGCTTATCTGTCGACGCAAAACTGGGTCGACCGCGCGACGCCGCTGCTGAGGGATTTGAGCAGCCGGCTGGACGAGTCCTGCTCGGCGGCAATCCTCCGTGGCGCCGAAATCGTCTACGTCGCGCGCGTCACGGCACGGCGCATCTTGTCGACGGTGCTTGCGGTTGGCAGCTGTTTGCCGGCATTTCATACAGCTTTGGGCCGTGCTCAATTAGGTTTTCTCGATGATGCCGAAATCTGGCGCCGGCTGATGGCGCTGCGGATCGAGGCCTATACGCCCTATACCATCACGGACGTGCACGCCCTGTTCGTTCGCGTGCGCGAAGACAAGGAGCAGGGATTTTCGATCGTCGATGAAGAACTCGAGCGCGGGTTGCGCGCAATTGCCGTCCCGATCCTCAATGGCTCGGGTCAGGCGATCGCAGCCGTCAACCTCTCGACCCACAGCACCCGCACGACCAGAAACGAAATGCGGGACAAATTTTTTCCCGAGCTGCAACAGATCGCCCGGCAACTCTCGGCCTCGCTGGCGCCCCGTTAAAGCGGCCGCGGTCACAGGACCGCCTCTTGCCACCGCCGGCATCCAACCGGTATCGTTACTTAGTTCGAAATACGGACAGTTGTTCGAAAATCGAACAACTGAGGAGGAGAATTGCCATGGCGGCAAAGGTGCAACAGCAGCGCAAGCCGGTCACCGCAGCGTCGGCCGAGCCCATCGGCAAGGCCAAAGTCGATCGTCCGCAAAACGGCAAGGAATATCTCGACTCATTGCGCGACGATCGCACCATTTTCATCTATGGCGAGCGGGTCAAGGATGTCACCAAGCATCCGGCCTTTCGCAATACTGCGCGGATGGTCGCCCGCCTCTATGACGCGCTGCACGACGAGAAACGCAAGCACAAGCTCTTGCTGCCGACCGAAACCGGCAACGGCGGCGTGACGCACGCCTTCTTCAAAGCACCCAAGACGGCAAAAGAATTGCTTGCCGGACGTGACGCAATCGCCGAATGGGCCAAAATCACCTACGGCTGGCTGGGCCGCTCGCCCGACTACAAGGCGGCCTTTCTGGCGACGCTCGGCGCCAATGCCGAGTTCTATGATCCGTATCAGGATAATGCGAAGCGCTGGTACAAGTTCAGCCAGGAGCGTGTTCCGTTCGTCAATCACGCCATCATTCATCCGCCGATCGATCGCGACCGGCCGCCGAACGAAGTTACCGATGTTTGCTGCCATGTCGAAAAGGAGACCGACGCCGGGCTTATTGTCTCCGGCGCCAAAGTGGTGGCCACCGGTTCGGTGCTGACCAACTTCACCTTTGTCGCCCATCACGGGCTCATCCCCGTGCAGGACAAGAAATTCGCCGTCGTCTTCATCGTTCCGACCAGCGCGCGCGGCGTCAAATTCATCTGCCGCGCCTCCTACGAGATGACTTCGACGGCCATGGGCAGTCCGTTCGACTATCCGTTATCCAGCCGGCTCGATGAAAACGACGCAGTCTTCATCCTGGACAAGGTCCTGGTGCCTTGGGAGAACGTATTCGTCTACGGCGATATGGAGAAGGCGAACAATTTTTTCCCACGCACCGGTTTCCTGCCACGTTTCGTCGTGCACGGCTGCACTCGCCTCGCAGTGAAGCTCGATTTCATTTCCGGGCTTCTGCTGAAGGCGACGGAAGCCGCCGGCACCAAGGACTATCGGGGGGTACAGGCTAATGTCGGCGAGGTCATCGCCTGGCGCAACCTGTTCTGGGGGTTGTCGGACGCAATGGTGCGCGATCCGAAACCGTGGATTGGCGAGTATCTGTTGCCGAACATGGATCCGGGCAACGCCTATCAGATCATCGCCACTATGGCCTATACGCGCGTCAAACATCTGATCGAGCAGACGGTGGCATCAGGGCTGATTTATCTGAATAGTCATGCGCGCGATTTCAAAAGCGAGGAGATCAGGCCCTATCTCGACCGATATCTGCGCGGTTCGAACGGCTACAAGGCCGAGGAGCGAGTCAAGCTCCTCAAGCTGTTGTGGGATTGCATCGCCAGCGAATTCGGCGGCCGGCACGAGCTTTACGAGATCAATTATGGCGGTTCGACTGAGGAAATCCGCCGCTATTGTTTGTTCGGCGCCATGGCTTCGGGCAACGCCAGCAAGTTCAAGGGTTTCGCTGAAGATTGTATGGCCGAATACGATTTGAACGGCTGGCGAGTCCCGGATCTCAGCGATCCGGGCGAATTGAGCTATCACGTCCTGCGCGGCGACGGTCGCCATTCTTCAAGTAGGTAATGCGCTGGCGCGCCGACGCCGAGCTGCCGCGCCTATGCGCGCAAACCGCCGTCCGCCATCAAGAGGCCGCCGGTTGTGAAAGCGCTGGCGTCCGAGGCGAGAAACAGCACGGAACGCGCCACTTCCTCGGCGCGGACGTGGCGCTCGAGGTTCAATCTGCGCGCGCCTGCTCGGGACCGGGAACGCGGAGGCGATAACCGACCGGCAGCAGGCGCAGTCCCGATTTGTCCTCGACCGTGCCCCACAGGCCGCGCGGCAGAAACAGCGCAAATAAGGTGGCGACCGCGCCCAGTCCGATGAGGTACCACACACCCGTCTGGCCGAAGAAAAACTCGATCAAGAAGAAAACAACGGCACCGACGATCGGGCCTTCGAAAGTGCCCAGGCCGCCGACAAGCACCATGAAGATCATGTAGGCCGTCCACTGCACGCCGAAATAGGTGTTGGGCTGGAAAGTGATCGAGGTCGCGAGCCACAATGTTCCGGCCAGCGCGCAGCCGAAGGCAGTGAGGAAGAAAATAGTCCACTTGCCGCGCATCACCTTCACGCCGACCGACGTGGCCGCATCTTCATCGTCGCGAATAGCCTGCACCGAGGCGCCGAGCCGTCCGCGCAACAGCGCAAAGACGATGGCGAGCAGGACGACCATCGACGCGAGCGCCAGCCAGTAATTGTCGTCGCGGCGCGTATCCGGGTTGAAGGTGGTCAGGGCGAGCAGCGAAACCCCGGTCTCGCCGTTGACGAGCGGATCGAGAACGACGAGGAGATGCGCAAGTTCGGCGACGACCCACATGCCGATGGCGAATTCACCGCCGCGCAGCCGCAGCATCAGCGCCGAGATCGGCAACGAGACGAGTGCAGCGACCACCGCGCCGAGGAGAAGCGCTGGATAAACGGCTACGCCGTGATAGGAGAGCTGGATTGCGAAATAAGCCCCGAGCCCGAAGAAAGTCTGTTGTCCAACCGAAATGAGCCCGGCGTAACCGGCAAGCGCGTTCCACATGACCGACAGGATGACGTAAATGAACAGGTTGGTGAGATTGTCGACTACATTGGCGCCGAACAGCAGCGGCCCGAATGCCAGGACGATCAGCAGCGCGGCGGCGATGACGGTCGTGGCGGCGGAAAGCCGCGTCCATCGCTCGACGATGAAGCCGGTTTTGCTGCTCATGGCCGCCGCGCAAACAAGCCATGCATCCCGCCGCGCGCCCGCATGGCGCCAACTACCAGTCGACCGGCGAGTACGAGCAGGAACACCAAGTGACCGGCGATGAGGAAGCCTTGAGGATTGATCTGTGCGCCGAACGTCTGTGCGACGCCGAGTACGATGCCGCCGACCAGGGTACCCGATAACGAGCCGATGCCGCCGATCACCACAGCCTCGAAGGCGAAGATAAGCTGGGTCGGGCCGGAATAGGGCGAGAAGGTCTCACGCATGGCGAGAAAGACGCCGGCCAGTCCGGCCGTGGCGACCGCGATCGCCGCCGCGACCGCGTAGACCGCGCGCGCGTTGATGCCGACCAGTTCGGCGGTATCCGCATCTTCGGCGGTGGCCCTGATGGCGCGGCCGAGCGATGTATAGTTCAGGAACAATTTCAGCCCGCCGAGCAACACTACGGCAACCGCGAAAATCAACACCGCAAGTTCGCCGATATAGATGTTATCGGTAATCGCCCAGCTGTCGAAAGCAAAATCCCCGATGTACGGCGCCAGTGATCGGGAATCGGCACCGAAATATTCGAACAAGCCGTTCTCGATGACAATGGCGAGACCGAACGTGGTGAGGAGCGGCACCAGCAAACCGGCACGCAAGCTGCGCTCCAGCATCCACCGCTGCAGCGCCCAGCCGCCGACAGCCAACACCGGAAGCATGACGATGAGGCCGATGAACGGCGACAGGCCGGTCTGGTCGGCAATGAAAAACACCAGGCAAGCGCCCAGAATGGCGAGATCGCCATGGGCGAGATTGATAATGCGCATCACCCCGAACATGAACGACAGGCCGCAAGCGAGCAGTGCGTAATAGCCGCCGAGCAGAACACCGTTGATGAGTTGCGACAGCAGAATCATGAGGAGTTCCGGCGCGAGCGCTGGAGACCGAAATAGGCTTCCGTCACTTGCTCGCGCGTCATCTCTTTGGCGACGCCCTGCAGGATAATGCGCCCCTCCAGCATGCACATGATCCGCGTCGCCACGGAAAGCGCACGGCCGATGTCCTGCTCCACCAAGACGATGGTAGTTCCTCCCGTGATCAGCCCGCGCAGCGAGCGATACACCGCCTCCACTGCGATCGGCGCCAGCCCGAGCGAGACCTCGTCGAGCAAGAGGAGCTTGGGGTTGGTCATCAGCGCCCGTCCGATCGCGGTCGCCTGCTGCTCGCCGCCGGATAGATTGCCGGCGCGACTGTTGAGCCGCCGCTGCAGCAGCGGGAAGGCCTCGAGCACGGCTTCGAGACTCCAATGGCCGGACCTGCCATAGGCGGCGGCGAGCAAGAGATTCTCCTTCACCGTCATTCCGGCAAACAGGCGCCGGCCTTCGGGCACGAGCGCAATGCCGGTGCGAAGCCGGGCGTAGGCGGGGGTCGCGGTGACATCGACGCCGTCGAAGCTGATGCGCCCTGCCGCCGGCTTGTGCGCGCCGGCGATGGTGCGCAAGAGCGTCGTCTTGCCGGCCCCGTTGGCGCCGACCAATGCCAACGTCTCGCCCGCATCGACGCCGAAGCTGACCCCGCGGACTGCTTGAAGCAGGCCGTGGCGCGCCTCCAGTTGCTCGACGCCGAGAAGCGTCATGGCGCCGCCTTGCCGCCGATATAGGCGTCAATCACCACGGCGTCGGCGATCACCGCCTCGGGCTTGCCGTCGGCGATGATGCGTCCGGCGTCCATGCAGATCAGCCGCTCGATGCCGCGGATCAATACATGCACGATATGCTCGATCCAGATGATCGCCAGGCCGCGACCGCGCAGCACCTGAATGGTTTCGACGAGATTGTTGGCTTCCTCGTCGGTCAAGCCGCCGCCGATCTCGTCGAGCAGCAACACGCGCGGAGAAGTCGCCAGCGCCCGCGCCAGTTCCAGGCGCTTGCGGTCGAGCAGGCCGAGTGTTTCGGCACGCCGGTTGGCGACATGCAGCATGTGGCAGAGATCGAGCGCTTCGACGCAGCACGCGTAAGCGCGATGGCCGGAGAGGCCGCCTCCGGTGGTGGCGGCGACGAAGCAATTCTCGAAGACCGTCATCCCGGCGAATGGCCGCGGGATCTGATGCGAGCGCGCAATGCCAAGCCGGCAGCGTTGCGCGGCATCGAATGCGGTGACCTCCGTTCCATTGAAATAGACGGCGCCGAGGGACGGCCGATAGGCACCGGCAAGCACGTTCAGCAATGTCGTCTTACCGGCGCCGTTGGGCCCGACGATGCCGACGGATTCGCTGGCGGCGAGCGTAAAGTTCACGCCGTCGAGAACCGTCAGAGCCCCGAAATGCTTGTAGATACCGGCGCCGACGAGCAGGCCGCCCTCGACGCTGCTCGCAGCCATTTCCTGCAATGTCCCGACTCAGTTCATCTATAGGGCTTTAGCTTAGCACCAATCGGCACATTGGGGTCATCGGCGTTATCGACGATCACCATGTCGAGCTTGTACTTGCTGCCCGGCTTGGCCTTGATCCATTGCGCGCCGATGAGCGGCGTCGTCGAAACGTGCGGCACCGGGCCGTGAGCGAAATCGACGACGCCCACTGCGGTGGTGACCTTGAAAGTGTTCAGCTTGTCGACCAGCCCCTGCTTGTCCTTCGGGTTGGTCGTCTTGAGCAGCTCGGCGCCGACGTCGAGCAGCGATTGCGTGCCACCAAGCTGCTGGTTCCATTGCCGCCCAGTGCTCTTCTCATAGCCATCGGCGAGCTCCTGAGAGGAGTGGCCAGTAAGCGGCGACTTGTACGGGAAGGTGGGGTGCCAATAGCAAAGGCTGGCGACATTGTAACCGAGCGAACCCAGCGCTTCCATCTGTGAGGGGAACAAGCCGGTTTTGGCGATGCTCTGAATCTTGACGGTCCTGGCCAGACCAAGCTGTGCGGCTTGCCGCCAGAACACGGCGAAATCGGGCGGCAGCGGCACGCCGGTGAAGATTTGCACTCCAGCTTGCTTGTATTTCGCGATCTGCGCCGAGTAGTCGGTAGTGCCGTCTTCGTATCCGCCCGGATCGAATACCGTGAAGCCCGCCTTTTCGAACAGCGGGATCATGTGCTCCCGCAATGCGTTGCCGTCGGCATCGTTCGGGAACATGACCCCGACCTTCTTATTGGTCGGGAATGGCGCCTTGCTCCATTCGGAAATGTAGGCCTGGGCGAACTGGGCGACGCCGAAGGAGAAGTGGAAGCTCCACTTGAACGGAAACGGCTTCTCGCCTGGTTTGCCGCCGCGGCCGAAATACCAGGACTCCCAGGGCAGGATGGTGGACACGCACGGTATGCCGGCTGCGTCGCAGGCGTCGGCGACCGGGTTGACCACTTCGGGAGTCGAGGTGGTCAGCATCAGATCGATCTTGTCATCGTTGATGAGCGCCTTGGCCAGCTGGCTGGCGCGGGCAGGATCCGATTGCGAATCGCGGTCGATAATCTCGATCTTGTACGTCCTGCCGCCTGAGCTGAGGCCGTTGGCGAGCGCCTTGCGCGCCAAGCCGAGCACATACGGGTCGCTTTCGCCGAACCCGCCCAGTGGTCCGGTGCGCGGACTGACAAAGCCGATCTTGACCACGTCGCTCGCTTGGGCAAAAGCCGACGGAACTTTTCCGGCGAGCGCAAGGCCGCCCGCGCTCGCCGCAGCGCGCTTGACGAAATCGCGCCGCGATACGCCGACTTTGGGGGCTAATGGTTTCCAGGTTTCAGTCCGGTTGCTCGACTTCATTTCTCCCTCCAGAGTGTGGTTTCTTGCGGCGTCGCCCGCTTCATCACGAACAGATAGGACAAAAATTCTCGTGGCGCGCACCATAACGAGTGCGAATTGGCCGGTCCAGCAGACTCGTTGCGGTTCGCCAAGCGAACACAAGGACGCCGTCGCTCTGGAATGTTCTTGGGCGCCAGTCTGCCGTGCGGGAACAATTGCGGGAAACGCGGCAAATTGTCGGCGCGGTCGGCGGCACCGACGAAGGAAAGCGTATCCATCCCTCCATCGACTGCGCGCCATCTGCGCAGGGGGAATTCGCCGGGAATTCGCCGGACTATGAGCTTCGGCTTTGCCGCGCTAAATTCCATTGCCGGTTCGCTTGGCGGACCGTCGGACGATCAGGGAGAGAAGTCATGCCGGCGTCGTCGAATGCCGTAACCGCCGCGGTCGTTCGCCGCAAAGGCGGACCATTCAACATCGAGACGCTGCAGCTCGAAGCGCCGCGCGCCGACGAGGTCGTGGTGCGTATCGTCGCGACCGGGATGTGTCACACCGACATGGTTGTGCGCGATCAGGTATACCCGGTACCGCAGCCGATCGTGCTGGGACACGAGGGTGCCGGCATCGTCGAAAGCGTGGGTGCCGCCGTCACCAAGGTGCAGACCGGCGATCACGTGGTCCTGAGTTTTTTGCCGTGCGGGCGTTGCCGGCAGTGCCAGGAAGGCCGTCCCGCCAATTGCCTCGACTTCAATGCGCATAATTTCAGCGGCGGGCGCATCGACGGCACGCACAGCCTGCGCGACGGCGAGCGGCTGGTGTACGATCATTTCTTCGGCCAGTCGTCGTTCAGCACGCTCGCGCTCGCCCATGAGCGCAATGTCGTGAAAGTGCGCAAAGACGCACCGCTTGAACTTTTGGGACCGCTCGGCTGCGGCATCCAGACGGGTGCGGGGGCGGTGATGAATTCGCTCAAGGTCGGTCCTGGTGCGTCCTTCGCGGCGTTCGGCGCCGGCGCGGTCGGATTGAGCGCGGTGATGGCGGCGCGAGCGGTTGGCGCGACCACGATCATCGCCATCGATATCGTGCCTGCACGGCTTGCGCTCGCCAAGGAGGTCGGCGCGACGCATGCACTCGATGCCAGGGAGCAAGATCCGGTGGCGGCGATCAAGAAAATCACCGGCGGCGGAGTTCAGTTCAGCCTTGAAACCACGGCGCTGAGCCCCGTGGTGCGGCAGGCTGTCGACGCGCTCGGCGTGCGCGGCATGTGTGGCATCGTCGGCGCGGCGCCGCCGGGCACCGAGATCGATCTCGACGTGACCGAGTTCATGCAGATGTCGAAAACGCTCTATGGCATCATCGAGGGCGACAGCGTACCGGACGTATTCATCCCTCGGTTGATCGACCTCCATTTGCAAGGCCGCTTTCCGTTCGACCGGTTGACGAAATTCTATCCGCTCGACCGCATCAACGAGGCGGCACGTGACAGCGAACGCGGGCTCACGGTCAAGCCGATCATTCGCATCGGCAAGCTCTGATCCGAACCGGCAATGTCAGGCAAAAACGTGTGACACGGAAGTGCGATCATGAAAGTCACCACGTTCCATTTCATGCCTTGCCAGAGATGGCAATGAGATCAGCGGCCTGCAATGCGAGACATCCGAAAGCCCTCATCAGTCTTCTGTTGGGCCGATGCGTCAGCTCTTGCGGTGTCGCCGGTCGCCCGGCTCGACCGGTCACATCATCAGATGCGACACGTTCTTCACGACCGTGTAGTGCAAAAGTCCCTCGGTGCCGCCTTCGCGGCCATAACCGCTATCCTTGACTCCGCCGAATGGGGTCTCGGCGATGGAGGCCACGAGGTTATTGATTGACAAATTGCCGACCTCGATGCCTTCAGCGAGCCGATCCGCGTTCCGTACCGAACGGGTAAAGGCATAGGCAGCCAAGCCATACGGCAAGGCGTTTGCTTTTTCGATTGCGTCGTCCAGTGATTTGACAGGGTTGATCAGCGCCAGCGGACCGAATGGCTCCTCGCGCATCGCGCGCGCGTCATCGGGCAAATCGGCGAGCACCGTGAGAGGATAATAATAACCCCGGTTTCCCAGCCGCTCGCCGCCGGCAAGCAGCCGCGCCCCCTTTGCCTTGGCGTCGGCGACGAACATCTCCATCGCTTCGATGCGGCGATGGTTGGCAAGCGGCCCCATCTGGTTTGTCGGGTCGAGACCGTCGCCGACCTTCACGGCGCGCGCCTTCTCCGTGAACGCTTCGGTGAATTTGCCGTAAATCGCGTCTTCGACAAAAAAACGCGTCGGTGACACGCAGACTTGGCCGGCATTACGGGTCTTGCCGGTCACCGAGGTCGCCGCGGTGGCAACGGGATCGACGTCGTCGCAGACGATGACAGGCGCGTGACCGCCGAGCTCCATGATGGCGGGTTTCATATGGCGGCCCGCCATTTCGGCGAGGTGTTTCCCGACCGGAATGGAGCCGGTGAACGTGATCAGACGGATCAGATCCTGTGGAATGAGATATTCGGAGATTTCGGCGGGCTTTCCGAAGACGAGATTGAGCACGCCGGGCGGCAGGCCGGCATCGTGGAAGGCGCGGACAAGCTGCACGGCGCCAGCCGGTGTTTCCTCCGACGCCTTCAGAATGATCGAGCACCCGGCTGAGAGCGCACCACCCACCTTACGGGCCGGCGAACTCATCGGAAAGTTCCATGGTGAAAAGGCCGCGCCCACGCCGATCGGCTGGCGCAACACCATGTGCTTCATTCCGGGCTCGCTCGGGATGACGCGGCCATAGACGCGCCGGCCCTCCGAAGCGTCCCACTCGATGATCTCGCAACCGCGCAGGATTTCGAGCCGCGACTGCGCGATCGGCTTACCCTGTTCCAAGGTCATGGCTACTGCCATCTCTTCGACCCGTTGGCGCATCAGCGCCACAGCCTTGAGAATGATCTCGGAGCGCTTCAACGGCGACGTCCTGCTCCAGACCTTGAAACCTTGTGCAGCGACGGACAGCGCAGCATCGAGATCAGATTGCGTCGCCGTCGGCACGGTGCCGAGCACGCTTTCGTCGGCCGGATTTAGCACGGGCTGGCCCGGCGCCTTCTTCCACTGGCCACCGATGTAGAGTCCGAGATCAGGATACTGTATCATGGCTTGCCTCTTGAGATTCGCCCGCGCCAAAAGACGACACGACATACCGGCGATTTTGCTTTCGTGACGGACCCGGCGGGATCAAGGCCGCGGCAATCGCTTCGTGCGTCAACGTCGTTCTTCGCAGTTCAACCCAATGCTGTTTTGCTCTTCGAATATCGTCGATCTGGCGGGCATAATAATCCAGGCGGGCTTTCCGCACAGAAGACTCGTTTCGCGGCTTGGCGATGCTACCCAGGTAACGTTCACGGGCGTCCATTGCAAAATAGACGTCGCAAACTGAAACCGCGTTGATCAATTTACCGATGCGGCCGATTCGCGTCTCCGCTTTGAACAAGCCCCATCCGGCGTGTTCGTAGACGTCCTCGACCTCGACGATGAGGAGGTTTTCGTCGAACAACGCAACCATCATGAAGGCCAAGTCGTTACGCACGGCTGGGGGCAGCCCGACAAAGAAGAGCTCGAAGGCTTCCAGTATGGTCTCCGACATGGCCTGTGACCTTTTGACCGGCAGCCACGCTGCCGCATGGATCCCACCGCCGAACGGACTGCGCGCGTCCCGATCCGGCGCTTTCAAGCGGCGGACGGCAGCAGCGGCGCTGACCGAAGAGGCGCGCAGGACACAGTACCCGCTCCAAGCGCGCTGTTCCGGCCAATTCGACTCGGCCGCCAAGCCGACCATCGTTGTATCCTTACGAATATAACGCACTCTGTGTCAACGGCGCCACGCCTCATGAGCCAAGAAGTGATTCGGCAAGGAGACGCACTGTGCTTCGGAGACCGCCGGACATACAACTGATGCTGCCGCTGTAGACACGGATAACGATGTTGGGTTTGGATACACCAACGTTAGACTGCGTCCCCAACAACCGGTGACCACTGGCCATGGCCGAGACGCGCCTCAGCATTCGGGTTGATTTGAAGAGCGGCAACCGTATCGGGCCTGGGAAAATTGCACTATTGGAAGCCATCCGCGAGACGGGTTCAGTATCGGCCGCGGCACGCAAGGTCGGGACGTCCTATCGTCATGCGTGGCGCTTGATCGAACAGATCAACGCGGCGCTGGATAGCCCCGCAGTGGTTCCCATAACGGGAGGACGGCAGGGAGGCGGTGCCGTCGTGGCCCCGTCGTTGTGCATGCCGGGCCTGATCAGGCGAGCAACCTTAAGGGCGGTCAATCTGCCGACGAACTGAGCCACATATCCACGTCTTTACCCCCGACCGCGATGCGAGTTTGGGCGGATGCGGGCGACCTCGAGCGGACTATAAATCAGGAAAATGTGGCGGTTTTTCAATTTATTCACGGACAACCGCGAACATCTGCGAACACCAAGCTGGCGGAGGGAGTGGGATTCGAACCCACGATACGGTTTCCCGTATACACGCTTTCCAAGCGTGCGCCTTCAGCCACTCGGCCACCCCTCCGGCGCGACAGATGCCGGCAATATAGCCGCGGCTCTCGGCCAGACAACCCGACGAAAAACTTGCGACGGAAAACTTCGCCGGACGAGGCGTTGCAGCAGTCGCCGTGAGTCCGCGTCGGTTCCGGCACACGGCCAGGGCCGCCGGTGCCGGCGTCCGCTGCGGAGCCGACCGTCCCGCGCCGAAGCTTCCTCGGCCCGGCATCTTAAGGCCACAGAGCCGCCGCTGAACCCGCCCCAAGCCGCTGCGTGCCCGGCCGCGAACCGCGTGGAACCTTTTGTCGGCAGCGCCGTTAGACCAGGCGAACCCCGGAGCGGCAGATGAAGGCGCCGCGGGACGTTGGACATTGTTGGGGCGCCTTCGTGCTCCGCTGCCGGTTGTTTTCGTGATCTGGCCCTTTGCGGCCTGCACGGCCAGGAATTTTCAGGCGACGCGTCGAACTTTGTAGCGTGCAGAGGCCCGGCTTGGTCCGGGCCTCTGGCTTATGCGCTTTCGCCGGCCGCGGCATTGCCCTACATTGCCGTTATGGCACCGCGCGCCGACGATTATCTGGTCCGCCCCGACCCGCTCGATCCGCGGCTGACCGAGCGCGTCCAGGGCGTCGATCAGACCGGGGAGCGAATCGAGACCGCGGTGACGGTGGAGCGTGCGCTGACGATCTTCCTCAACGCGCAGGAGATCGTCACCGCCATGACCATCAACGACTACCCCGAATACCTCGCGCTCGGCTATCTGCTCAACCAGAACATGCTCATGCCCGACGACATCGTCACCGGCGTCGACTACGACGACGAGCTGTCGGTGGTCGTGGTGCGCACCAGGCGCAAGACCGATTACGAAAAAAAGCTGAAGAAGAAGGTGCAGACCTCGGGCTGCGCCCAAGGCACCGTGTTCGGCGACCTCATGGAGGCGCTGGAGAACGTCACGCTGCCGGCGGCGCAATTGCGCACGTCGTGGCTCTACGCGCTCACCCACAAGATCAACACCACGCCGTCGCTCTATCTCGAGGCCGGCGCCATCCACGGCTGCGTGCTCGCGGTCGCCGACCGGCCGCTGGTCTACATGGAGGACGTCGGCCGCCACAACGCCGTCGACAAGATCGCCGGCTGGATGTTCAAGCATCGCGTCGGCGCGGCCGACAAGATTTTCTACACCACCGGGCGGCTCACCTCCGAGATGGTGATCAAGACCGTGCGCATGGGCATTCCGATCCTCATTTCGCGCTCGGGATTCACCGCCTGGGGCGTGGAGCTCGCCCGCAAGGCGAATTTGACTCTCGTCGGTCGGGCGCGCGGCAAGCGCTTCATCGCGCTCGCCGGCGAGGACCGCATCGTCTTCGACCAGGACCTCGCCTATGTGGAGGACGAGAGCGCCAAGCACCGGCGCAAGGCCGCGGTGCATGACGAATAAGCGCGCGTGACTGTCTCCCCTACTCTTGGCCTCATCCTCGCCGGCGGCCTCGCTCGCCGCATGGGCGGCGGCGACAAGGCGCGCATCCGCATCGGCGGTGCCACCATCCTGCAACGCGTGCTCGCACGGATGGCGCCGCAGTGCAGCCGCATGATCATCAACGCCAACGGCGACCCGGCGCGCTTTTCCGATACCGGGCTTGCGGTCGTCGCCGACAGCGTGCCCGACTTCGCCGGCCCGCTCGCCGGCATTTTGGCCGGGCTCGATTGGGCGGCCGCGAACGCGCCGGATTATGCCTTCATCGCCAGCGCGCCCGGCGATTGCCCGTTCCTGCCGAAGGATTTGGTACCGCGCTTGCACGAAGCGCGCCGCGTCGCGAACGTGCCGCTCGCTTGCGCGCGCTCCGGAGAGCAGAGCCATCCGGTGGTCGGCCTGTGGCCGCTCGCGCTGCGCGAGGATTTGCGTCGCGCGCTCACCGTCGAAGGTTTGCGCAAGATCGACGTTTGGACCGCCCGTTACGGCATCGGCACGGCAGAATGGCCGGATGCGCCGTTCGATCCGTTCTTCAACGTCAACACGCCGGAGGACGCCGCGCGCGCCGAAGCGATCGCGAAGAACTATCCGGACGCCTAGGCCGCCCGATCAACCGATCAGCGAAGCGTACGGCAGAAAGCCGACGGTCGCGCCCGGCTCGACCACCGTCACGTCCTCGGTCAGCTCCGCCAAGCCGTCGGTTTGGGTGAGCGAGGTGAGCACGCCGGCGCCGTCCTGCGGGTGCTTGAACGCCGCGATGCCGCCGTCGGGCGCCGCGCGCAGCGCAACGCGCACATATTCACGCCGGCCTTTGCGCTTCTTGTAGGAAAACGCCGCGCGTGCCGGAAGCGCGATCAGCGGCTCGGACAGGGCGCCGGCAAGCCGCAGGATCAGCGGCCGCACCACGCGCACGAACGTGACGAACGCCGCCACCGGATTGCCGGGCACGCCGACGAAGGCCGCGCCGTCGCCGACGTTGCCGCCGCGGATCACGCCCATCGCCACCGGCCGCCCGGGCTTGATGGCGAGGCGCCAGAACACGATGCGGCCGACGCTCTCGATCGCGGCGCGCACGTGATCGGCCTCGCCGGTCGAAACGCCGCCCGATGTC
>JASHQS010000301.1 GCA_030038995.1 Xanthobacteraceae bacterium
GGATGCCGCGGCGTCCGGCGGCTACATGATCGCCTGCGCGGCCGACGAGATCGTCGCGGATGCGAACTCGATCGTCGGCTCGATCGGCGTGGTTGGCGGCTCGTTCGGTTTCGACAAGGCGATCGCCAAGCTCGGTATTGAGCGGCGGCTCTACACGTCAGGCGAGCACAAGGCGATGCTCGATCCGTTCCTGCCGGAGGACGCCGGCGACGTCGAGCGGTTGAAACAACTGCAGCGGCAGATCCACGACGATTTCATCGCGCTCGTCAAATCGCGCCGCGCCGGCAAGCTCAACGAAGCGGAAAGCGAATTGTTCTCCGGCGCCTATTGGACCGGCCGCCGCGCGCTGGAACTCGGCCTCGTCGACGCCATCGGCGATATGCGCAGCGTGCTGCGCGAACGATTCGGCGATAAGGTCGTTACGCCTTTGGTCGGCCCCGAGCGCGGCTGGCTCGGGCGGCGGATTCCCGGCGTCGCCGGCGCCGTGGGCGAGGGCAACGAATTGCTGCAAGGCGGGCTTGCTGCGGATATCATATCGGCGCTCGAAGCCCGCGCGATGTGGGCGCGCTACGGCCTTTAAGGAGGGTCGCAAAAATGCCGCCGGCCTTTGTCCTGGCACTGGGCTTGATGGGAGCGGCGGCTTTGGTGCGCTGGTGCGTCAAGGAAGCCCATCGCGTCAATGCCGAGCTCGATGACGTGCGCGACGCTTCACCCGTCGAGCCGGTCGATCGCGGCACGCTCAAGCGCGATCCGCAGACCGGCGAATACCGGCCAGGCTGAACCAATCTTCCTCACCCCGGGAGCCTGAGAAATTATTGATTTTGGCGGTTTGCGACCTGAGTCAAATCAGGGACTTAGGGCCCTCTAAAATCGCAAAATGCGAATAGATTCACGTTCCCTGAGGCGCTCGGCGCGAAACGCGCCGAGCGCCTCAGGGTGACGATACGAGCTCAGTGAAGGTGCAGTGCGGCGCCCTACAGCTCCATGCCCCGCGCCGCGAAATAGATCAGCGCCATGAGCACGCCGGCGCCGCCGGGAAATTCCGGATGGCGGCACAGGCTGCCGGCTTGCTGACAGACGTCGAGCGCCCAGGCGTTGCCCAGCGCGCTTTGTTGGCCGGCGGCATAGAACAGCACGGTCAGCCCGATCAGCACCAGCACGAAGCCGGCGGCAAAGAACGACACCGACGGGCCGGCCGGCAGCGCCGCCTCGCCAAGACCATGCCCGGCCAGCGAACGCCTGACGCTGTTGGGAAGCTCGCGCAACGGCTCGGCGGGCTTGGCGGCCGGCGCCTGCTCATCGTCGGCGCCGCGCAGAAACCGCACGCCGAGGAGCGGGCCCTTGCGCCACACCACGCGGCAGCGATGCGCGGTCGTCTTGTCGAGGATGAGCGTGAACGTGTCCGGCAATTTGCTCGCATAGGCCGGCGCCAGGCGCGCCCCATCCTCCGAATGGTCCCACAACACGCAGCGGATCGGCTTTGAGTTGTCGCCAAGGTTGATCGACGCCGCGCGGCGGGCGCGCAGGCGGCGCCGCCGTCTCTTCTCGCAGTACGGTTCGGGCATGCCGGCGATACCCTTTCGGTGAGGCGAACGCTGCAATGGTTTCGTCGCGGGCCGGCTCTCCCGGGTTGAGCGGCCCCGGGTTGTCCGGCGAAATCGCCGTAATTTATGCCGAGGCCGACTGAATTTCGATTAAACAGTGCCGGAAATTCCGCTTGCGGTGGCAATAATCCGCTAGCCAAGAGCCGCCGCGAATGCCGCGCCGGCCTACGCCAAGCCGCGGCGGACGCTGGCGAATCCGGCGATTCGGCTATTATTGCGGCGGGGTAGCCAAATCTTGCATCATATGGTTAACATTTCCATCCAAAAGCTGCCGCAATGATCCCGCAGGTTTCCGGGGTCGTTGGCCCGATCTCGGGGGTCGGGCTCGCCTGTCCGTAATCGGTTCGCATCCGCCGTCACCGCGGTGGCACGCCGAATCGCAGGGGGCAGGTCAATGGTGGTGTCGGGACGCGAGGGGGAATGACGTTCAATACCGGGTGGCGTGCGCCTGTTTGGGCGCGCGATCGCATGGGCGGCTTTGGCAACGCGCTGCCAGTGTTCGGCGGCGCGGGCTTGATCTTCGTCGCGTCGCTATGCGCCTTGACCCTGTGCGCGATTTTCACCGGCCCCAACAGCGAAGCGGCGCTCGCCGTACCGGAGAGCACGGCGCACAGCGGGCTGCGGCGTTCCGATCCGGCGCCGGCGATGTTCGAAGCGCGCTTCTATCTGGGCCCCGAAGGCAGGTTTTCGATGGCCGTCCCGCTGCGGCCCGAGCAGCAGGACTTGGCGCTGGCGTCGCCGTCGTCCGGCAATCCGCCCGCGCAGCAGTTGGCGCCGGTGCCGGCACAGGTCCGCCAGTTTGCGCGCGGCCTGCCGCTGCGTCTAGTACCGCACGGCCGGTATCATCACGTCCTCGCCGCGACGGATGAGCGGCAGGAGCGGGTCGCGGCCGCTTCCACTGCGCCGGCCCGCGAGCCCGGCTTTCTCGAAAGGCTATTCGGCAGGCGTCCGTCCATCTTCGAGAAGCTGTACGGCGCTTCGCCCTCCGGCGTGACGCTCGCCTACGCGACCGCCGGCAATGCCAGCGACGGCGCTGCCATCACCGCCGGCCTCTACGACCGGCAGACCGCGGTTTACGATATCGCCGCGCACACGGTTTACATGCCGGACGGTACTATGCTCGAAGCGCATTCCGGGCTCGGCTCGCGGCTCGACGATCCGCGCTATGTCGATGAGAGAGGCCGCGGCGCCACGCCGCCCGACATCTACGACCTCAAGCCGCGCGAGGCGCTGTTCCATGGCGTGCACGCGCTCCGCCTCATCCCGGTGGTGGGCGACGGCACGGTGTACGGCCGCAGCGGATTGCTCGCCCACACCTACATGCTCGGCCCGAACGGCGATTCCAACGGCTGCGTGTCGTTCAAGGACTACGACGCCTTCCTGCGCGCCTACGAGTCCGGCGAGATCAAGCGCCTCGCCGTGGTGGCGCGCGTCGAGTGAGGCAGCCGCACCAACGCTGTGTTTTGCGATTGATTCGGTAACGCGTGCTATTTTGCTCGCTTCACGAAATTCACGAGGTCCCCGAGGCGATGCTGCCAAAATAGGGCGACGCGTTTATTCTTCTGAACGTCCTCGCAGTTGCTCGGGTTAAAGACGCCGCTAAGTACCGCCGCAGCAACGACTTGGGCATCTCCAAGGGCCCGATACCATGTCCCCGCTTTGCCGCCGGTATCGTGGACTAGCCGCTTATACGAGTTTACAGCAGAATTAGACACTTTGCATTCAATCGGCATTACGCGATTGTCGCGTAATCTCACCACGACGTCTGCTCGTGTTCCTGCTAGCCGCGTTTCGCCGCAAAATTCGCCCGGATTCGGTGCTTCTGTCAGCATTGGAATTTCCCGTACGGCAACCTCGGTGAAACCGGCATTTCTGAGCAAATCTCTAACCGCTTGCTCCTGCGCCTCCTTGGATGTGTTGCGCCGATGCGTTTCAACCTCACGCGCTGCCGCGAGCGCGGCGGAAGCGATGACGGCGGCCTTGCGTTCTTCCTGCGTCGGAGGACGACTCTCGGCAACCCATGGAAAGCGGTGCGGGTCGAGAATCGTAAGGACGGTATCGCGAATGCGTGTTGCCTCCGCAGCATCGACGCGCAGCCGCGAAGGCGTGAGTGCGGCATCGGCAACCGTCATAAGGTCGTCAGCGGAGATTGGCGGAGCCGTCAGGTAGCGGAAGGCTTTTTGTTTGTTCCGGCCTTCGACGAGGTCGGCAATCAACTCGGCGTCGACCGGGTCTCTGGCGATATTTGGCAGCTCGTCGATCAGAGTGACGAAGATCGAGGCGAACTCGTCGAAAAATCGATTGTAGAGGTCGAGCGGCTCGTTAATTCGCTCATTCCGAAATGCATTTGTCGCCCTTTGCGCGTCGGCCTGAAGTTCGGCGAGCGACCACCGCTTGGGTAATGCTTTGTTCTTCGGCGAGGCAGCCATGAATATCTTCTAGGCGCGGAACATGCAGGCGCTCAAGCTCCTTGGGCTCGAATTTGACAAGACCTCCGGCATACACCCGACCGCCTGTCGTACTCACATGGCCGCGTAGCCAGCTCACTATCTCATGCAGCTTCGGCTCGCTCAAAGGTACCCTTGGGTACAGCCCATGAGCGATGTTGAGGTGCCTCGCCCTTGCAGTATTTAGCACAAAGGCTGGCGCCTGGCGCGCCATGTAAGTGACCAAAACGGCTGCAGGCGCGCGCAATTCTATGGCCCACCAGGAGCGACGTTGCTGCGCGACGTAACTATCTGCGGCACCAAGTGTTCTCGCCCAAGCCAGGTACTGTTGCACTTTCCGAAGCTCGTCCGCCGTTAGTTCGTCTAATGAAACCGGTAGGTCCACCACCCGCCTCAGGGCGGCAACGGAGACGAGTTCGGGACCCGCAGCGAAAAGCTGGCGTGCTTTAGTGATGGTTGGGCGCAGAAATCGCTTCGGTATCAGGCGGGCCATATCGCCGGCAATCCACGCCGCATTCGCGCCCGTGACCTGCCCCCGATGCACCCGAAACAGCTCGCCCAGCTCGATGAAGCCGCCGACGGGTCGCTTATGTTCGCGTACAAAAGTAGACCACTTGTCGGACTGCGCAATTTCTTCCCAGCGAATGGAACGGCCGCTGTCGAGCGGTGCCAGATCATCAAGTGTGTGGACAGCCCGGACCGCAAAATGCGTGGGTCTTTCGCCGACACGGAAACAGGTTACCGCTCCAGTAGTGAATGCATCCGTGAAAGGCATGGCTTTTGGATCGATGACGTGCACCGCAGAGCCGCCCAGGCCGTCAGCCAACATGCGCCGAAGCGCGGACCCGTAGTTCACGTCGAGCCATTCGGCTGAGGTGATGAAGGTCCCATAATCGCCTTGATTTGCGATTTCACGCGTGCGCAGGAAGAAATGGATATGAAGACCGGCAAGCTTGCTCGCCTTGAACCCATATCCGCGTGCAGTGGCTGCAAACCAGTTCTTCCACCGTTCAGTAATTTGATGGTGCCTCACATATGGAGGATTGCCAATGAACAATGTACGGCCTCGAAAGGCCGGCAATTGCGCTTCGCGATAGTCTGCAAATTCAAGACGGAGACGATGCGAATAGCCCAGCACACATGCATTCGCCCGTGCCATCAGCAAGGCTAATGGGTCGATATCGACGCCGATAAGCTCGGCGGCCGGGAAAGCTTTCGCTGCAGCGGCAATAAAGCGTCCTGAACCGATTCCCGGATCGACTACGCAATTCGGCGGCGGTCCGGCAGTTTCCGCCCATGAAATCATTGCCTTCACGATTGCAGGAGGCGTGTATGTAGCGCCAGTTTGCCGGCGTCTTTCGGGAGGGCGCAGCTTGCAAAATTCGATCCCAAGAACGTCTTCGCCAGCTGCAATTCGATCACGATATCCCGCGATGGTTTTGCCGTCGATCCGCTCGGCAGCCCGAGCAAGCTTGCGCTCTCCGACAGTGAGCGCGCACGAGCTGGTTATCAACGCCGACGCGACAGAGATAAGTCTCAACTCCCCGGCGTTCATGATTTCGCTTTCGGAGAGTGCTTCTCGTAGAGACTCCACATCTCCTCGAGAAGCGTTTTGAGGCGTATCTGGCGACGCCCTGCTTCGGCTTTTATTTTGCTTGCGAGCTCGGGCGACAAACTGAAGCCCACGATCCGACGCCGATCGGGTTTCGGCTGCTCCGCTTTGGACGGAAGCTTCATACGTGAGGTGGTTAGTCGACTTGTCGACTCCGGGCAAGGCTTCAAGCCGGGAAATTATCGCTTTCCACCGCTCCCGATCGTCAGTGGCGTCTTCTCGCTCAAGCCTGTTTAGAAGCCAGGATCTTGCCATGAGCGACGAGAACATAAGAAGAACATTTTGTCAATATTGAAAACTGCAACGCTGCTCCCGGATGGCGCCCCGCTCATCCGGGCTTCGGCGCTAACGGCCATTGTGGCGTGGTGCACGCCGCTGTTCGTCATCGGCCGCTTGTTTTCGCCGCTTCCGGCTATTTTGCGCGTGCAAGCGAAAGGAGCCCGGTATGGTCCCAGGCTCCTTCCGCGCCCGATCATCGACCGGGCATGTCGCATCCTCAATAGTTGTCGTCGTGATGCTTGATGATGACCGTCTTGTTGTTGTGGTGATGCAACGGCGGCGGCACGACTTCGTTGTAGACCGGACGCTTGTGCTTGTGAATGATGACTGTGTCGGCCAAAGCTGCGCATGGCATGGCGATGCCGATCGCGGCGAGGGCGGCCAGTCCGAGGGCGAATTTCCGCATTCGTGGCTCTCCTTTGGTAGCACTTGCGACTCACCAATGCGCAACGAGAACAACCGTTCCCGGCGTCGCCGCCAGGAACTTTCGGCCGCGCGACATTGACACCGTGCGCGCAGACGGCGCACAACAAATCGGGCGGATTTTTTATTGGAACGAGCGATGACGACGCAACGCAAGCCGGTCGCGTTCGGCGATTTGCGCGGCTGGATGCAGGCGCTCGCCGCGGCGGGCGAGCTGCACACCATCGACGCCGAGGTCGATTGGAACGTCGAACTCGGCACCGTGGCGCGGCTCGCTCAGGGCCCCGGCACCGGGCCGGCGCTCGTCTTCAACAATATCCGCGATTACGGCGCCAACAGTCGCTGCCGCCGCGTCTTCACCGGCGGGCTGTCGAGCCCGCGCCGCATCGCCATGATGCTCGGGCTAGCGCCGGACACGCACCCACGCGAACTGGTCAAGATCGGCCGCACGATCTTGAGCGAAGGCATCGCGCCGAAAATCGTCAAGACCGGCCCGGTCAAGGAGAATGTGATCGCCGGCAACGACGTCGATCTGAACGACTTCCCGGTGCCGCAATGGAATCGCATCGACGGCGGCCGCTACATCCTCACCTATGCGGGCGTCGTCACCAAGGATCCGCAGACCGGCGTGATGAATGTCGGCGTCTATCGCGGCATGGTCGGCGGCAAGAATCTGATTCCGATCCTGATGTGGCGCGCCCAGCATATCGGCCATCACGTCACCGCCTGGAAAGAGGCCGGCCACAACGAGGTGCCGATCGCCGCCGCCATCGGCTGGGAGCCGTCGCTCGGCTTTGTCGGCGGCGCGCCGGTGCCCAAGGGCGTGTGCGAATACGACGTCATGGGCGCGATCCGCGGCGCGCCGGTCGAGCTGGTCAAATGCGAGACCGTCGATCTCTACGTGCCGGCGAGCGCCGAGATCGTCATCGAGGGCTACCTGCAGCTCGATCCCGCGACCTACGTGATGGAAGGCCCGTACGCCGAGTTCACCGGCTACGTCGCCGGCGATCAATCGCCGAAGCCGACCATCCGCGTCACCGCGATCACGCACCGCACCGATCCGATCCTGCGCGGCACCATCGAGGGCTCGTTGCCCGGGAGCTTCTCGGAAAACGGCATGTGCTCCTCGATCATGCGCGCGGCGACCGCCTGGAATGTGCTCGACCGCGCCGGCGTGCCCGGCGTCACCGACGTGTGGTGCCCGCCGGTGCAGGCCGGCGTCAACGCGCTGGTGCAGATCAAGCAGAGCTATCGCGGCCAGGCCAAGCAGGTCGCCAACGCGCTGTGGGGCTCGTCGGCGGCGCATGTGCGCTACAAGCACGTCACCGTGGTCGACGACGACATCGACATTCACGACTACGCCGCGGTCGATTGGGCGATCGCCTACCGGGTCAATGCCGGCGAGGACGACATCGTCATCATGCCGTCGACCTTCGGCGCCGGCCTCGATCCGTCGACCCGGCGGCGCGACCGCAACGTCGCGCAATTCGGCACCGGCAAATGGCACCGCGTTTTGATCGACGCCACCGTCAATCTCGACTACGACCCCGATCCCGATCTCGGCGGCGCGCGCTTCCCGCCCAAGGTGTGGCCGGAGGAGAAGGACATCGAGGCGGTGCGGGCGCGGTGGGGCGAGTTGGGATTGGATGCCAAGGCCAACGGCAGATGACGGGTACGAACTTCGCGCTCTCCGTTCGTCCGTCATTTTGCACGCGATGAAGCAAACTATCTGGTCGCATTACGCCGTCGATCGCAACGGCAGCAAAAAGTTTCGAAAGGATTGTTTTGTCAAGGATCCTTGACCGCCGGGTAGTGTCCTAATTTGGGCCGCGAGCGTGACGAATCGAGTATGGTCGCTGGAGGAATTGGCCGGGCGAACTTCAATCTAGTTTGAGGGCTGATATGGATAGTGGCGGGGCTGCGCTGATCGGCGCTGTTGTTGGTAGCGCGACAAGCATCGGCACAACTTGGTTTAGCGAATATCTGCGCAACCGCCGGTCTACCAAGCTTGAAAATATTTGCAAGGCATGCCTGCTTCGATATTTAAGAGACCCAAAATATAAGTGGCGAAGCATTCAAATGCTTTCCGGCGCGATTGGAGCCGACGAAGAAACGGCTTCTGGATTACTTCTTCAAATTGGAGCCCGCAGATCTCTGACGGGAACTGAATTCTTGGGGACTTATCGAAAGGAACCCATTCCCAGACGAACTATCTTCAAATTAGGACACTACCGACCGCCGAAGGCGGCGCTTCGCGCCCTTGACAACAAAATCCTTTCGAAACAAACGGCAGCCGTTGCGATCGACGGCTCTCTCCGATCGGCAGGCGACATACTGAAAATCGTCATTGCGAGGAGCGAAGCGACGAAGCAGTCCAGAAGGGCGCCGCCGCGCTGGATTGCTTCGCTTCGCTCGCAATGACGCGTTCTAGAGCAGATCCCGCTCATGTAGCGCCACTTCCCCGTCATGCGCGGGCTTGACCCGCGCATCCATGCGGCCCCGACGCAGCATGGATTGCCGGGTCAAGCCCGGCAATGACGAACCGAGGAGTCGCGATTCGATCGGAGCGGAACATGCTAGCCCACTGGCAGCACCGGCTTGCCCTTGGGTACTTGCATGTCGAAGGCGCACAACAGCGCGGCGGTGGCGGCGTAGTTGCCCATCAGCAGAACAAGCTCGACGAGTTTGTCCGGTGG
>JASHQS010000302.1 GCA_030038995.1 Xanthobacteraceae bacterium
CGCCGGCAAGACCACGCGCGTGCCGCTGATGCTCGCCCGCGAGCAATGGGCGCGGGGCCGCCGCATCCTGGTGCTCGAGCCGCGCCGGCTTGCGGCCCGCGCCGCCGCCGCGCGCATGGCGCAGACGCTCGGCGAGCGCGTCGGCGACGCGGTCGGATTGCGGGTGCGGTTCGGCTCGAAAATCTCCAAACGAACGCGCATCGAAATCGTCACCGAAGGCATTTTCACCCGGCTGATCATCGCTGACCCGACGCTCGACGGCGTGGCGGCGGTTCTGTTCGACGAGTTCCACGAACGCTCGCTCGATGCCGATCTCGGCTTGGCGCTCGCTCGCGACGCGCAGCAAGGCTTGCGCTGCGACCTGCGGCTTCTCGTCATGTCGGCGACCATCGACGGCGCGCGCGTTGCGGACTTGCTCGGCGGCGCGCCAGTCGTCGCGAGCGCCGGCCGCGCCTTTGCGGTCGACACGCGCTATCTCGGCCGCGACACGCGCCCGATCGAGCCGCGGGTTGCCGAGGCCATCGGCCGGGCGATGCGCGGCGAGCCCGGCTCGGCGCTGGCGTTTCTGCCTGGCGGAGCGGAAATCCGCCGCACCGCGGCGCTGCTCGACGGCCGCATCGCGCCCGATACGGATGTGGTCGGCCTCTACGGCGCGCTCGCCGGCGAGGAGCAGATGCGCGCCATCGCGCCGGCACCGCCCGGCCGGCGCAAAATCGTGCTGGCGACATCGATCGCCGAAACCTCGATCACCATCGAGGGCGTGCGCATCGTGGTCGACAGCGGGCTCGCCCGGGTGCCGCGCTACGAGCCCGACGTCGGCTTGACGCGGCTCGAGACCGTGCGCGTGTCGCGCGCCGCCGCCGACCAACGCCGCGGTCGCGCCGGCCGCACCGAGCCCGGCATCTGCTATCGGCTGTGGGACGAGCCGCAAACCGCCGCGCTCGAACCGTACGCCCGCCCGGAAATTTTGGCCGCCGACCTGTCGTCCTTCGCGCTCGATCTCGCCGCCTGGGGCGCGCGTCCCGAACAGCTCGCCTTCCTCGATCCGCCGCCGCGCGCAGCGTTTGCCGAAGCGCGCGCGCTCCTTATCGCGCTCGGCGCCATCGACGACGCGGGCCGCATCACCGACGCAGGCCGCCGCCTGCGCCGCCTGCCGCTGCCGCCGCGGCTCGCCCGCATGGTGGTCGATGCGGCGGCCCGCGGCCAGGCAATCGAGGCCGCCGAGATCGCGGTGCTGATCGGCGAGCGCGGCCTCGGCGGCGACGACGTGGATTTACGCGGGCGGCTCGATGCGCTGCAGCGCGACCGCGCGCCGCGCGCCCGCGATGCCCGCGCCATGGCGCAGCACTGGACAGAGATCGCGCAGTCTCATGACGCACCGCTTGCGCGGCGCACTCCCTCCCCCCTTGCGGGGGAGGGTCGGGGTGGGGGGTCGGGAGGTCGTGCGCGAGCGCCGACGCGAGGTGAGCATTCGTCTGCTGAAGCGCGTCGCCTCACGACCCCCACCCCTGACCCCTCCCCACAAGGGGGAGGGGAATCATGGAGCGTAGGCGCCCTGCTGGCGCTCGCTTATCCGGAGCGGATCGCCAAGAACCGCGGCGGCGGTGGCGGCGCGTTCTTGCTGGCGAACGGCCGCGGTGCACAGGTCGATTTAACGTCGCCGCTTGCGCGCGAACCTTATCTCGCCGTCGCCGAACTTGCCGGCTCGGCTGCTGCCGGCCGCATCCTGCTTGCGGCGCCCATTGCGCTTGCCGAGATCGAGGAACACTTCGCCGACCGCATCGAAGAGCGCGAGGAGGTCGCCTTCGACGCCGCGAGCGCAAGCCTGCGCGGCCGACGCACGAAGCGGCGCGGCGCGCTGGTTTTGTCGGAGCAGGCCGTTGCCATCGCGCCGCGCGACGACAATGCGCAAAAGCTTGCAGCGGGAGTGATTGCCGTCGGCCTGGCGCGGCTGCCGTGGACCAAAGCGCTGCGGCAATGGCGCGACCGCGTCATGTTCCTGCGCGCCAGCGAAGGCGAGCCATGGCCGGACTTTTCGGACGAGGTTTTGGGCCAAACCGCCGACGCATGGCTGACGCCAATGCTGGCCGGCAAAACCGCGCTCGCCGACATCACCAGCGACGAGCTGGAAGCGGCGCTGCACGAGCGCGTGCCATGGCCGCTGCGGCGGCGGCTCGACGCCGAAGCGCCGACCTATTTCGAGGCGCCGACCGGCACGCGCGTGGCGATCGATTACGCCGCCGAAGGCGGGCCGAAAATCGCGATCCGCGTACAGGAACTGTTCGGCCTCGACCGCCATCCCGCGATCGCCGGCGGCAAAATTCCGTTGCTCATTGACCTGCTCTCGCCGGCGCAGCGGCCGGTGCAGACCACGCGCGACCTGCCCGGCTTCTGGCGCGGCAGCTACGCGGCGGTGCGCGCCGAGATGCGCGGCCGCTATCCGCGGCACCCGTGGCCCGACGACCCGATCGCCGCCGCCCCGACCAGGCGCGCCAAGCCGCGCAGCAAATAACTCCACCACGTTTCCCGGGCGCAGCGCAGCACGGAGCGCAGCGGAGTGGTGCGCTGCAGACCCGGGACCGTCACGAACTCGCAGATTGGAACGATCCCGGATCAGCGGTGCACCGCTCCGCGCTGCACCGCATCCGGGAAACGTTTGTTTCAAATTTGAACTTTTCTCTCAACCCGGCGCTGACCGTCGCCCTGCAAAGACAAACCGATTGCATACGACATTAGCGGCTTTTTGGCCGCGCTGTGCTGCGATGCCGCCTCATCGTGCCGAGATTGCGCCCATGCGTTCCGTCCTCACCTTTACGGCCCTTGCACTCGCCTGCGGAGTGATCGTGCCGCGCTACGCGGCGCAGTACGAAAGCTCGCACCCCGGGCCCGCCAACCTGATGGTCGCGCGCCAGCCTGCCAATGCCGCCGCGCAGTCGTCGCCGGACTCGGACTCGGTGATCGTGCCGCGCGACGCTTTCGGCCATTTTCGCAGCGAAGGCCGCATCGACGGCCGCAGCGTCGGATTTCTCATCGACACCGGCGCCTCGGTGATCGCGCTGACCGCCGACGATGCCGCCATGCTCGGCCTTCATCCGGGCAACAGCGAGTACCGGGTTTTGTTGAAAACCGCCAACGGCGTGGTGCGCGCCGCGCCGACCACGCTCGACATGGTCGAGATCGGCGACATCATGGTGCGCGACGTCGCCGCGGTGGTCATGCCGGACGGCGCGCTCGACGAAAACCTGCTCGGCATGTCGTTTCTGTCGCGGCTGCGGCATTTCGAGTACAGCGAAGGCAAGATGGTGCTGGAGCAATAGGTGGCGTCATTCCGGGGCGCGCCGAAGGCGCGAACCCGGAATCCATAAGCCCTGCAACGCAGGCCGGCTCCGCGTACTATTTTCTTCAATGTTCGTGGTTATGGATTCCGGGTCCGCGGGCTAAAGCCCGCGGCCCCGGAATGACGAGCCGCGAAACCATTTCGGCCCGGCGCCGTTTAGGCTATTGCTGCACGGCCGTTGCCAACCAGAAGCGCGATGTTTCCCAAGCCAAAACCTTCGCTCAAACCTAACACCTACGCGTACGAATCCGAGCCGATGGTGAAATCGACCGGCTTTCGCGAATACGACGCGCGCTGGCTGTTCGGAGCCGAGATCAACCTGATGGGCATCGAGGCGCTCGGGCTTGGGCTCGGCACGCTGATCCACGAATTGGGCGCCGCGCCGCACTTCATCACCGGCCACGATTTCCGCTCCTACTCGGCCTCGATCAAGATGGCGCTGGTCAATGGGCTCATCGCCGCCGGCTGCAGGGTGCACGACATCGGCCTTGCGCTGACGCCGATGGCCTACTTCGCGCAATTTGCGCTCGACGTGCCGTGCGTCGCCATGGTCACCGCCTCGCACAACGACAACGGCTGGACCGGCGTCAAGATGGGCGCGCAGCGGCCGCTGACCTTCGGGCCCGACGAGATGACGCGGCTCAAGGACATCGTGCTCGACGGCGCGTTCAAGGCGCGCGACGGCGGCGGCTACGCGTTCGTCGAGAATTTTCCGGCGCAATACGTCGCCGACCTGACCAACCGGCCGAAGCTCAAACGCCGGCTCAAGGTGGTGTGCGCCTGCGGCAACGGCACCGCGGGCGCGTTCGCGCCGCGGGTATTGGAAAAGGTCGGCTGTGCGGTGGTGCCGCTCGATTGCCAGCTCGACCACACCTTTCCCAAATACAATCCGAACACCGAAGATTTGAAAATGCTGCATGCCATGCGCGACGCGGTGCTTGAGAGCCAAGCCGATCTCGCGCTCGGCTTCGACGGCGACGGCGACCGCTGCGGCGTGGTCGACAACGACGGCGAGGAGATTTTCGCCGACAAGGTCGGCGTCATGCTGGCGCGCGATATTTCGGCGAAGCACGGAAACGCGCTGTTCGTCGCCGACGTCAAATCGACCGGGCTGTTCATGACCGATCCAGTGCTGATCAAGAACGGCGCCAAGACCGATTACTGGAAGACCGGCCATTCCTACATGAAGCGCCGCGTCAACGAGATCGGCGCCATCGCCGGCTTCGAAAAATCCGGGCACTTCTTCTTCAACGAGCCGTTCGGCCGCGGCTACGACGACGGCCTGATCTTCGCGCTCGCGGTCTGCGACATGCTCGACCGCAATCCGGACAAGAGCATGGCCGACCTGAAGAACGCGCTGCCGAAAACCTGGTCGTCGCCGACCATGGCGCCGCACTGCCCCGACGAGGTCAAATACGCCGTGGTCGACGCGGTGGTGAAGCATTTCGAGGCGGAGCAGAAAAACGGCGCAAAGGTCGCCGGCCAGCCGATCCGCGATCTCGTCACCGTCAACGGCGTGCGCGTCACGCTCGCCGACGGCACCTGGGGCCTGGTGCGCGCCTCATCCAACAAGCCGGAGCTGGTCGTCGTGGTCGAGAGCCCGGTCTCCGAAGCGCGCATGCGCGGCATGTTCAAGGCGCTCGACGCCGTGCTGCGCACGCACAAGGAAGTCGGCGAATATAATCAGACGATTTGATACTTTATCTTTCCGCGCTGCGCTAACGCCCCGCTGGGGAGGATGAGCTTAAACTTCCTGATAAACGTCGATCTCGGGCGCGCCGGGCAGCATGGCGCGCCAGGCTTGCAGATAGGTCTGCATACGCATGTCGCTGGCGATGCGCTGGCGGTTGAGCTCCCAGCCTTCGTTCGCCTCGTATTCAATCACCTGAATGAATTTGGTCGGGTCGTCGACGTTCTGCAACAGCCGCACCTGGGCGTTGCCGAACATCTGGTAGAACGGCGCGGCGGCCTTGATCATGGCGGCAAGCTGCCCGGAATCCGAAGTCGGCAAGGAAAAGCGCAGTTGCAGCGTGCGGCGGACTGTCGTGCTTTCATTGCCCATCGCTTGCGTCCTTCAATATGTTCAAACATCGTCTGCATCGATCGCGAAAGCCACCGTTCCGTCACCCTGAGGTGCTCGGCGCGAAGCGCCGAGCCTCGAAGGGCGACGGCCCCAGCGCCTCGGCCGATCATCCTTCGAGGCTCGCTTCGCTCGCACCTGAGAGTTTGGCCGAAAAAGCATTGAGTGATTTCAGCCCTTTGTGATTCCTTTGGATTTGTGGAGATTCGAAGGAGGTCACAATGGTTTGGACTGAAACCACCCGCGAACAGTATCGGCGCGATCACTTGCGCCAGGCAAGCGATTTGAACGAGGCGGAATGGCTGTTGCTGTCGTTTTTCCTGCCGCCGTGCTGCCAC
>JASHQS010000303.1 GCA_030038995.1 Xanthobacteraceae bacterium
GCGGATCGGCCGCGGCTGCGCGCGTCCGCCGCCGGCCGCATAGGCCGGCTCCGCCTCGCGGCGCATCGGCTCGACGGCGTCGAGCGCACGGCCGTGCCGGGCGACGATGCGATTGAGTTCGGCGAGCGCCTCGATCTGGTCGACGATCACGCGCCGCATCTGCGCCGCGCTTTCGGCGGTCTCCTGCGGCAGTTCGAGCACGCCGCGGCGCAGCTCGGCGCGTGTCGCCTCGAGCTCGCGCTGCATTTCCGCGGCCATCTGCTTCATGCCCGCCATGATGTCGGCGAAGCGCTCGGCGGCCTGGGTGAACATGGCGTTCATCTCGCCGGAGGTCTCCTCGTAGAGCGCGGACAGCGTCGCGCTGGTGCGCTGGCGCTGGTCGTCGGCGCCGGCGCGCACGATCTCGAACTGCTGCTCGATGGTGTGCACGCTTTCGTTGCTGGTTTCGGCGACGATGCTGGCGATTTCGCGCGCCCGCGCGGTCGCCGAGTCGAGCGACTCGTCCAACAGTCCGGAGAAGCGCCGCAGCCGCTGCTCGAAATCGTCGGTGCGCGCGTCAAGCGTCGCCACCAGCCCGTCGATCGAGGCGTGCCGGCTCGCGATCGCATCGTCGGTGCGGCGGTTGCTCTTCTCCAGAAGCTCGACCGCCTCGGCGAGCGAGCGGCCGTGCGTGCTGAACTGGGCGGCGAGCTCGCCCAGATCGCGCAGCACGCTCACCGTGGTGCGGTTGAAGGCGCCCAAATGCTCTTCGACCTTGGCAGTGGCGGTGCCGTTCTTGCTGGTGAGGTCGTTCATGGCGGCGACGAACTCGGAGACGCGCGACACCATGGTGTGCTCGATCGCGTTCATGTTCTCGTGGGCGCCGCTCAAGACCTCCTGCAGCAGGATGTTGGCTTCGCGCAGCCGCTCGAACAGAGCCGTCGAATCCGAGCGCAGCATGCTGTGGGTTTCCAGCATGTCGGCGACGGTTGCCGCTGCGGTCTGCTTCGATTCCTCGATTGCGGTGCGGCTGGCGTTGTGCAGGTCCTGCAACGTGCGCGTGATCGCCGTCTTGGCGGCGTCGGCGACGCCCTGGGTGCCTTCCTGGAGCTGGCCGAGCGTGCGGGTGACCGCCGCGGTGGCGTGCTCGCCGGCCTCGTTGATCAACCGCGCGATCTCCTCGCTGTTGTCCATCATGGTCTGGGTGAAGACAAAACCCTTGGCCTCGATCGCCTTCACCGCCTGGTCGGTGACGCGGCCGACTTCGCTGGAGAACTGCTCGCCCTTGCCGGCCAGCGCGGCGACCAGCTCGCCCGATTTCTGATCGAGCGCGCGGGTCATCTCGCCGACGCGCTGGCTCACCGCGGCATGAATATCCTCGGCCCGGCCGGCGATATTGCGGGCGATGTCGGCGCTCATGCCGACCAACGTGCGCTCGGCCTCGCCGGCCGAGCGGCTGATGGCGTCGGCGCTGGCGCGCGCGGTCTGCGCCACGAGCTCGGTCGCGCTCGCCGCGGTGCCGCCGATGGCCTCGCTGGCCGACGCGGCGCTCTTGCCGACCAGGTCGCTGGCAGAGTTGGCGCTCCTGCCGAGCAGATCGCTCGCCGCGGCGGCCGTCCGGCTGATCGCATCGGTGAGCGCCGACGCGCTCTTGCCGAGCGTGTCGCTGCTTGCCGTCGTGGTCTTGTCGATCGCCGCGCTGGCGGCAGCCGCGTTCTTGCTGATCGTGCTGGACAGCGTGGTCGCGCTGCGGTCGAGCGAAGCGGTCGCCTCCGCGGCGCTGCGGTTCAAGGCTTCGGTGGCGGCCGCGGTCGCGGCCGCGCTCTTGCCCAGCGCGTCGGTGGTGGTGGCGAGGAGCTGCGTGAGCGTCCGCTCGGCGTCGGCCGAGTTCGATTTCACCGCGTCCGACAGCGCGGTCAGGCGCGAATTGAGCAGGTCGGCGGCGGCGCGGCCGCGCGCGTCCAGCTCGCGGATCACGATCTCGGCGCGGCCGATGAGCAACTGCTCGAGATGGGCGATACGGGCATCGAGCGCGTTGGCGACCTGCTGCGCGCCGGCGCCGAGCGTGGTGTCGATGGCGGCGACCCGCTCGCTGACCATTTCGGCGAGTTTCTGGCCGCGGTTGTCGATCAGGTTGGCGACGTCGCTGACGCGCTTGTCGACCGCGGCGACGACCTCCTTGCCGCCCCCGGCCAGCGTCTTGGCGATGTCCATGACGCGTGTCGAGAGCGCCTCGGTAAGCGCCTCGGTGCGGCTGTCGAGCGTCTCCTGGAAGCGGGCGAGCCGCTGGTCGAGCGAGGTGGTGACCTCGTTGGCGCGGGCGGTGACGCGGTTGTCGAAGCTGTCGATGTAGCTGCGCATCGACTCGGAAACGTCCTGGGTGCGGGCGCCGAGCCGCTCGACGAGCTCGGCGCCGTAGGTCTTCACCGTGCGGTCGAACTCGCTCAAGTGCCGGGTGATGAGGTTGCCGAGCGTCGCGGAGTCGCGCGAGATTTTCTCGCCGAGCTCGACGCCGGAATGGCTGAACATCTCCTCGTAGGCGGCGAGCCGCGTCGCCAGCATGTCCTTCATGGCGTCGCTGCGCGCGGTGATGACGGAGACCAGATGCTCGGCGCTCTCGCGCACCGAGTCGGTCATCTTGCTGCTGCGCGACACCAGCGCGTCGGTGATGCGGGCGCCGGCCTGCTCGAGCTTGCTCGCCACCTCGCCGCCGCGCAGGTTGAGGTCGAGCAACAGCGACTCGCCGGAGGTGCGCAGCGTCGAGTTGACCTCCTCGGCGCTCGCCGCGATCTTTTCGGCGATCTGGCTCGAAGTCTCGACGATCGAGTCGGCGAGCTCCTGCGAGCGGCCGCTGACGATATCGGTCAATTCCTGCGAGCGCCCGACCATCATGTCGACCGTCGAGAGCGCCTTTTCCGAGAACGTTTCGGTGACGCGGTCGAGCCGCGCCGTCAGCATGTCTTCGAGGCCTTGGGCGATTTCGGCGAATTCCTCGCCGATGTGATCGGTCTTGAAGCTCAGGCTCGAGGTCAGCCGGTCGCTCGCCGTCGCGATCGCGCGTGCGGTCTCGGCGCTGGCGGTCTCGAGCCGGTCGAGCAGATCGCCGCCGCGCACGCTGAGCTGCTGGATCATGTTGTCGCCGACCTGGCCGAGCGAGAGCGTGATGTGCTCGCCCTTTTCGGCGAGCGAATGGGTGATGCGCTGCGCCGCGTCGTTGACCTGCTGGCCGACGAGATCGCTGATGGTCGACAAATCCTGCGTGAGGTCGATGTGGACGTTGTTGATCGCCGAGCGGACCTGCTCGGCCTGGCTGACCAGCGTGTCGCGCTGGTTGGCGAGGTCGGCAATCAGGCCGCGGATGCGCGCCTCGTTATCGCCGTAGGTGCGCGCCAGCTCGGCGACTTCGTTCTGCACCAGCGTTTCCAATTCGCTGGCGCGCGCCAGCGCGCGCTCGACGCCGTCGCCCATGGCCGCCACTTCGCGGCGGATCGCCTGGCCGACGCTGACGATGGAATCCTGCGCCACGCTTTCCGGCTCGGCGAGCCGCATGGCGACGCCGGCCATGGCCTGCGCGATCAGCCGCAATTCCTGGCCGCGCCAGGCCATGTGTGCCACGCCGAAGAAGAAGATGATCGGCAACAGCGCGGCGGCGCCCAGGCCGAGCGCAATTCCCGCGGGCGAATGGCCGGGCCCGGCCGCGGCGGAAAAGTCCGGGAGATAGGCCCACGACAGCGCGAGGCAGCCGACCACCCAGGCGGCGGAGAAGATCGCCGCAACCAAATAAGACGTCCGCGCCGGCCGGCGCTGCAGCGCCTGGAGAATTCGACCGACCGACTGCCGATCGTCATTGGCCGCGTCCGGCGCCTGCACGCCGAGATCGCGGGTGCCGACGGGATCGGAATCGAAATGGTCATGAAAGGCCGCAGGCGGCGGCGCAATGGTGGCCATACGCCCGGCCTCGTGGCCCGTCGGCGGCTCGGCGATCTGCTCGACCGGGTGCGCCGCGGGCTCGTCGTGATCGCGAATGTTGAGCGCTTCCTGGATCGCCGACAACGCCGCTTCGGTCGGGTCCATCGTCTTCTTCGGATTATTCGCCATGTCGGTCGTCGCCTCGCGTGTTACGCCGGACTAGGACGGCCCGAACAAAACCGGACCGCGCCACGAGCGCGTGATCGTTGCAGTGCTCAATTCGCGTGGGAGGGCCTCCCCCGCCCTCATGTCGCACACCAGTAGGCCATCCTATCGGTTTGTGACATCGAAGGAAACTGTGCCCTTAACGTCCCTTTAATCATCGTTAACGGGTTGCTTACCATAGCATCGGCGCCGGCCGGATAGGAAAGCCTTGCCATAGTGATGCCGACAATGCGGCCGGCGTGCGGCCCTGCCGCCGAAACCCGCAATTATGTGGCTTTGCCGACCCGCCGCGTGTGGATAAGTGCCGCGGAGCCGGGTTGGCAGCGCGGACGTAGGAATTCGCTCACCAGTCGGACGAAAGAAGGGTGCGGCGGCCTTCGGGTTTTACGCGATTTTTCCCGCCGGCCGGCAAACTGCCGATAACGCAAAGACTTGCCGCGCCAAGCTGGCGAAGGGCTTGGGCACGCAACCAGGCCGGGAGGGCGTTATGAGTGCAGTGAGCATGCGCGTGGCCGCCGCCACGGCGCACCAACCGGGCGTCATCGATGAGGAGCACCTCGGCCGGATGACCTTCGGCGACTGCCGGCTCGAGCGCGAAGTTTTGCAGATTTTTTGCCGCCAGGCCGCGATCATGCTCGGCCGCATCGGCGGCGCCGAACCCGCTGCCGCGACCGCGCTCCACACCCTCAAAGGCTCGGCCCGCGGCATCGGGGCTTGGCGCGTGGCGTGGGCCGCGGAACGGCTGGAGGACGCGCGCGCCGAAGCCGAGCGAAGCGCGGCGATCGCCGAGCTGACGGCCGCGACGGTCGAGGCTCGCGCGGCGATCCATGCACGCCTGGAAAAATATTCCAGTCAAGCGCCGGACGGCCGCTGATCCGTTCTGCGCGCCCGTACTGGCGCTGTCCGACACGAGCCGATAGAAGAAGCCCGCCCGCTGGTCTCGGCTTGCAGTTCGCTTCGCCGCTGCGCCGGGGCGGCTGCCCGCATTCAATCAGTCAATCAATCGTCCGGCCATGGTCAAAATCACCTTCATCGACAGCGAAGGCACGGCGCGCGCCGTGGAAGGCGAGGTCGGCGCGACCGTCATGGAGACGGCGATCAAGCACGGCGTGCCCGGGATCGAGGCCGAATGCGGTGGCGCTTGCGCCTGCTCGACTTGCCACGTCTATATCGAGGAAGCGTGGCGCGAGAAGGTCGGCGAGCCCTCGCCGATGGAAGAGGACATGCTCGATTTTGCCTTCGAGGTTCAGCCCAACTCGCGCTTGTCGTGCCAGATCAAGGTGCGCGAGGACCTCGACGGGCTCACCGTGCGCACGCCCGAACGCCAAGCCTGAAAGACTGCGGGGCCGGCAATCGTAAACGAACAGGACGAATCCCAGAATTCCTGGAACAATTTCCGCGGGCGTTGCTGCCGCAGGCGTCGTGGCCGCCGCGGCCGCCGCCGCACTCTTCCCCTGCGCCAGCGAGCACGCTAGACACTCGCCACCTTATCAGGACCGCATCCATTGCACTTACCCCACATGAGCACGCTGTCACATGAGTGAACCCATCAAGACCGACGTTGTCATCATCGGCGCCGGGCCGATCGGCCTGTTTGCCGTGTTCGAGCTCGGATTGCTCGACATGAAGGCGCACCTTATCGACATCCTCGACAAGATCGGCGGCCAGTGCGCCGAGCTTTATCCGGAAAAGCCGATCTACGACATTCCCGGCGTTCCCTATACCAGCGCGCAGGGACTGGTCGATGCGCTGCTCACGCAGATCAAGCCGTTCGGCGCGCAATATCATCTCGGCGAGATGGTCGAAAGCGTCGAAAAGATCGGCGAGCCGCTGTTCCGCGTGCGCACCGACCAGGGCACGACCTTGGAGAGCAAGATCGTCGTCATCGCCGCCGGCGGCGGCTCGTTCCAGCCGAAGCGGCCGCCGATTCCCGGCATCGAGCCGTATGAGGGCAAGTCGGTGTTCTATGCGGTGCGCAAGATGGAGGCGTTCCGCGGCAAGCGCGTTCTCGTCGTCGGCGGCGGCGACAGCGCGCTCGACTGGACGCTCAACCTTGCGCCGCTGGCGAGCCACTTGACGCTGTTGCACCGGCGCAGCGAGTTTCGCGCCGCCCCCGACAGCGTCAACAAGATGATGGCGCTGGTCGGCGACGGCAAAATCGATTTCGTGCTCGGCCAGGTCACCGCGCTCGCCGGCAGCGACGGTCAGCTCGGCAAGGCCATGGTCAAGACCAGCGACGGCTCGACCTTCGACATCGCCTGCGACGTCATGCTGCCGTTCTTCGGCCTGACCATGAAGCTCGGTCCGGTCGCCAAGTGGGGGTTCGAGCTGAAAAACAACGAGCTCATTCCGGTCAACACGGAAAATTTCGAAACCAGCGTGCCGGGCATTTTCGCCGTCGGCGATATCGGCTGGTATCCGGGCAAGCTCAAGCTGATCCTGTCCGGCTTCCACGAAGCGGCGCTGATGGCGCAGAAAGCCTATCGCTACTGCTATCCGGACAAGCGGCTGGTGTTCCAGTACACCACCTCGTCGACCAGCCTGCAGAAGAAACTCGGCGTGTCGCCGGTGCCGGCGCCGGCGCCGGTGAAGGTGTAATGCAAGATCCACGACGTGGACTTGTCAGCGCAGCCGCAATCGCATCGATGCGAGCCGGGCGAAAGCCGGGTCGTTGGCCGCGAGCTTGCCGTAGCGCGTCGCGACACGCCAGCGTCGTTTGATCTTGGGACGAACCCCGCGACCGGCTTGCGGACCCGGTAGAGGTTCAGGCCGACTGCGGAGACGGACTGCGCCCCAGCGGCGGCGTTTCCGGCAAGATGGGCGACGCGATCGACCGCGCGCTGCTCGCTTAGAAGATGTGGTGAAAGATGATCTAAATCAGCGGGGCATGGCGCTGGCGGACGGTGACGTACCCGTTCACGGAAATGCAGGTCCGGCCCTATGTGCCGGCACCGCCGACGAGCAAATACTCGAGTTTGGGAGGATGCCATGAAAATCGATCTGTCGGGACGGGCTGCCATCGTCACTGGAGGGAGCAAGGGGATCGGCTTTGCGGTGGCGACGCGGTTCGCGGCCTCGGGCGCCGACGTCGCCGTCGTCGCGCGCACTGGGGAGACGATCAAGGAAGCGGTCGCGGCTATCAGCAAGTCGACCCGGACTCGCGTCATCGGGGTTCAGGCTGATGTCAGCAAGGCGGCCGACATCCAGCGTGCCTATGACGAGGTGATGAAGGCGTTCGACAAGATCGACATCGTCGTCAACAATGCGGGAACGTCACGGGCGATGCCGTTCGAGAAGGTCACCGACGAGATCCTGTACGACGACCTCGAACTGAAGCTGTTCGCGGCGGTGCGGTTTATCCGGCTGGTCACGCCGCAGATGAAGGAGCGGCGCTGGGGCCGCATCATCAACGTGCTCAACATCGGAGCTAAAGCGCCGCGAGCTAACAGCATCCCGACTTCGATATCGCGCGCGGCAGGCATGGCGATGACCAAGGCGCTGTCGCACGAGTTGGCATCGCACAACGTGCTGGTGAATGCCATGCTGGTCGGCTTCATCCGCGCCGACCAGCATGTGCAGCGGGCGAAACGGGCCAATATGACGATCGAGGAGTACTACAAGGCATACGAAAAGGAAATCCCGATCGGCCGCGTAGGCGAGGCCGAGGAATTTGCCAATCTCGCCTGCTTCCTGGTGTCGGAGCAGGGCAGCTATATCACTGGCACGGCGATCAACGTCGACGGCGGGCGTTCGCCTGTGGTGTGATGTGACTGATTGTGCCGGGCATATCAGTGCTACAACCGACCGCTTTGAGCTTCATCGCACACAGCGGGCGCTATCGTTTCCAGGTCGCCCTTAGAGTTTGGCCGAAAAAGCATTGAGTGATTTCAGCCCTTTGTGATTCCTTTGGATTTGTGGAGATTCGAAGGAGGTCACAATGGTTTGGACTGAAACCACCCGCGAACAGTATCGGCGCGATCACTTGCGCCAGGCAAGCGATTTGAACGAGGCGGAATGGCTGTTGCTGTCGTTTTTCCTGCCGCCGTGCTGCCAC
>JASHQS010000304.1 GCA_030038995.1 Xanthobacteraceae bacterium
CTGCCGCCCGTAGCCATCGTGCTGATGGTCACGCCGGTGATCATGCCGGGACTTCTGGCGCATGGATTCAACCCGGTATGGTTCGGCGTCAATATGAGCCTCGTCATGGAGACCGGCCTCATTCACCCGCCGGTCGGGCTCAACCTGTTCATCATTCAGGGCATCGCGCCCGATATCGGTCTCAAGGAACTGATCCTTGCCGTGCTGCCGTTCCTCCTCATCATTCTCGGCTTCGTCGTGGTGTTTTCCGCCTTTCCGCAGATAGCGCTGGCGCTGACCCACGTCTTCTTTCGGGCATAGAGCTTTAACCACCGCTCAGGACTTTGCTGACAAGGCAACCCCCTGTGGGCGGTGTCGTCCCCGTACTACAGGCGGGCGGATCGTGGGGCACCTACTTCATGTACGGGTTCTATAACAACGTGTCGGGGCAGTAGAATGAAAGCAGGGATAATCGCGAGTGTGCTGACGCAACCAAAGCCGCACACCCTTCACCATCATCATATGGCTACATGCTCGTAAAAAAGAGCGGTAAGGGAATCGATCTCAATCTCATTCAGTGCAAAACGACTGACAATTGCGAAGTGAGCACGCTACAGGAGCTTGAGAAATTCGCTGCGGTGGCGGAGCGGCGCCTGCCCGGATGCTCGGCCCTCAGGCATTCACAGACGCCTCCACGACGGCTCAGTAGAGCGGCCACCCCGCCCATCAGGCGTCAAAATCCGTGAGCTGCTGCGCCACCAAAATCCGTGAGCTTTCTTTCCAATTTCCGTGCACAAAGGTGCCCGCGCCCGCTCAGCCAACTACCCTACCGAGCCGTACACGCTCCGCAACGGGATCCTGGTAATCCGCAAGAGGCTGCCTTCACTTTACCCTGCTCAAAGTGATACAAGGCGCGGCACCCGGAGCAAAATCGGAGCAAAATTCGGCATCTCTCTGGAAAAATGCAGTGCCATCAACACGGTCCCGTAGCTCAGCCGGATAGAGCAGCGGTTTCCTAAACCGAAGGTCACAGGTTCGAGTCCTGTCGGGACCGCCATAACGACACGGCTGGCGAGCACCGCCGCTTTGCCCTCGTCTGAATCCGCCGTTTCTTGATTCTCCGCGGAGCGCCTTGTACGGTGCCGGCCGCTTCCGGGGCGCGGACCTTTTTGCGCTCCCGTTCTGCCCCTCTCACAGCACCAACCGACGCGTATTTTCATATGCCCACCACCCGACGAGATGAGGCCGCGTTGCTGCGCGAGGCGGCGGCGCGCAACGAGTTTCTCAACCTGCATGAGATCGTCGCCAAGGCGCGGCAGAACCTCAACCAGAACGAATGGGACTACATCGTCGGCGGCGTCGAGAGCGAGACGACGCTGCGGCGCAACCGCATGGCGCTCGATTCGATGGCGTTCCGGCCGCGCGTCTTACGCGACGTCAGCAAGGTCGACGCCACGACCAAGATTCTCGGCCGCAAGCTGCGGCTGCCGATCGTGCTCTGCCCGGTCGGCTCCTTGGAAAGTTTTCATCCCGAGGGCGCGGCGCCGGTGGTGAAGGGCGCGGCCGAATTCGGCGTCGCCCACATGCTCTCTTCGGTGTGCGATCCCGGCCTCGAAGGCGTCGCCAAGGCGGCGCCGGAGGCTTTGCGCATGTTCCAGCTCTACGTGCGCGGCGACGCCGCCTGGGTCGATGATGTTGTCGAGCGCGCCATCGCCAACACATACGCGGCGTTCTGCCTGACCGTCGACACCGCCCATTACAGCCGGCGCGAGCGCGACATCGCCAAGCGCCACATCACCGGCGGCCGCCGCCGCGCCTCGGGACGCGAGTTCCAGGAAGCGCTCGACTGGCGCACCGTCGAGCGCATCAAGGCGAAGTTCAAGATTCCGCTGGCGATCAAGGGCATCGCCACCGCCGAGGACACCAGGATCGCGCTCGACCACGGCGTCGAGTTCATCTTCGTCTCCAATCACGGCGGCCGCCAGCTCGATCACGGCCGCGGCTCGTTCGACGTGCTGCCCGAAGTGGTCGAGGCGGTCGCCGGCCGCGCCAACATCATCATCGACGGCGGCTTTTATCGCGGCAGCGACGTGGTCAAGGCGATCGCCGCCGGCGCGCATCTGGTCGGGCTCGGCCGCATGCAGTGCTACGGGCTCGCCGCCGCCGGCCAGGCCGGCGTGGTGCGCATGCTGGAACTCTTGGAGGACGAGGTCATCCGCTCGCTCGGCCTCCTCGGCGCCACCAGCTTCGGCAAGCTCGATGCGTCCTATCTGCATCCGGCGGCGCCGACCAATCAGCCGCACGTGTTCAGCGCCTTCCCGCATCTGGACATCGCGCCATACCGGTATTAGCGGCGATCCGCACCGGCAGGACGAATGCGGATGAGTGGCGTCAAGCGTTCCAAGCTCTGGTCGCGGAGCGCCGTCGATCGCAACGGCGGCAAAAACTTCCGCACAAAGCAGCGTGTCAAGGGCGCGCCTGCGGCGCGCCGCGAAGCGGTTTCACCCTTGACACGCTGCTTTGTTCGGAAGCAAGGCTGGCCGTTGCGATCGACGGCTTTCTCTGATCGCCACCTTTACTGCGGCGTCCTCTCTACCTACCGGTTACTGTATGGACTTTGGTCTTCGGCCCGATTGCGGCGTCAGCTATGCGGTCTTCGATCGGATCGCGCGCATCACGCTTAACTGCCCGCCGGTCAACGCGCTGACGCTCGACATGGTCCGCGCCGTTGCCGCCGCGTTGCGGCGCGCCGCGGCCGATGAGGCCGTGCGGGCCGTGATCCTGACCAGCGCATTGCCGCGGCGCTTTTGCGCCGGGCTCGACCTCGATCTGTTGCTCGGCCAGAGCAGCAAAGCGATACGCGAACTGCTCCAGGCGCTTTACCTCGACCTGCACGACGCCCAGCGCGGCCTCGGCAAACCGTCGATCGCGGCGGTCGGCGGCGCCGCGCGCGGCGGCGGCATGACGCTCGCCATCTCGTGCGACGTCATCCTGGCAGGACGCGGCGCGAGCTTCGGCTATCCCGAGATCGACATTGGCGTCCTGCCGGCGATCCATTTCGTCCATCTGCCGCGGATCGTCGGGCGGCATCGCGCCTTCGAGCTGCTGTTCAGCGGCCGAAGTTTCGGCGCGCAGGAAGCATTCGATCTCGGCCTCGTCAGCAAAGTCGTCGCCGATGCCGAACTCGACGACGCGGCATGCGCGCTTGCCCGAAATTTTGCCGGCAAAGCGCCGGCCGTCATGCGCCGGGGCCGCGCCGCTTTCATGCGGCAGAACGACGGCGGCGAGCGGCGGCGCATCGCCGATGCGATCGAGGATTTTTGCCGCGTGGCGGCGAGCGAAGCGGCCCAGGAGGGCATCCGCGCGTTCATCGAAAAGCGCAAACCGAATTGGCAATCGTGAACAAGGACACGTGCAACATCATGAACCTTCAGCTCAGCATCGGCATCACCGACAATCCGCGGACCTGGCCGATCATCGACGGCACCGTCAAGCCGGACGGTATCGATCTCATGCCGACGGTGCTGCATCCCTCCGAGTTGTTCTGGCGGCAACTGCATTTTGCCGAGTTCGCGGTGGCGGAAATGTCGTGCTCATCGTTCATGATCGCGCTCGGGCGCGGCGACGCGCGGTTCGTCGGCCTGCCGGTCTTCACCACGCGGCGGTTCTTCCACACCGGCATCCTGGTCGCGCGCAAGGCCGGCATCGACAAGCCCGCCGACCTCAAGGGCAAGCGCGTCGGTGTGCCCGAATACCAGCAGACCGCGGCATTGTGGGCGCGCGGCGTGCTGCAGCACGAATTCGGCGTCACGCCGGCCGACATCGAATTCTGGATGGAGCGCACGCCGGAAAAGAGCCACGGCGGCGCCACCGGCTTTACGCCGCCGCCGGGCGTCGTCGTCAAGCAGATCCCGGCCGACAAGAGCATCGGCTCGATGATGCTCGCCGGCGAGCTCGATGCCGCGCTGCATTATCTTTCCGGCCGCAACCTGGTCGATAGGAGCCGCGCCGATCTCGCGAGCCATCCCGATTTCAAATATTTGTTTCCCGATCCGGTGGCCGAAGGCATCCGCTATTACCGCAAGACCGGATTATTCCCGATCAACCACCAGGCAGTGGTGCGGCGCGACATCTTCGACAAGGAGCCGTGGGTGGTGCTCAATCTGCTCAAGGCGTTCAATCGCGCCAACCACATCGCCAACGCGCAGCGCCTGGAGCACGTCGACTATCATCTCGCCACCGGGTTGTTATCCGGCGACGCCAAGACGCCGCTCCTGCATCACGGCGTCAAGGCGAACCGCAAGGTGATCGAGACCATCGCGCAATATTCGCTGGAGCAGGGCCTCACCCGGCGGCTGATCAAGATCGACGAACTGTACGCGCCGAACGCGCTGGAGTCGTGAGGGATCATATGCTTTTTCACGTAACTGGCTGAATTATTTGGTCGTGCAGCGCCGTCGATCGCAACCGCTGCAAAAAGTTCCGAACAAATCACCGTGTCAAGGGTCTTCGACCGCCGAAGGCGGCGCTTCGCGCCCTTGACACGGTGATTTGTTCGGAAGCAACGCTGGCCGTTGCGATCGACGGCTTTCTCTGATCGAGACGAATCGGGTTCGAATTAATTTGCCGGAAGTAACTCACGCGCTGCGCCGCACCTTGGCCTTGCTGCCGGCGCCGGCCAGCTTGTTGACGAGCTCGCTGTCCTTGGCGAGATCGGCGGCGCGGCCGTCATAGACCACGCGGCCGTCGTCGAGCACATAGGCGCGGTCGGCGATCGATAGCGACAGCGGCGCGTTCTGCTCGATGAGCAGCACCGAAAGCCCGTCGTCACGCATGCGCCGCACCACCCGCATGACATCGCGCACGATCAGTGGCGCCAGGCCTTGCGAGGGCTCGTCGAGCAGCATCAGCCGCGGATTGAGCAGGAGCGGCCGGGCGATCGACAGCATTTCCTGCTCGCCGCCGGAAAGCTGCCGGCCAAGCTGCGAACGGCGCTCGGCAAGCCGCGGAAACAAGGCGAGCACGCGCTCGAGCGTCCACGATCCCGGCCGGGCCGGCGGCACTTTGAGGTTCTCCAGAACCGTGAGGTTGCCGAAAATCTTGCGTCCCTCCGGCACGTAACCGACGCCGAGCCCGGCGATGCGGTGCGCCGGCCAATGCGTCGTGTCGTGGCCGAATATTTCGATCGTGCCTTGGCGCGGCGGCGTCAGCCCGGTCAGGCTGCGCACCGTAGTGGTCTTGCCGGCGCCGTTGCGGCCCAACAGCGTGACGATTTCACCCTCGTTCACCTCGATCGAGACGCCGTGCAGGATGTGGCTCTTGCCGTAGAAGGTGTGAATGTCGGAGGCGCGCAGAATTGCCGTCATTCGACTTCCCCGAGATAGGCGGCGCGGACCTTGGGATCGGCCGATATCTGCTCGGGGGGACCATCCGCCAGCACGCGGCCGCGATCGAGCACCGTGATGCGCTGCGCGATGTCGAACACGATGTCCATGTCGTGCTCGATGAACAGGACGCTGACGCCCTGGTCGGAATGCAGCCGGCGCACCAGATCGACCATGTGCTCGGTCTCGCTGTCGCCCATGCCGGCGGTCGGCTCGTCGAGCAGCAGGAGCCGTGGTCCGACGGCGAGCGCGACCGCTACCTCGACCACGCGCTGGTCGCCATGGGCCAGCTCGCCGACGACGCGGCGCGCCTTGTCGGTCAGATTGACGATGCCGATCAGCTCCTCGACCCGGCGATCGACGGCGCTGCGCTCGCCCCGCCCGAGCCAAGGCCGGGCATTGAGCCCGCGCGCGGTCTCGACGCCGACGCGGATGTTGTCAAAGACCGACAATGCGGGAAGGACTTCGGTAATCTGAAACGTGCGCACGATTCCCTTGGCGACCCGATGCGCGACGCTGCGCCGGGTGATGTCTTCGCCGTCGAAGATCACCCGGCCTTGGCTCGGCGGCAGCAAGCCACTGATGAGATTGAAGAACGTGGTCTTGCCGGCGCCGTTCGGCCCGATGACGGCGCGCAGCTCGCCCGCCGCCATGTCGAACGACACGTCGTCGACGGCCTTGAGCGAGCCGAAATGGCGCGACACGTTCGCCATCCGCAGGAACGGCCGCTCCGCCGCCGCTTGCGGAACGGCCATTGGCGCGGCCGTCGCTGCGGCCTCATGCGCTGTCGCAGCGCTCATGCGATTTTCGCGCGACGGTCGAAGATGCCGAACACGCCGCTCGGAAACAACAGCACAATGAGCACGAAGATCAGGCCGATGAAGGTCATCCAGTTGCCGGTCAGGCTCGACAGATAATCCTGGGCGACCACGAAAATGATGACGCCGATGAGCGGACCGAAGAAGCTGCGCATGCCGCCGAGCACGATCATGATGACGAAATTGCCCGACAGGATCCAATGCAGGTCCTGCGGCGAGGTAAAATTGAACAGGAGCGCGTTCAGGGTCCCGGCGAAGGCGGTGATGAATCCGGCAATGGCGAAGACGGCCCAGACATAACGCTCCGGCCGCACGCCAAGAAACTGCAGGCGCCGGCGGTTCTCCCTGATGGCGACCCAGGTGTGGCCGAGCGGCGATTGCAGCAGCGCCCACATCACGGCGGCCGCCGCCGTGAAGCAGAGCAGAACCAGATAATAAAAATTGACGTCGGTGAGCGGAACGACGACGTTGCCGAGATG
>JASHQS010000305.1 GCA_030038995.1 Xanthobacteraceae bacterium
AGCGCATAGGCGCTAACATAGGCCTCTGTTTCCCGGATGCGGTGCAGCGCGAAGCGGTGCACCGCTGATCCGGGACCGTCCCAGACTCCGCAACTTGTTACGATCCCGGGTCTGCAGCGCACCACTTCGCTGCGCTTCGTGCTGCGCTGCGCCCGGGAAACGCAGCTATGTTAGCGCCTATCCGCGAAAGCGGGGACTCAGCGCTGGATTCCCGCTTGCGCGGGAATGAGCGGAGGAAAATTCACCCCTCGACGATCGGAATCGGGGCGGCGATCTCGATGCCATCGGTCGTGATTTTGCAGCGCCACGCCAGCATTTCGACGCCCTTTTGGCGCGCGCGGTCGAACGCGGCACCGTAAGCGGGGTCGATGTCGCGCGCCAGCGTGAAGCGCTCGGCCGACGGAATCTGGATGACGAACAAGAGCACCGCGCGGGCGCCGCCGGCGGCCATCAGCGAAAGATCGCCGAGATGCTTGGCGCCGCGCGCCGTCACGCAATCGGGAAATTCGGCAAGGTGTGGCTTGCGCATCATATGAACGTTCTTGATCTCGAGATAACAGGTCGGTCGCTTGTCGTCCTCGAGCACGAAGTCGGCGCGCGAGGCGATGCCGTATTTCACCTCGCGGCGAATCGACGGATAGTCGCGCAGCTCGGGAATGAGCCCGGCTTGCAGCGCTTCGGCGGCCAGCAAGTTGGGCAGCACCGTGTTGACGCCGACCAGTTCGGGGCCGCAGCCGAGATCGGTCTCGACCAGCTCCCAGGTGTAGCGCAGCGTGCGCAGCGGGTTCTGCGAGTCCGACAGCCAGACCCGCGAATACGGCCGGTTGAGCCCGGTCATGGCGCCCGGATTGGCGACGTGCACCGTCGTCATCTCGCCGGACTCGAACATCACGTCGGCGAGAAAACGCTTGTAACGGCGCGCCAGCATGGCGGGAATGAGCGGAGTGCCGAACCGCATGGCGGCAACACATAGACGGTGAGGCGCGGCCGTGGGAAGGCTTTTTTGCCGGCCCTGTAAAACCCGCTCATTCCCGCGAAAGCGGGAATCCAGAGGACATCAAAAGAACTGGGTCCGCGCTTTCGCGGGGACGAGCGGAGCGGGGCCGGATCTCACACGACGATGTTGCCGCCCAATTCGTCCTCGATATGCACGCGGATGATGTCGTCGAACGAAGCCTCGGCGCGGAAGCCGAGCGCCAGCGCGCGGCGCGGATCGAACCGGCGCGGCCAGCCGGCGACGATACGCTCGACCAGCGGGTCCGGCGCACGGCGGATGCGCGCCGCGACCTTGTCGCCGGCGATGCGGCGCAGCGCCGCGATCTGTTCGGCGACCGTGCAGCACACGCCCGGCATGGTCAGATTGATGCGCGGCCCGAGCTGCTCGCTCGACAGCCCCGCGGCGTGGATGAGGAAGCCGACGGCGGCGCGCGGGCTGGCATGCCAGTGCCTGACATCCGCAGCGACCGGCAGCACCGCCTCTTGCCCGTTGAGCGGCTCGCGGATGATCGAGGAGAAGAAGCCGGATGCCGCCTTGTTGGGCCGGCCCGGGCGCACGTTGATGGTCGGCAACCTGATGCCGACGCCGTCGATAAAGCCGCGGCGGCTGTAATCGGCGAGCAAGAGTTCGACGATCGCTTTCTGCGTGCCGTAGGAGGTCAGCGGGGTTTGAAAAAATTCGTCGCCGATCGCATCCGGAAACGGCGCGCCGAACACGGCGATCGACGAGGTGAACACGAGCCGCGGCCGATAGCCGTCGCCGGCCGAGCGAATCGCTTCGAGCAGCGCCCGCGAGCCGTCGAGATTGACCCGCGTGCCTTTCTCGAAATCGAGCTCGGCCTCGCCCGACACGATGGCGGCGAGATGAAAGATGACGTCCGGCCGTCCGCCGATGGCCGCCGTCGCCGTCGCCGGATCGCCGATATCGGCCGCCGCGCTGACGACCTTGCCGCCGAATTTTTCCGGCTTCTGCGGCGCCTCGATGTCGATCAGGGTCAGCGCGTCGATCGGCCGGCCGATGGGCGCGCCAATCTCGACCAGCCGCGTCGTGAGCTTGCGCCCGATCATGCCGGCCGCGCCGGTGATGAGAATGTGCATGGTTCAACCGCGTTGCCGTCATTGCGGCCGAGCGATAGCGAGAGCCGCAATCCATAATCCCATGTGGCGCAGACCGACGTCCCGGCGTCGCTGAAAGACCATGGTTATGGATTCCGGGTTCGCGCTGCGCGCGCCCCGAATGACGCGAGAGAATTACAAAGCCATTCCGCCGTCGACGAGATGGGCCTGGCCGGTAATGTAGCTTGCCTCGTCGCTGGCCAGGAAGAGGGCGAGCGCGGCGACTTCCATGGGCGTGCCGAGCCGGCCCATCGGCTGGCGCGCGACAAAGTCCTGCCGTACCGACTGGAGCGGGCGGTTAGTCTGCTTGGCGAGCGTGGCGACGCGCTCGTCGAGCGACGGCGATTCGATGGTGCCCGGACAGATCGCATTGCAGCGGATGCCCTGCTTGATGAAATCGGCGGCGACCGCCTTGGTGAGGCCGATCACCGCGGCCTTGGTGGCGCCGTAAGCGTAGCGGTTCGGCACGCCGCGGATCGAGGAGACGGCCGAGGAAATATTGACGATCGAGCCGCGCTTTTTCTCCAGCATGCCGGGCAGGAACGCCCGGATCGTGCGGTGCATCGATTTCACGTTGAGATCGAAGGAAAAATCCCAGTCGCGGTCGGCGCAGTCGAGCACCGTGCCGTGATGCACGTAGCCGGCGCAATTGACCAGAATGTCGAGCGTGCCGAACGCGCTGGCGGTGTCGCGGGCGAGCGCCTCGATGTCACCCTGCGAGCGGACGTCGAGCCTGCTGCGCTTTTTGGCGCTCAGGTCGGCGAGTTTTTCCGCGGCGAGATCGGTGGCGATGACGCTCGCGCCTGCGGCGATGAACGATTCGGCAATGGCGCGGCCGATGCCCTGGCCGGCGGCGGTCACCAGCGCGACTTTGCCTTTTAGTCTGCCGCTCATTGCGTCCTTGCGCTTTCTGCCCCGTTCAATGCGGCGAGGCTTACCCTCTGCCGTCCCTCGCTGTCGAAACTGTCCGGGTCGAGCCAGCGCTCGAAGTTCCGCTTGCGCTGCGGCCACTCGCTGTCGAGCATCGAGAACCAGGCGTCGTCGCGGTTGCGGCCCTTGGCAATCCTGTGCTGGCGGAACGTACCCTCGTAGACAAAGCCGTAGCGCAGCGCGGCGCGCCATGACGCCGCATTAAGCGAATTGCATTTCCATTCGTAACGCCGATAGCCGAGCGTCTCGAACACGTAACGCGCCAAGAGATATTGCGCTTCGGTGCCGAGCGGCGTGCGCTGCAGCGCCGGCGAGTACAGCACGTGACCGACCTCGATGACCCGCATCTGCGGCTCGATACGCAAGAGCGTGAAATAGCCGACGGCGCGTCCGGCAGCATCGACGATCGCATAGGCGTAAGGGTCCGCCGCCGCGGCGCGCATCTCGATCAACGCCGCAAAGTCCGCGAAGTTCGTGAACGGTCCGTCGGTCGAAATGTAGGTCCAGACCCGATCGTGGCCGGCAAAAACGCTCCACAAATCGGCCGCATGGCCGGGCGTGAGCTTTTCGACATGGCCGTAGCGGCCTTTGAGCATGACCGGGCCGGGACGCGGCGCCGCCGTCGTTTGCTCGACCGGCAGCCCGATCGGCTGACCGGTCTGCGGATGCGGTTCCCAGCCGGTCATGGCGAACGTTTCCTGCGATCCTCGGCAAAAAATTTGTTCAGCTCGGCATTGGTGATCAACCCGCCGAAGCCATCGAACTTGCCGTCGCGCGCGATCTCGGTCGCGGTGCGGATGAAGGCGTGCGTGGCGACGCGCGCCAGCGAGCCGCCGACGCTGATGCGGCGCACGCCCATCGCCGCAAGCTCGTCGACCGTGAAGCCGAACGCGCCGCCGTTGAGAAAATTCACCGGCTTCGGCGCCACCGCCTTGACCACCGCCTCGATCTGCTCGCGCTTGTTGATGCCGGGGGCGTAGAGGCAATCGGCGCCGGCCGCGGCATAAGCCTTGAGCCGGCGGATCGCGTCGCCGAGATCATTGACGCCGCGGATGAAATTTTCCGCGCGCGCGGTGAATACCACCTCGCCGCCGGCGCGGTCGATCGCCGCCCGCGCCGCCTTCACGCGGGCGACGGCAACGTCAAGCTCATAGAGCGGCGCCTTGCCGTCGTTCGGCGAATCCTCGATCGAGAGGCCGGCCACGCCGGTGGCGATGCATTGGCGCACGCTCTCGGCCACGCCGTCAGGCGTGTCGGCAAAGCCGTCCTCGAAATCGGCGTTCAGCGGCAGGTCGGTCGCCGCCGCGAGCTCGGCAAAATGTGCCAGCACCTGCTCGCCGCTTTGGCCGCCGTCCGGATAGCCCTGCGAATGGGCAAAGCCGGAACTGGTCGTCGCCAGCGCCTTGAAGCCCAAGCCCTGCAGGTAGCGCGCGCTGCCAACATTCCACGGATTGGGAATGACGAAGCAGCCGGACTCGTGCAGCGTGCGGAAGGTCTTGCGCTTATCGGCGGTCGATGGATGCGGAGTGCTCATGGATGGCTGGCCTTTGTGAACCGTCGCGATCTTGGCGCGCGCACGATTGCTGTACAGGAAATGATGGCTTACGCTCAACGGGGGGCAATCCGCGCAAATCGACACCGGCATCGCCAGCTTGGCCGCGAATCTGCCAGCCGGCCTCATGCGGCCGGTCAATACGCCTGCCAAATGGACCAAGCGAATCAGGGGCTGACGAGCCTTCGTCCCGCGGCGAAGAGCCTGATGTTCCAGTTGCCGCATTTCGTTTTCCTTGCCATCTCAGTCGCACTGGTCGTGGCCCTGTTCGCCAAGATCATCGTCAGGCACAGTTTCGACATCAACGAGGGCTGGAACGCGTATTGGGCGGCGGCCGCGCTTGGCGGGCATGAGCTTTACCCGGACCTCGCCAGTCTCAAGCTCGATAACTATCCGCCGCTGTGGTTTTACGGCTTGACCGGCGACAACGTGCAAGCCGGCCGCATCCTTGCCAGCGCCGCATTGCTGCTCATTGCGGCGGTCGTCGCGTTGATCGTGCTCGAGATAACAAAGCAGGCGTCGCGCCGCTGGTTTTCCGCGGCGGCGAGACCGCGGCCGGGGTCTACTGGAAGCCGCTGCATTGTGCGCGTTAACGGCTGGCTGCGCCGGCGGCGACGCTAATGATTGTCGCGCGGCACGAATTTTTGCGCGACACGCTGATATTTGACCGCCGGCTCCAGCACCATGCCGCTGCCGAGCTGATCGATCAAGGCGCGCTGGATTTCCTGCCACGGCGTCTGGCTTTCCGGATAGCGATAGCCGCCGTTCTGCTTCAGCGCCGCGGCGCGCTCGGCAAGCTCCGCCGCCGAGATCAGCATGTCGGCGCTGCCCTTGTTGAGATCGATGCGCACGCGGTCGCCGGTTTTCAGGAGCGCAAGCCCGCCGCCGGCCGCCGCTTCCGGCGAGGCGTTGAGGATCGAGGGCGAGCCCGACGTGCCGGATTGGCGGCCGTCGCCGACGCAGGCGAGCGAGGTCACGCCGTTTTTGATCAGCGCCGCCGGCGGCTGCATGTTCACAACCTCGGCCGAGCCGGGATAGCCGATCGGGCCCGTGCCGCGCATGAACAGGATGGTGTGCTCGTCGATGCCGAGCGCCGGGTCCTCGATGCGGCGGTGATAATCCTCCGGCCCGTCGAACACCACGGCGCGGGCCTCGAACGCGTTCGGATCCTTCGGGTCGCACAGGTAGCGCTGGCGGAATTCGTCGGATATCACGCTCGTCTTCATGATCGCCGAATCGAACAGATTGCCGCGCAGCACCTTGAATCCGGCACGCGGCTTGAGCGGCTTGTCGTAGGGGCGAATGACGTCGGCATTGCTCGCTTTGGCGCGCGCGACGTTCTCGGCGTAGGTCTTGCCGTTGACGGTGAGCGCGTTGCCGTGCAGGCGCCCGGCGTCCAACAATTCATGCATCACCGCCGGCAACCCCCCGGCGCGGTAATAATCCTCGCCGAGATACTCGCCGGCCGGCTGCATGTTGACCAGCAGCGGCACGTCATAGCCGATCGTTTGCCAATCCTCGATCTCGAGCGGGACGCCGGCATGGCGGGCCAGCGCGTTGAGATGAATTGGCGCATTGGTCGAGCCGCCGATCGCCGAGCAGGCCACGATCGCGTTCGCGAACGCCGCGCGCGTCAAAATGTCGGACGGTTTGAGGTCCTCGCGCACGATCTCGACGGCGCGCATGCCGGTCAAGTAGGCGATCTGACCGCGCTGGCGATACGGCGCCGGAATCGCGGCGCAGCCGGGCAGCGACATGCCGAGCGCCTCCGCCATGGCGTTCATGGTCGAGGCGGTGCCCATGGTGTTGCAGTGGCCGATCGACGGCGCCGATGAGGCGGCGATGTCGATGAACTGGTTGTAGTCGATCCTGCCGGCAGCAACGTCCTGGCGCGCCTGCCAAAGCACCGTGCCAGAACCGGCGAGCTTGCCGTTATGGTAGCCGTCCAGCATTGGTCCGCCGGACAACACGATCGCCGGCGTGTTGACGGTTGCGGCCGCCATCAGGCAGGCCGGCGTCGTCTTGTCGCAGCCGGTCATCAGCACGACGCCGTCGAGCGGATAGCCGAACAGCACTTCGACAAGGCCGAGATAGGCGAGGTTGCGGTCGAGCGCCGCGGTCGGCCGCTTGCCGGTTTCCTGGATCGGATGCACCGGAAATTCGAACGCGATGCCGCCGGCGTCGTGGATGCCCTCGCGCACCCGCTTGGCCAGTTCGAGGTGATGGCGGTTGCAGGGGCTCAAGTCGGAGCCGGTCTGGGCAATGCCGACGATCGGCTTGCCCGCGGTCAGCTCGGCGCGCGTCAGCCCGTAATTGAGGTAGCGCTCCAGATAGAGCGCAGTCATGCCGGGATTGTCCGGATTGTCGAACCACAATTGCGAACGCAGCCGGCGCTGCTGCGGCCCCTGCGAGCCTTTGGTATCGGCCATTGCTGTTGTCCGTGTTCTTGGCGGCATCTTTCCGCACGGGATTTATGCGGACATCGCCGCGATAGATATAACGAATTAATGCCGGCGCGACTTGTCGAGAAAAGGTCATCACGGAAAAGCGATTCCGCGCGACAATTTTGCCGCAGGCTGCGGCGGCGCATTTTGCCCAACGCGCAGCCTCTTGGGCTCGGCTTTGGTCTTATTGCAGTGCAATAACGCGGCATAAATCTGGAAATAAAAAAGACATTAACATACTGAATGTATTAACATTTTTGTGAAACAAGAGTGACCTGAGTGCGCCTTGTGCGACGCGAAAATCGGAATAGTTCGCGATCAGGGGCGCATTGCAAAGGAATGCACCAATGAAGTCTCTCACCAGCAAGTTGCTGTTGTCCGCCCTGGCCATCGGGCTCGTCGCCACGCCGGCGTTGGCGCAGCGGCCGCACCGGTACGCGCCGCCGCAGCAGGCGAACGTCTATCCGGTGCCCACGTATCCCAACCCGGTTACCC
>JASHQS010000035.1 GCA_030038995.1 Xanthobacteraceae bacterium
GGCAGTACGAGCAACGTCATCCGATCGGCACCAAGGCGCGGCTTGAGCTCGCCCTGCTCCTATTCCTCGGCGTGCGCCGTCAAGACGTGGTGCTGCTCGGGCGCCAGCACGTCAGCAATGCGTGGCTCCGCATGGTGCCGCGCAAGACGCGCTACAAACGGGTCGACGTGTCGGAGAAGCCGATCCTTCCCGCTCTCGCCGACGTCATCGTGCAAAGCCCGACCGGCGACCTAACCTTCCTGGTCACCGAATACGGCAAGCCGTTTTCGGCGAGCGGCTTCGGCAATTGGTTCAGGGCGCGCTGCGACGAGGCCGGGTTGCCACATTGCAGTGCGCATGGGCTGCGCAAAGCCGGCGCGACTATCGCCGCGGAGAACGGCGCGACCGATCGGCAATTGATGGCGCTGTACGATTGGACGTCGGAGAAGCAAGCGAACGTCTATACCGCGGCGGCCAATCGCAAGCGCCTTGCCGGGGATGCGGCAAAGCTCATTGCCGGTGAACGCGAGCGGACGACAAAGGTCGCCAACTGATGCGGCGTCGAGGGATCTTTAGAGCCCGATGGCAAGCCACGAAATATAAGCGGCAGTCACATTCCCCCCGTCCCAATCGGCGTCTAGGTCGATGCCGTTATTATCGAACTTGCGAACCGTAAATTTGAGTCGGCGAACGGGCGCCTTAGCTTCAAACCCGACCAAGGCGACGGTCGCCTCAAGGATCGGCTGATATGCTGTTGAAAATACAATTCTAGAGTCACCAGTCTTTAGCGTCGCCAAGCCAGTTTCAATGCGCTGACCACCTGCATTCATAACGACCATGCGTGTCCTCCTCGATCGCAGCGCTTGAAAATGGGAACTGCAAACAAGGATGCAAGTCCACGACCGGCCACCAGGCTCCCGGAAAAACCGGCCCGGGATCATATTCGAATGAACCGCGAACATGGATTGCCCCACCGCGATTGCCCCACCTAAAATTTTGTCTGGAACATCAAAGCGTTAGTGTGCGGCGTGGCAGGAGTGGAGGGACTCGAACCCCCAACCCCCGGTTTTGGAGACCGGTGCTCTGGCCAATTGAGCTACACTCCTAGGCGCCGTTCACATGCCTTCTCGCACCAGGAAGCGCAAGTGCCGATCCGTCGCCGGCGGCTCGGCCCGCTCATTGTGCCTGCGGCGGCGGCAAAGAGGAGCCCGCGGACCGCCAAGTCCCACCACCAAGTCCGCCGCATTGTCACCGCCGAGGCTTCGCTTCATAACATTGCAGCCGCGTCCGGCGGCACAAGGGTTCGCCAATTCCGATCGGGCGCCCTGTACGTGCCTGGGATTGCCTGCGGGTTTGACGCGAGGAAGCGCTTTGGCGGCACGTTGATGGTCAAGGGAGAGACGCAATGCCCAAACAAGAAATCATGAAGACGTCTTCGTCTTTAGCGGCGCTGGCCGCACTTTGCGCGTTCGCACTGGTCGGTTCGGCCCGAGCGCAGCAGGGCGCTTCCCCTCCCGACCTCAACGGCACCTATCAATGCAAGCCCAACCCGAGCCCCTGCCTGTGGTCGGGCGCCACCGCCTCGATCACGCAATCGGGCAAGAAGCTGCAGATCAAGGGCACCAACGGCGCCATGGCCGACGCCACCTTGACCAGCGACGTCACCATTGCCGCCGGCGGCACCTTCAACTCGCTCGGCATCATCCGGACCGACAAATCGATCGATTGGTCCGACGGCACCAAATGGAGCAAGCAATAAGCCGCCGAAATCGCGGCTGGCGCCGTTTGATTGCGCCTAAGGGCCGCGTTTGCTATATAAGAGACGGGGCACGCCGGGTGGCGGTGTCCCTTAACGTCGCGCTGATATTGACCGTCTGGCCCGCCGCTCGCGGCGGGCCGATGGCTTTTTGGCTTCGGCAGATGAACCGCTCGAACCGCACCGATCATATCCGCATCACCTCGCATCCGGAGCCCGGCGGCAAGCCGCGTTTCCCGATCCGCTGGGGCGGCGCACGCGCGCGCGAGCGCGGCCCGGTGATCGGCACCGTGTCGCGGCCCGGCGACCGCAACGCGATCGGCAGCCACGGCGGTTGCTATGCGCTCTATCGGGCGCTCGCGGTGTCGGCCGGCGCGCTCGATCCGATCCGCCGGCCGGACCTCACCAATACCGATCCGGCGGTGAGCATCGGGCCGTTTCCGCAATGGAGCGAACCGGACCGTATCGTATCGCTCGACCCGTGGGGCCATGTCGCAGCGCAAGTTTTTCGCGCCGAAATCGCCGCGGGCGCCGATATCCGCCCGACCATCGCGGTCTCCAAGGCGCGCCTCGACCTGCACGAGATGCAGAGCGCGCTCGCGGCCGGCCGGCTCAAGGCCGACGGCGAGATCGTGCGCCGAAACGGCAGCATGGCTGTCGCCAAGATCGCCATCGATCCGGTCTGGTATCTGCCCGGCATCGCCCAGCGCTTCGGCTGCGCCGAGACCGTGTTGCGCCGCACCCTGTTCGAGCAGACGGCAGGCATGTTCCCCGAACTGGTGACGCGGCCGGACATGCAGGTGTTCCTGCCGCCGATCGGCGGCACCACGATCTATCTGATCGGCGACGTCAAAAAGCTGGCCGATCCGGCGACCAAGATCACCTGCCGGGTGCACGACGAATGCAACGGCTCCGACGTGTTCGGCTCCGACATCTGCACCTGCCGGCCGTATCTCATCCACGGCATCGAGGAATGCGCCCGCGGTGTGCAGGCCGGCGGGCTCGGCATCATCGTCTATAACCGCAAGGAAGGCCGCGCGCTCGGCGAGGTCACCAAATTCCTGGTCTACAACGCGCGCAAGCGCCAGCAAGGCGGCGACGTGGCGAGCGCCTATTTCGAACGCACCGAATGCGTCGCCGGCGTGCAGGACGCGCGCTTCCAGCAACTGATGCCGGACGCGCTGCATTGGCTCGGCGTGCGGCGTATCGACCGCTTCGTGTCGATGAGCGACATGAAATACGACGCGCTGGTCGGCCAGGGCATAGAAGTCCTCGAGCGCGTCGCGCTGCCCGACGAACTGATCCCGGCCGACGCGCACGTCGAAATGGCCGCCAAAAAGGCTGCCGGCTATTTCTCGCCCGCGCCGCCGGCGCCGGCCGAAGTCGCCGACACCACCGGGCGCTCGCTCGACAAATATTAAGCGCCGGTCCTTTCCGGCACGCTGTCATGACCGATGAGAAGGCCGCCGCTGTTTCGCTTTTGAACGCCGCGGCGGTGCGCACGCGCGCCAGGCGCATGCTGGCGCTCGGCCTCGACGACGAGCTGCCGCATTTTCGCATCGACCTTCGACGCCTTGACGAGGCGGCCGATCGCGTCGTCGCCACGACAAAGAAAAATTACCCCTCGCTCGATGTGCCGCTCCATTCGCGCTGGCGGCATTTCGAAGTGGACGGCCACAGCCGTAGCGGAACATTGGCGGACTTCGCTGGCATGCCCGATCAAGCGCAGCGCGCCCGGGCGGCATTCGATCTAGCCATAGTGAGCGTGCTGGTCGATGCCGGCGCCGGTACGCAATGGCGCTATCGCGACATCGTAACGGGCAACTATTTCGGCCGTTCCGAAGGACTTGCCCTTGCGAGTCTCGACATGTTCGCCCGCGGTTCATTTTCTTCCGAGGCCAGGAGGAATCCACAACGCGCCGATGCTGTCGCTTTGGCACAAATTGATAGCACCATGCTGGGCAAAGGTTTTCAGATCGGCCCAGGCAATCAGCTTCTTGGATTGCACCGGCGTGCCACGTTGTTGCGCGAGCTCGGCAAACTGTTGGAATCCCGCCCGGAAGTTTTTGCGCTGCGCGATGCGCCGCGCCCAGGCGGCTTCTTCGATTATTTGGGCGCGAAAGCCGAAGGCAAAATTATTCCTGCGCCGGTGATCCTCTCCGAACTATTACAGCAATTCGGCCCGATCTGGCCGTCGCGGCTGACGCTCGGTGGCGTGCCGCTCGGCGATTGCTGGCGCCATCCGGCGATCGTCACCGATGACGCCACCACCGGTCTCGTGCCGCTGCACAAGCTGTCGCAATGGCTCGCTTATTCGCTGATCGAGCCGCTGCAGCAGGCCGGCTTCACGGTGACCGACATCGACGGCCTCACCGGGCTTGCCGAATACCGCAACGGCGGCTTGTTCGTGGACACGGGCGTACTCGTGCTGCGCGACAGCAAAGAAATGGCGCGCGCCCACGAGGTCGACGCGCCCCTGGTCGTCGAATGGCGCGCGCTCACGGTGGCACTGCTCGACCGGCTGGCGCTCGCCGTGCGCGCCAGGCTCGGCAAGAACGCGGCGGCGCTGCCGCTCGCCAAGGTGCTGCAGGGCGGCAGCTGGGCGGCGGGACGCGAACTCGCTTTCGCGCGCCGCACCGACGGCAGCCCGCCGATCAAAGTTTTGAGCGACGGCACGGTGTTCTAACTATGGACTCAGCGATCAATCTTCCACCGCTCGTCCCCGCGAAAGCGGGGACCCAGCTGTTGCTAAATTCTGGATTCCCGCTTTCGCGGGAATGAGCGGAATATAGACCCGCGCCGGGGAGAACCAACATGCAAGGCGTCAAGGTGGTCGATCATCCGCTGGTGCAGCACAAGCTGACGCTCCTTCGCGAGAAAGACCGCTCGACCAAATCGTTCCGCGAGCTGCTCAAGGAAATCGGCATGCTCGTGTGCTACGAGGTGACGCGCGATTTGCCGCTGATCAAGGTCGAGGTGCACACGCCGCTCGCCAGCATGATGGCGCCGCGCCTTGCCGGCAAGAAACTGGTGTTCGCGCCGATCCTGCGTTCCGGCCTCACCTTCGCCGAGGGCATGCTCGATCTCGTGCCGGCGGCGCGCGTCGCCCATATCGGGCTCTACCGCGAGCCGGAGACGTTTGCGGCGGTCGAGTATTTCTTCAAGGCGCCGGCCGACATTGCCGAGCGTTTGGTCATCGTGGTGGCGCCGGTGCTCGCCACCGGCAACACCGCGGTCGCCGCGGTCGATCGCCTCAAGGAGCGCGGCGCCAAGGACATTCGCCTCGTCACCTTGATCTGCGCGCCGCCCGGCATCGAGCGCATGCGCGGCCTGCATGCCGACGTGCCGATCTGGACCGCGGCGATCGACGATGGCCTCGACGAGCGCGCCTTCATCCTGCCCGGCCTCGGCGACGCCGGCGACCGCGCGTATGGAACGAAATAAGGCCGTCGCCGGGCTTACGGTACATTGACGAAATCAGACACGACCTTCATGTTGACCGTCATCCTGAGGTGCGAGCGCAGGGGCACCCCATCGCGCAAGGCGCGATGGGGTGCCCGCAGCGAGCCTCGAAGGATGCGGCCGAGGCGCCGGGGCCATCGCCCTTCGAGGCTCGGCCTTCGGCCGAGCACCTCAGGGTGACGGAACGGGTTTCAGCGGTAACCCGAACAAGTGGGAATCGACCATGCGACGCCTCACCTTTATGTTTGTTGCTTTGTTCGTCACCCTCACCGCGGCGCGTGCCGAACCGCAATGGCTCACGCTGCCGCCGACGCCGACCCTACCGCAGGCGGCCAAGAGCGGCTACGCGCCGGTCAACGGCATCAAGATCTGGTACGCCGAGTTCGGCGCCGGCGCGCCGGTGATCTTGCTGCACGGCGGCCTCGCCAACGCCAATTATTGGGGCAAGCTGGTGCCGGCGCTGGCGCCGCACTACCGCGTCATCGTCATGGACAGCCGCGGCCACGGCCGCTCGTCGCGCGACCAGAAACCGTACGGCTACGACCTGATGGCGTCCGACGTCCTGGCGCTTATGGATTATCTGAAAATCGACAAGGCGGCTTTGATCGGCTGGAGCGACGGCGCCATCATCGGCCTCGACATCGCCATGCACCATCCGGAGCGGCTGACGAAGCTGTTCGCCTTCGCCGCCAACTCCGATCCGAGCGCGGTGAAGGACGTCGAGCATGATCCGGTGTTCAGCGCCTTCATCGCCCGCGCCCGCCGCGAATACGAAAAGCTGTCGCCGACGCCGAAGGAATACGACGCGTTCCTCAAGCAGATCACCAAGATGTGGGACTCAGAGCCGCATTGGACCGCCGCCGATCTCGCCGCCATCAAGGTGCCGACCTGGATCGTCGACGCCGACCACGACGAGGCGATCAAGCGCGACAACACACTGTTCATGGCCGACAACATCCCGGGCAGCGGGCTCTTGATCCAGCCTGACGTGAGCCACTTCTCGTTTCTGCAGGACCCGCAGCAATTCAACGCCGACGTGCTGCACTTTTTGGAGCACGTGAAGGGGAAGTGAGCGGGTCTGCCTTGCCAACCGAAGCGTCGAACGGCGCGAGGTTGGAGCGGGTGAAGAGGTCTTTGGAGCGGGTGATGAGCCTAGTTCCAAAGCATTACGATTTATAAATCAGTCGGTTAGTGCTGGCAAAGATATTTTGGAGACGCTTTGTTGGACGCAACGTTGGACACGTCGTTGGACATTTATCCACAACTTTTTTAATCATCGCCGGCCGATTTTCCGAAAAATCCAAAAATGATTTTGCGAAATTCCCCCGACGCATTTTTCCGGCGAGAATTTTCACAACCATTTTTTGAGCGCACGCTGGAGGATATCGCGAATATCGGCGAGCAGAGGCTCAAGATCGGCGGGTGCTGGTTCGCCCGTCTGGTGCATGCGCCGCACCATCTGGTTCAGGTTAACGCCGAGCCTGTTTAGCGCGTGGTAATTCAGTCTCTCCATGGTGCTCGGCATTCGCGGGTTTGGCGAATACGTGGCGGCGTCTTTGGTGAGTACCATGGCGCGGCCAAAGTGGCTTGGGCGCATTCCAGCCGTCGTTGCTCGCCGCACAACACATTCATACTCAGTAGCGGTGAGGTGCAGCTTAAGCGACACGTCGCGCAAGTTAGATACTTTTGGCCGGGCCATGATACGCCTCCTTGGCAGAGCGCATGCGTCCTGGGGTTTGGGGGCCATCTCCACCGGCCCCCAACGAGGGTTTTGCGGACCGCAAAACCACATCTCGCTACCCTCTTCGGCCAAATTAAAATCTCAGTCTTCCAATCTCCATTGTAACCATTGGTATTCTCAAACATTGTCATTCAATACGCCCAGCCAAGATGCAAGATTCTTGCGCAGTTTCCACTTGAAATACCGCACACAATGAACTATAGTTTGTGGTGTTATAGGGAGGGCGCTTGAGAGTTTTTAAAACGCGGACGTTTGCGCGGTTGACACGCAAGACAGACATGTCCGACGAGGCGCTGCGCGAGGCCGTCGAGCGTGCCGTCGGAGGTTTGGTCGATGCCGAGCTCGGAGGCGGCCTCATCAAGCAGCGGGTGGCCCGGCAGGGCAAAGGCCGCTCTGGCGGCTACCGCACAATTATCGCCATACGCGCGGGCGATCAGGCGTTCTTTCTGCACTGCTTCGCCAAAAACGACCAGGCGAATATCAGTGATCCTGAATTACGGTCGCTACGTGAAATCGCGGCGCATTGGCTCAATATGAGCCCGGCGCTCATCGAGGCGGAACTTAAAGCCGGCCGATTGCTGGAGGTGACACATGGCAAGTAAGAAAGCAGCGAAACTCAGTCCGTTGACGAGAACCATCCTGTCAACCGCTAAGGACATGTACGCTGGCGGCGTGATGAGCAAGCGCAGCCATGAAAAGATCACGCTGCGTCACCTTGGCGGCACAGCGCAAGCCGCCGCCAAGCCGCTGACGGGCATGCAGATACGGGCACTGCGCGACAAGGAAAATATTAGTCAGGCCGTGCTTGCACGCCATCTTCATGTGAGTGTGGGGTATGTCTCGCAGCTCGAACGCGACGAAAAGCACCCCACGGGCCCGACACTCGTGCTGTTGAACGTTATTCAACGCAAGGGGCTCGAAGCGATTCTTTAAGTCGGCCCATCTTCGGTCGAGGGGCCTGTACCTATTCACGCCTTTTTGAGATAACCGTCTTGGAAGAGATAAACAAAATCACAGAGAAATATCAGCCCGACTATATCAGCGAGGGGCTGAGTTCCCTTGAGAACCTCAACCGATTTGCACTCACTTTTTTCAAGGATGTTGCCGAGATTTATGACTGCTTAACTCGCCTGAAAAATATCGAGCGTAACCCGAGCGGATTTTCGCTGGACGATGCGCCGATCCTCGGCCTGCTTGTCCGTATCGCCAAGTTGCTGAAGGAAGTGATAGCCTACTACGAGAAAGACCATGCCGAGATTATTGGGATACTCGATCGGCCAATAATCGAAGCCTCAACCATTGCAACCTATCTGATGCGCAATGGTCCAGATATTTTGCTCGACTATCGCAAGTGTTCATACAAGGATCGACTGCGCCTTCTTCGTGATCTCGAAGCCGGATCGGCCTTCTTCAACACCAAGCCTGGTCAGCGCCTGCTAAAATCGGTTCGGGAAAAGATGGACGCTGAAGGTTTTTCCAAAGACGATTTTGGTGAGCAGAAGAAGAACAAATGGAGGCTCCAAGGAAAACGCTTCTACGACATATTTGCCGAAGTCGAGCATGCGGATCTTTACCCATCTACCTATGGCATGATGTCGGAGTCGATCCACGGATCTTGGAATGAATCGCTCGATTGGTGTCTAACGAGGATGCCGGATGGCACATACAAACCAAATCTGTCCTCTTATCCCGCCGATATTCGGTTTGTAACACCGATGCTCAGATTTACGAATCCGCCATACCGCCTATGGCTTGAGAGAATTGATGCCTATGACGAGAACACCCGCGGTTTGCTTGACTGGATCGAGAAAGTGAACTTGATGCTGTTCAGTAAATACGATGAGTTGTTCGACGAATAGCGCAATGGAAGATCGACTCACTCTGGCGGCGGCGGTCAAGAAAGTGAGTGACTGAAGCCTGCCGCTCCCTTGTTCGACGCCGCGCAGCGCGTCGAATGCGCCCTACGGCGCAAAAGTCAGACGCTCCCCCGTCCCGACGCAATCCGATCATCACGGCGCGCACTGCGGTCAAGGACTGCGAATGCAGCCGCCAACAGCGGCGCGAAGCGTCCTTGACCGCATTAAGCCGTGCGCCGTGATATACTTGACCTTTAATCGGTGACAAGAATGCAGGGGCGGCAACTCCTAACTGCGCTTATTGCCGCGTTAGGTCTCGTCTTTAACTTCCCTTGGCGGGGGCTTTGTATGTGAAATATCTTGCGGCCAACGTGACGGAGGTATCGAGGCCGTGGCGCCCGGTTTCTCGTCCGATGATTTGCCGCACGCGATCCCAATGGTTTTTGGGGCGGTTGGCATCGACGGTGCGGCCCTGGCGCGCGTCCCGCGCGCGCCGCCCTGCCTCACGATAGACCCCGTCGCCGAAGAGGGTTTCTAAGACTAGCGACCGTCGGCTAAATGGCGTCCTGCCCGATAAAGGCGCCGCGAAAGCCGATCCAGACAATTTGGCCGCGCGCCGTGCAGGTTGTCTAGAACACGATCCAATTGATCAGGCGCATTGAGGAATGCCTGAAATCCTCGGTCCCAAATTGCACAAGTTCTATCCTGCGCTAAAATCCAATCGCCCATGCGCGTCCCACGGTAGTGCTCAGCAACATGAACGCGAAGCTTGTGAAAAAGCCTGATCGTTTTTGGACCAAACTCGAAGTACGTGTCGTCCTCAAAGCCATTCGGCCAGTAATCGATAAAGAGAAGGGGTGGCTGGGGTGCGCGTGATCGAGCTTCCCCGAGCCATGTGTTCAGATGCAGGTCAGCTAATCCTGATCCAATGACAAAGATAATGTCGGCTCGCATCGCATCCCGAGCCATCATCGAATAAAAATGGGCGAACGGACGCTGCTGAACCCGCGACAATTTTTCTAGGCCGGTGATTACCGCAGTAACTAGAACCGAAGTGCCGTCCATCCGGGGCGGCGAACTTCCTGTAAACGACGAGTGCTTCAGCGCATTGGCGCGATCGTCGAACCAAAACAGCTCACCAATGTCTCCATGCGGTGGGTGCTGGAATCCCATGTGTACCGAACCGTGCAAATAAGAAGCTGTATCCCAACTGTCGCGCACCCAAAACCGCTCTTTATCGAACCGCCTAACCCCGGCCTGTGCAGCTCCGAAACCTGTATAGAGGTCCGGAACGGCTTGCAGCAAAAAATCATCGTAATTCGTCGTATAGATGCGCGTCACGTATTGCGAGCGTAGAAATTCCACGAACCTTGCTAGTGACCCGAGTCCGAGTGAATTGTCCCCGCACGAACGAGAGACTTCGGCGTATATGACTTTGGCGATCATGCCGCACAGGGCCTCTAAGGCGTTGTTAGACAATCGAGCGCTGTTCTTCAGAAATGGCTGCATGATCGGCTTAAACTCATCGACCGTGCCGGGGGGCGGAGCCGAGGCAAACCGCAATTCATGCGCACAATGATAGATTTGCTCAAAATTCACTGGTCCTTTGAGATAGCTGTTCAGGCCTTGTTTAATCTCGGTGTACGCGGCCGCACCGCCGCTCGCCTGCATCCAACTGTCCGCAAGTATCGCCTGCTCGATGGCCGTCGTCAGGGTAGCAGTCGACGGAGCCTTGTATTCTATCGACGCGCCTGCTCCGATCAGGACAATTGCTCTCCTCACTTGGTCCCCCTGTATCTTAGTTCTAGCTCCCGAACTGAATTCTGACGCAATTCATCTTTTTGACCAATAGTCGGGTAGCACCCGCCGTGGACCCTTAAGCGGCGATGCGAGGGTGCGCGATCATTCAAGAACGGTATTATCGTCGACGCGCACTATCCAACCTCCCGCTCCGTCTGTTCGGACAGTTCCGGCGGGGTGGCGTGCGCGAGAAGCTGTCTGGCGAATTGCTGTAGGATTCCCAGCAATCAGGGCTGCAACGAACCTGCGTTCAAGCCCTACGAAGACAGGGCGGAATTCCAGCCGCTGTAAGGACCGCTGATCGGCAGGCGTGAGCAATTCGGGTCGAGGCACCGGACCGGCCCTCGTCACCCAGTTGCCAACCAGTCCATCAGACGGCGCAACCGGTTGATCGCCCGAGATCTGGTAAAGGTGCGTGCCATTCAATACCTGCTGAGCTGCGGCTCCCGCGTTGGTCGCCTCGTCCTCTCTCGCACGCACGAGTTGGTTTAGTGCGGACGCTAGTTCGGCGTAGCCTAACGCCTTCAATAAATTCGCCGCGTGGAGTCTCGCCACGCCCACCGCTGTCGCCTCCCTCTCGGCATCGGACATATTCCCTTCTTCTTCAGGATCGCGCACCGAGATGATGGGCGTGTCCGCGCCGCCGTTCGCCACGCCCCACCGCGTCGCAATTGCGACCCGCTTGAGGGGCGCTTTGCGGCTTTTGACAAGAATGTCGACACGGTTGGCTTGCTTCCATCCGCGCTCCAACGCCTGCTGCGGTCCCGATTCGTCGTTACAACCCTTTGCCTCGGCGACGGTCAGCTTGCCAAGTGCGGCATCGCAGGCGACCCAATCGGGCAAGTCCCCTTTGCCGCCCTTGCTCTTCCGTCTCACTCGAACGCGAAGCTTCCCGTCGAGAAGTATTTCGCGCTGACCAAGATGCGCGAAGATCGACAAACCCAGATAGCGTTTTAAATACGCGCGTGCGACGAAGCGCCCAAATAGCCCGGACAACGCCACCTTTACTTCTCGCGCTTGCCCCAGAGGTTCTTTGAATACAAAAGGAGACCCATCTCCCGACGGCTCAAGCAGACCATCGAAGATTGCCCAAGTGCCTAGCGCAGCTCCCGGCGTCTGCAACACCTCGCGAATACCCGCGTCCTCAATCTCATCCACGGTGAGGTCGACCGTTTTGCCCTTGATGGGATTTGACAGGGCAGGATCGAAGAAATGGCGAAATGTTCTGATCATCGATTTTTTCAGCTAGGCTAGATCAAAGCTGACTCCACCGCGAGGCACTCTTCAGGACGACCTAGTACACATATGCTCGACCTCGTCGCGTAATCGTTGGGATAAACAAGGTCTCTTTGGGAATGTCCGAAAGACTGCTCTGGTTTTCCAATCCTTACAAATGAATTTTCTCGCCTATCGGCTAGAGTGATCAACAACATATGCATCGACCCAAAGATGTTAGCCAACCCGGACACCGTACCACCGACGATAGGGCGCATCGAGCGTGCGCTGGTGCTGCTCGCCTATTTCATCGAGCTGGACGGGGATGTTCATGTCCCCATGTATGAAAAATTCGAGGGAGAGCTGGAAGACCTGAAGCAGAGGGAAGAGACCAAAGCACGCGCCCAGCGGCTTCTGCTCTCCTACAGCGAAGCCGGCGGCCTCAAGGCAATCTGCTGAAGATATTTGAGCTTCAATTCCAGCGACGGCCCTTTACCGTATTTCGGCTTGTAGGTTTTATGCCCCATGAGGCTGTCAATCAGGCTATCCGGCGCTTCAACGGCGACAAGCCGATCCTTGAAGCTATGCCGCAGCGAATAGACCGTATGGTCTTTCGTCGGGCGAAGGCCGTTCTCGAGCAGGTATTTGTTCAGGGTGGCGGACAGGTTCGAAGATTTGTCCCGATAGCGCGGAAAGCCCTCTGGACGCGTCCGCATGGCGGCGAGCGCCGCGCCGACCAGGGGGATTTCTCTGCGGGAATCCTCGGTCTTGAGGCGGCGTCCGTCCGGCAAAATCCGGACGTACGGAATGGGGGTGTCCAGGACGATGGCATCTTCCCGCAAATTCACCACTTCCGACGGGCGCAATCCGGTGTCCGCGACGACATACAAAACCAACCTGGCGTCTTCGTTCAGTCCGGCTAAAGCCCCTTCCGCGAAAAGCCGGTTCTGCACGAAGTCTGTTTCATACGGCACACGCGGGTGCCCGGTTTCGCCTTTGAGCCGGAGACCCTTGAAAATATCGGGCAAATTGAGGCGCTGGCGAACACTCATTTCCTTGAGCATTCGGCTGAGCTGACCGATATCCTTGTTGGCGGTTTTCGCCTCAACCGTGTCCTCAACGACGCGTTCACGCCACCACTCGCAATAGTCGATGCCATCATCGGCGTTGACCTCGGTGACGAGCTTGTCGCCGACGACCTCGACAAACCGCTCGACTGCCCGAATACGCCCGTTGCGCCAAATGCGAAGCTGGTCGGGCGATAGGTCTTTGACCTCGTGCTTGGTGGCAGCCTCGTACTCCTCGAACAGCGCTGAGAGTTTGAATACGGACCGTTTCTGCGTGCCCAGGAGAGCCGCACGGGCGCCGGCATCATTGGCCAGCCCTTTCGTAACCAGCGCCTCCAGACGCTCCAGGCGGGCTTCTGTGGGTTGCTGGATCAGCCGGTCGTTTTCGATGTACTCGAAGCCCAGGGCACGAGCTCGCAGCCGCACGTGCTCGTAGCTATTGAGGGTAGCCCTGGGCTTGCCATCCGACAGCCCTTTCCAAAAGATTTCGAGCTGCTCGTTGAATTGTTCGGCCACACGCGCGGCCCGGCGGCCAGCGCGGTCATAGGCGATTTTGATGCGTGTCGAATGCTTGATGATCCCGCGTGAATCGAGTCTCGCGAACTCCACGGGTACGCGGCGAACGAAATGCCAGGTGCCATTCCGGCGGGTGAGAAAATCGGGCATCGAGCGGACAACGTTGGACGAAAAATTGGACACCCTGTTGGACGTTTTTTCCAAGCTATCGGCATTTAAAATTCAATAAAATAGGGAACTCGCGTAATCCTTGGTAAGGATTGGAGCGGGTGAAGGGAATCGAACCCTCGTCATAAGCTTGGAAGGCTTCTGCTCTACCATTGAGCTACACCCGCA
>JASHQS010000306.1 GCA_030038995.1 Xanthobacteraceae bacterium
CGACCGCGAAATCGCAACCAGGCTCGCAACCTCTTCATTCGTCATTGCCAGCTCAACAGCATGCCGCCATGTTGCCATGATCCATTCCTCGTTCAGCCAATCGCAAACGAGGAATCCGCAAACAAACCACTCGTTCCATGATCAGTTTCATGGAATCTGTCGTCTAGATGTGCCTGGATCGATGAGACTTGCCTGGACCATCATTTTTACGTCTCGGCAAACCAAGCTTCTTTAAGACCATTTCTATATAAGCGTGGTCAAGCCGATCGCGAACCGACCGTTGGAGCCAATGCCATGTACCATGAGGATTAAGGTCTATGAAATAAATTTTACCTGCCACATCCTCCAGGAAATCCGCTGAAAACATCCCCAAGTGGAATAGGGTTGCGAGGCGTGAAGCCATCCGAGAGATTGTTGTATTGTCAACGATCTCACACTTTAGCGTCGATCCTGGCGTGAGTCGAACGTCTACCAGATCATCACCGCGAGGAACTCGCACGGCGATGGTCCGGCCGTCAAAATAAAACGCTCTGTACTCGCAAATCGCTTTAATGTACTGTTGAATTATGTATGGCGCATCCAAAATCTGGCATTTATAATCTGTCGGATATTGAGATGTATACAATTGAAGATCGTCGTTAACATCAACAGTGTCCGTTACTGTCTTTATTACTTGTTTGGTCGACAATGCCGTCAACGACCGTCCCGGGCGATTCGTAATGATCGTCGTTGGCATAGAAATATCATTGGCGAGCGCCGATAGATACACGATTCCCTTATTTGCAGCGTCACAAGCGGCTCGATATGAATTGAGCATGAGGTGATCTAGGCCGCTAAAGATTGCGTCCTCAACAACCCGCCAGCTGCGAGATAGATATTCCTCGGTCGCAGTAGTCGGGAACCATGAGCCGATTCGGTGTCGTAAGGCCTGATATGACGCCGGCCAGTAAATAATGAGATCATAAGACGACAACTCGCAAACTGTGCCGCGCTGGCTGATGGTGCGCGTGTCAGAGAGTTTTACCGATAACTGCCTGTCTAACCATATAAGATCTACGTTTAGACCGGTTAACTTTGAAAGCTGTCGATACCGCGCGTAAGTGCCGGCTCCGGCAGAACCGATCATAACTAACATATTGGCCATCAGAGGCTCACTTGGAAGAATTTACGTCGTGGACGCGTGGGCCACATACTTACGTTGCCACACGACTGCGATTCCTTGACCCGGCATCAGTGGGCCGTCGATTTGCGCCACAATTCTGCCCCGGTCCTTATCGTGACTGAAATATGCTCCGGAGTTCCCTATAAAGCTGGGAGCCCATTCATTCTCCAGCACCTCTTTGATGTCACGATAATCAATTACCAAGTCTCGCGTAAGGTAGAGCCTGTCCGATTGAATATAGCAAAAGGGAGTGCTGAAGGATAATTCAGTTCTGTGCTCCCATTCGATTTCGCATCTATCGGAGTTAAGAACATCCGGTGGGAATAAGAACTCGATGATAGATACACGCGCATACTCATCTTCCGAGATACTATCCGGAAGAGCCTCTGGCTCCTTTTTAGTCAATTGCCCCTGTAATTCCTTGTTCTCACGGTGGTCCGAGAAATAGCAATGCAATCTTACTTTGCAGTTTGCCTTGTCTAAGTAGTGATTGACTGCGTTCTCATCGTGCTTTTCCAAAACAATCACGCTGTCGAAACCCCCAGACGTGACCAAGTTAGCTTCGACGGTGGCGCTGTCCGTAAGTGCGAGTCTAAACTTCGGATTTTTCAGATTATGTGAAACCCTTTGTTTAGATGTCCATATATATTTGTCCTTGTCAGTCGGATGTTTTAGGAAGTAATTTTCCCAGCTGTGCAACTCAATGGCTTGCTCGTGTCGCCACAGTGGTCGGAGCAATCCAATGATTGCACCTGCGCCAAAGGCGCGACCTTCCCCAGTCACTTCAGCGATCGCTTGCGTAAATCTATCGTGAGCAATCAATTCACGAACAAGATCCTTCAGTTGAGAATCTGGCAGAGCGAGAATACCACTTGCGATAAAGATTTGCTGTGATAAGCCCGTCAGTGTATCTTCGATATCTTCTCTTCGGAGGTCTTCATCCTCAGCTTTAGTGAAAAAATCATACAGCAGAGATATTAGCAATGCAGCAACCGCGCCGGCCGTAACCTCTTCTAATATACGAGCGTATTCAGTCGTATGGCTTTCTGCGGCCAATTTAATTGAGAAGTATCCAGCGAGTCCTAAAATAAAAATCAAAATAATATATTTGCAAACTTTGAGCAACCAGATCAGCCGTCTCCTTGGCCGCTCAGGCGAGCCAAGCCGAGTTGAATATCCCGGGTCCTTCCAGATGCCAATGGAAGGTTGAGAAGACCCGGAACGCGACGGAAGCGAACCGTTGTATTGCATCGTTAGCATCTCCTATTAGCAGGATAGGTCTGCAGGATTTTAGTAATGTGGTCGGGTGATTTTGAAGAGCGCACGTGTAGCGCCCGTACGAATTACAAAAATTACTATATCACAGAAAACCACGTAACGAGATGCTGTGGGCTTTGGGACGGCGTCGATCCGCCGGTCGGCGGCCGGTAACCCCGGACGGGGCGGTGCTCTTCGGTGCGCATGGCCGGCTTGATGTAGAAGCTTTGGCGGCTCATTGAAAGCGCAGGGCCCGATCCGGCTCGGCCACAGCGGTGTCCAGGCATGTCCGTCATGCGCGCAATGGTTCTCGACCGCCCTGGAACGCCGCTGGTCATGGGCGAGCGGCCGGTTCCGCAGCCGGGCCAGGGCGAAATCCTGGTCGAGGTCGCCGCCTGCGGCGTCTGCCGCACCGACCTGCACGTGGTTGACGGCGATCTGCCGAACCCGAAGCTGCCGGTCGTGCCCGGGCACGAGATCGTCGGCCGCGTCGCCGCCATGGGTCCGGGGGTGACCGGCCTTAGGCCAAGCGAACGCGTCGGCGTGCCGTGGCTCGGCGCAACGTGCGGCGTGTGCACATATTGCCGTTCCGGCCGGGAGAATTTGTGCGATCGGCCGCTCTTCACCGGCTATACCCGCGACGGCGGCTATGCGACGCACACGCTGGCCGACGCGCGCTTTGCGTTTGCGCTCGGCGAAAACGGCGACGCTGCGGAAATCGCGCCATTGCTCTGCGCCGGCCTGATCGGCTGGCGCAGCTACCGCATGGCGGGCGAGGGCGAGGCGCTCGGACTTTACGGCTTCGGCGCCGCCGCCCACATCCTGGCGCAGGTCGCAGCCTGGCAGGGCCGGCGCGTCCATGCCTTTACGCGGGCCGGCGACACGGCGTCGCAGAATTTCGCTCGCTCGCTCGGTGCGGTCTGGGCCGGCGGCTCCGACGAGTTGCCGCCCGAGCCGCTCGATGCAGCGATCATTTTTGCCCCGGTCGGGGCGTTGGTGCCGGCAGCTTTGCGTGCCGTGAAGAAGGGCGGCCGTGTTGTGTGCGGCGGCATCCACATGTCGGATATTCCGAGCTTTCCGTATGCAATACTCTGGGAAGAGCGGCAGCTCGTCTCGGTCGCCAATCTCACACGTTCCGACGCGCGCGAATTTTTGGCGATCGCGCCGCAGGCGGGCATCAAGATGCAGGTGACGCGCTATCCGCTGGCGCAGGCCAACGCCGCGCTCGACGACTTGCGCGCCGGCCGCTTCGAGGGCGCGGCGGTGCTCATTGCGTGATCCTCAGCGCCTTGGCTCGGCGTGGCCGATGACGCGCCGGATGGTTGGAAAGCGCCGCCGCAAGCGCCGCTCGACGGCATCGACCAGGTCATGCACCGCGCGCACCGACAGCGTCGGTTCGACGCGGCAATGAAAGTTGACGATCTCGCCTTCGGCGGTTTCGCGCACCCGCACGTCATGGACTTCGCTCAAGCCGGCAATGTCCTTGGCGAGTGCGCTGAGCGCTGCACTCACCTCGGCAACGCGCGCCGCGGCAGCATCGCGGCCGGCGGTCACGTCGGCGGGCAGCGGCTCGATATGGGTCTCGACCTCGACCGGTGGGCCCAACTCGTCGCGCAACGCCTCTTCGAGCCGGCTCGCGATATCGTGGGCGGTGTTGAGCGGCATGGTGCCTTCGACTTCGAGGTCCATCGACACCGACAGCCGGCCGCCGATCGCTTGCACGGCGACATGATGAATGGCAAGGCCGCGGTTGCGCGCGATCATCATCACCCGCTCGCGCAAGGTTTCATCGTCGAGCGCGCGCGGCTCGGTGGTGATCGTCACCTCGGCGTGCGGCATGTCGGCGCGAATAGCGCGGGTGAGCCGGTCCTTGATCGTGGAGACGCGGTCGAGCGGCAGCGTGCGGCTCACCGCGACGCCGAGATCGACGAACAGCACCGCGCCCGCCGGGCGTGCGCGCACGCGCTCGACGCTGACGATGCCCGGCATCTGCCGCGCGATCGAAGCGATATGCTCGCTGACGCCCTGCGGCGCCGTGTCGGTCAACGTGCCGATGGTGCGGCGGCCGAGCCGCCAGCCGGCGATGCAGATGAACACGGCAACGACGAGCGCCGCGGCGGCGTCGGCCCAGGTGTAGCCGAGCGCCACGCCGGCAAGCCCGATCAGAACCGCGAGCGAGGACCACATGTCGGAAGCAAAGTGCAACGCGTCGGCGTGCAGCGCCTCGCTTGACGTTTCCCGTGCAACGCGGCGGAGCGTGCGCGCGCGAAAGAAATCGACGACGATCGAGCCGGCAATGATGGCGAAGGCGGGCACCGTCGCCTCGACCGGATGCGTCTGCGCGCCCGTCAACCGCCGCAGCGCTTCCCAGACAACGACCGCGGTGAGCAGGAACAGCAAGGCGGTTTCGCCGAGCGCGGTGACGCTCTCCACCTTGCCATGGCCGTACTGGTGCTCGGCATCGGCAGGCTTGCCGGAAACGCGCACTGCAAAATAGGTGAGCATGGTTGCCGAAAGGTCGAGCAGCGAATGGCCGGCTTCCGACAGAATGGCGAGCGAACCGGTCAACACGCCGATCACCGCCTTGGCGGCGGTCAGCGCCGCTGAAGCGGCGATCGAGCCGAGTGCGGCCTTTTCCTTCTCGTTCATGGTCTCAGCCGCAGCCGCCCTTATGCGGCCGACCGCACGTCGATGCTGATCTTCAGACCGGCGCGCGTCGCAAGATTAAGCAGCGCGTCCAACGAAAACTTGTTGATTTTACCCTGCAGCAGATCGTTGAGACGAGGCTGAGTGATGCCGAGCCGTCGGGCCGCGCGCGCCTGCGTCGTGTTCCAGCTGCGCACCCTTTCGCCAATTGCCATGATGATTTCGGATCGGATCGTCATCGCCGCCGCTTCTTCGGGATTTTCCTCCAGTGCCTCCCATACGTTGCCGAAGGTCTTCGCTTTGCTCATTTCAAGCCTCTTTTGAGTTGCTGCAACCGCATGACCGCCAAGTCGATGTCGCCTCGCGCCGTCCTTTGCGACTTCTTCTGGAAAGCATGAAGTACATGGATCGCGTCCGCTAACGTTGCGATGTAAATCAGTCTGAAGGCGCCGCTTGCGTCACGTATTCTGATCTCGCGCGAACACCTGGACCAATGCGTGACATCGGTTTCCGATCGCTTGGATTGCGGCCCCTTTGGACTTGATACAACTCGTGTCCACCTTGGCGACGTGCGTCGGGCGGAAAGTTACGCAGCCGCTCCAGTGCGTCGCCGTGAAAGTGACAGGTTCAAGGGACACTCGGTCTTATATCAATTCAGATATAAAATCGCAAGTCGGCAGGTTGGGTTCGCGGCCGCGCTCACTGGCAATGCGGGACAAGGCTCTCGCACACACCTGGATTGTGCTATTACTGCCATCGCAACCAGGGGCGTGCTTGACGGCAAGATACAGTTTTCAAACCTGCAAGCAGGAGCGCGGTTCGCCAAGGCTCTCGAAATATTAATCCGGCATGCTTCGTCAGATTGTGAGCCGACTCCAATCGCGTCATATCAAAGACCGAAGCGATGGCCATCGACCGTTTTTCTCCCATGTGCTGCTTTGATTAGCGCACCGCTGTTTTTGTTGAGCTTGCGGACAATATCATCAAAGGCGTCAAACCTCGGGGAGGCCTCCGGAGGATTGGTTGATACCCACCATACGTTCTCTGCCGGAGTATCCGAGCATGGTCAAACCATGGAAAAGCGAGCCAAAAGGCACAGCGTCGCGCCAGGGCGTCCGCTAGTTATCGTCCCCGGTCGTCTTGAGTCCTCCGGAAGCTCCCACCAGGCCCGTTCAATGGTTCGCTGAGCCGGTTCACCTATTTTGGATATTAGGTGCACCGGCTATGGCTCAGCAGGGCGAAAAGGCATGCCGCGCAGCTTGGAAGATCTGGCCGTATTCGCGGCGCCCGGCATTTTCGTGCTGTTGTGGGCGTCCGGCTTTATCGGTGCCAAGCTCGGCCTGTCCTACGTCGAGCCGCTGACGTTCTTGTCGCTGCGCATGATCGCCGTCGTGCTCTTGCTCGGCGTCATTATCGCTTTGACGCGGCCGAAATGGCCCGATGGCCGCGGCATCCTGCACAGCGCCGCCACCGGGCTCATGGTGCACGGCCTTTATCTCGGCGGCGTGTTCGTGGCGATCGAGAACGGCATGTCTCCCGGGCTTGCAGCGCTGGTCGTCAGCCTGCAGCCGGTCTTGACCTCGACCATCGCCAACCGCTGGCTCGGCGAGCGGGTCCTGGTGCGGCAATGGCTCGGGCTCGCGCTCGGCATCGGCGGCGTTTATCTGGTCCTCTACGAAAAGACCGCTCTCGGCGGGACAGGACTGCTCGCTTTGCTGGCGGCGACCACGGCGCTCCTCGGCATCACCGTCGGCACGCTCTATCAAAAACGCTTCGGCGGCGGCATGGACTGGCGGCCGGCGCTGTGCGTGCAATACGCGGCGGCCGGACTGTTGTTCGGCCTCGGCGCTTTGGCGTTCGAGACCCGCATCGTGCACTGGACGGCGCAGCTCGTTTTCGCGCTCGCCTGGCTCGTCTTCGTGCTGTCGCTCGGCGCGATATGGCTCTTGTATTTTTTGATCCGCCGCGCTGCGGCGACGCGTGTCGTCAGCCTGTTCTATCTGACCCCGCCGGTGACGGCGCTGATGGCCTGGGGGCTGTTCGACGAGACGCTCAATCCGCTGGCGCTGGCCGGCATGGCAATCTGCGTCGCCGGCGTGTTTTTGGTGAACTGGAAGCGGGGCCAAATGTAGTCTCTCCTCGGCACGCCCTGCCGGCTCGGCCTCCCGTCTTGCTTTTTCCTGCCCACTGCCTAGTGATGCGTGCAATAGCATTATGCTTTCCAGCGAACTCCACCACCGCCATTGCCCGGCGAAATCCGGGCCGGGTCGTTGCGGCGTGGCAGCGCGGGCGACCTAACGCTTGCTGTCGTTGACAACGCGGCGCGCACGCACCTATTCTGCCCATCAGTCATCACGAAGCGCGGAAGCCGGTGTGATTCCGGCGCGGTCGCGCCACTGTAAAGCCAGACCCTCTTCGTGATTGGCGCCGCTCTAAGGGACGCGTCATCCCAGGAGATGAACATGACCAGCACGACATTCGCCCCGGCATTCCCGGTCCCCGCCATCCCGCTTCGCGAGCTATTGCCTTGGGCGATTTTCGCCGGGCTTATCCTGCTCTTGGCGATCTACTTCGTCGGCGCCGAGGAAGGCGCGACCTCGCTGATCAGCGGCATGTACGTGCACGAATTCGTGCACGACGGGCGGCATCTGCTCGGCTTCCCCTGCCACTAAAGGGGAGTTCCTCACATGGTCCGCACGCTTCTCGTGCGCGGGATGCTGGTCGGCATCCTCGCCGGATTGCTCACCTTCGGCTTTTTGAAAGTCTATGGCGAGCCGCAAGTCGACATCGCGATCGCCTTCGAGACGCAAATGGACCTCGCCAAAGCGGCCGCCGCGCGGGCCAGGGGCGTGGCGGTACAAGAACAACCCGAACTCGTCAGCCGGCAAGTGCAAGCCGGCATCGGCCTGTTCACGGCGGTGATGGTGTACTGCACGGCGTTCGGCGGACTGTTCGGGCTTACTTTCGCATTCGCTTATGGCCGCGTGCCGGGCCTGCTCACGCCGCGAGCCGTATCGCTCATGCTCGCGGCGCTCGGCTTTGTCGCGATCTATCTGGTGCCGAACTTGAAATATCCGGCCAATCCGCCGTCGATCGGCGACCCGGCAACTATCAAGATGCGCACCGCGCTCTACTTCATCATGATCGCGATTTCCATCGCGGCGATGATCGGCGCCTTCGCGTTGCGGCGCTTGTTGATCGTCCGTTTCGGAGACTGGAACGCGAACTTCATCGTTGCGGCATATTACCTCGTCATCGTGGTGATTGCCGGCTTTCTGCTGCCGGTAGTCAACGAGGTGCCGCAACAGTTCCCGGCCGTGGTGCTGTGGAAATTTCGAATGGCATCGCTGGGCGCCCAATTCATCATGTGGACGACGCTCGGCGTGGTGTTCGGGGCATCAGCCGAGCGGGCCTTAACGGGCGGCAGGGTGCACGCGTAAGCCCGCTGCACGATGACCGCGCGTCTGACCCTGATCTGCCACGGCTCGACCGACGCCGTGCGCAAGGCGGCGTTTCCCGCCGACGAGCCGCTCGACGATCGGGCCAAGGCCGATGCTGCGGCGCTGGCCGCGTTTGTTCCGGGCGCCGATTGCTTTTGGACGTCGCCGGAGCTGCGCGCCCGACAAACCGCCGCGGCGTTTGGTCTCGATGCGACCGCACAACCGACGCTGCGGGAATGCGACTACGGCGGCTGGAAAGGACGCACGTTCGCCGATGTGTTGGCTCGCGACCCTGCGGGCATCGCCGCTTGGCTGCATGATCCCGCAGCGACGCCGCACGGCGGCGAATCGCTTGCGAGCCTCATGCAGAGGGTCGCGCAGTGGCTCGATGCGGAGAAAACCGCGAACCGCAGAGCGATACTGATCACCCACGCCAGCATCGTCCGGGCGGCAATCGTTCACGCGATCGAGGCGACGCCTGGGTCGTTCTGGCGGATCGACGCTGCCCCGTTGTCGGTCACCCGTCTGAGCGGCAAGGATGGCCGCTGGAATCTCATGTCGGCCGGCGGCGTTTTGCGGGGCGATGCATAGCCGGCTTCGCGTCTGAAAGTCCGAGAGCCGATGTCACACGAACAGCGCTTCGCCTATGTACGAGCCCTTTTGCGGCGCCGGCGGCACAAAGAAGATGGCCGAGCCGATGTGGGTAATGTATTCGTTCAGCGCGTCGGAGGCGCCTAGTCTGGTCTGTATGGCCTCGAAATGCGCCGGATCGTTCATGTAGGCGATGAACAGGAGACCGGCGTCGAGCAGGCCGACCTGGTTGATGCCGTCGGTATAGTTATACGAGCGGCGTAGAATCTTGATCCCGCCGTTGTTCTCATGGGCAGCGAGCCGAATGTGCGCGGTGGGCGGGATGATCAACGTGCCGTCGGCGTCTTTCTTGGCGAAGTCCGGCGGGTCGAATTCTTTGCTGCCGGTGAGCGGCGCCCCGGAAATCTTGTGGCGGCCGAGCACGCTGTTCTGGTCGCTCACTCGATCGGTGTCCCAGTTCTCGATGTGCATCTGAATCTTGCGCACGACCTGATAGGTGCCGTAGCGCTGCCATTGCGGCCCGTCCTTGGTCCAGACGAATTGCTCGAAATCGGCATCATCCTTGATGTTGCGCGTGCCGTCCTTGAAGCCGAGAAGGTTGCGCGGCGTGGTCTGGCCCTTGCCGGCGGAGGCGCGGCCGAATCCCATGACCGTCCAGCGCGTAGCGGCGGTGCCGGTGTCCTTGGCGATGCGGGCGAGATCGCGAATGGCGTGATAGGCGACCTGCGGGTCGTCGGCGCAGGCCTGCAGAGAAAGATCGCCGCCGCTCAATTCCGGTTTCAGGGCGTCGCTCGGCAGCTCTTTCAGCTCGCGCAACAAAGCGGGCTTTTGCTGGGTGAGGCCGTAGCCGTCGGTGAACACCCGCGGGCCGAGCCCGAGGGTCACGGTCAGCGACGCGGCAGCGAGATCGAGAGCCTCGCCGGTGTCAAAGCCGACGCCGTCGGGGCGCGTGGGCTCGACCGGCCCAATGGTCTTGCCTGCCATCAACTGGGCGATTGCGCCCGACCATCGCGCCAACAGGACCTGCAGATCCGCGGCAACAGGCGAGGTCAGGTCGAAGGTCATGAAGAAGACGTAGCGCTGCGGCGGCGTGCGAATGCCGGCCTGTCCGGCGACGCCGTAGAAAGCACGCTCCTGCGCGAGGTCGACGACGTCTTCGGTGTCGGCGGGGCTCGCCTGCGCGGCCGCGTGCGGGGCCGCAGCGACCGTGCCCGCGGCTGCTGCAACAAGCAGGCCGCGGCGCGAGACTTGATTGATCGGGCCTTTGCCCGCAGGGTTGTTCTCGGCCATCATTGCACCGTTGCTACTTTTTCGGCGATCCTGGATAGCGGCTCCTGGAGCGCCTGGATGCTCTTGCTGAGCTTGGCGCCATCGGCAGCCCTCAGCGCGGCGGTGTAGAGCTTATAGCCGCCGGGCACGCTCGGGTCGCGGTAGCCGTCGAGCAGCGCGTTCACCTTGGCGAACTGGCCGCGAACCTGCCGCGCCAGATCGGGATCGATCTTCTCCATGCCGGGCTCAAGGAACGCGAAGGCCTGCTGGGCGCCCTCGACATTGGCGGCGAAATCGACGAGGTCATAGTGGCTGAACGCCTCTTCTTCGCCGGTGACCTTGGCGGTCTGCACCTCTTCGAGGAGGTCGGCGGCGCCGTTGGCGAGATCCTCGGGCTTGTAGTTCAACGATTTCACGCGCTTGTCGAGCAGGTCCACATCCTTCTGCAGCGCGGCGGCCTGCCGCCTGGTCTCGTCGGTGATCTGCCCGTTGAGGAACAGGTCGCGCTCGATGGCGTGGAAGCCATGCCAGCCGACTTTCTGGTCGAGATTGGAGGCGCGCATGTCGATAAGATAGTCGAGATTGCCCGAATTGTCGGTGGCCGCAAAGCCCGGCAACACAAAGCCCTCAACGTCGGATTCAATGCGCTCGTAGAACGGACGCGCCAGCGGGTAGTCGGCCTTCGCCTTGGCGAGGTTGCCGGCATCGATGTCCGCCCGCAGCCGGCTTACCGCGGTCGTCATGGCGTCAACGACACCGATGACGTATTTGGCATAGCCTTTTGTCCCCAATGCCAGGATGTCCGCCGTGCTGCCGGTTGGCGCAGGAGCGGCCGTACCGGTCACCGTGAAGTCCTGCATTTCCTGGTGCGCGCCGGGGCAGTAGATCTGGTAGGTGCCGCCGCCGAGGGTCTGGGTGAAGCTGACGGTCGGCAGGCCGGGAGCTAAATTCTCCTTTTCGCCGAGAATGCGGTTGTCGCTCTGCAGCTCGACCTCCGTGATGCCGGTGGCGGTCTTGTTGGTGACGGCGAAAGTGATCGGTCCGGTGGCGGCGGAGGCGTGGTCGAGCGTGCAGGTGCCGCCGTTATCGCCGGTCAGGATGATCTTGACCTGGGAGACGCCGTTTTTCACCGGCGCAGGTGCATTGTCCTGCGCCGCGGCAGGCGAAGAGACATTCAGAGCGGCCATGAGCGGCGCCGCCAGTCCAGTGACGGCGATGAGCGCGAAGGTAAAGCTAATGCGCTGCATACGTCGCTCCTTTCGCAGCGGTGCCGTCGGGACGACGGTTGAGTTTTGCAATGGCATTGGCGGCCTTGCCCTGCCGCCCGCGGCGCGCCCGGATGATGCTGCGCAGACCGGACAAAACCAGGAGAAAGGCACCGATCGCCAGCACGGCCGGCAACTGGATGGCCCAAAAGGTTCGCTGCGTGCGGGCGGCAGCGACGCTATTGAGCGCGCTCGCAGCCTGATTGCGATATGCGGCGGAAACCCGCCATCCGCTCGTGGCAGCGGCGTTGTCGTTGACCCTCAGGGTACGCGGCGTCTGCAGGCCGCTGCCGGAAAACGTAACGATTGTTGTGCTCCGTTCCGCCGCGTCCAGCAGTATGCCGTCGGCGGTCCATACGTCCGTAGACCGCTCGAGCGACCAATCGGCGGCGAACGGGCCGGGATGCTCCGCCGGATTGAGGCCCACCGGAATACGGCCTCCGGAAAGAGCGACGATCTGGTCGAGGGTGAGCGAGGATGGGGAGCCGGCGGGGCTGCTCTTGCGGGTAATCGCACACGCTGATGCGTCGATGCCGTCATGCCGTTCGGGTCGGCAATTGTCATCCGTCAGCGGCAAGGTCGTATTTGCCGTGTTGCCGAGGGAAATCTTCAGCACCGGCGCAGAGCCGTCGGAGGCTGCGCTCAGTTGGGCGGTGCCGACCGCTTGTGGCGTGCTGCCCGTCGCAGCAACAAGCGTCGCCTGGGCGGGGACCTGCGGACGCGCGCTGGGGTAGAGGGCGATCAGTCCGAGCGCGAGGACGGCAAACGCGGCGGCGGCCGCAAACTGCAGGCGCGCCGCCATCCCTGGCGCCGGACGTCGGGATCGCGGCCAATAGAGGTACGAGGCGACCGGAATGAGATAGGCAAGCCAGCCGATCACCTCGATCAACCGCGGGTCGGCGGGGATGCCGAGCACGCCGGTGATCAGCGCCGACTGGATGCTGCCGGGCGCGACCAGCCACGACAGATTCAGCGTCTGCCGTTGTCCGGCGTCAAGCCAACCGGCCTCGTGGGCCGACCGCAGCGATGTGATCACGAGCCCGGCGGCGACCAGGATGAGGAATGCGCTGGTAAAGCGGAAGAACCGCGACAGGTTGATCCGCAGCCCGCCGATATAGATGCCCCAGCCGATTGCCACCGCGAACAGTAGCCCGATGATTGCGCCGGCAGCGGCCAATACCGCCGATTGTGCAGCCGAGAACGTTGCCAGCAGAAACACGCTGGTCTCGAAACCCTCCTTGAGGACCGCCAGGAACGCCATGCTGGCCAACGCATAGGCGCTGGCCTGGCTCAGCGCTTGCGCCGCTTCGGCCTCGAGCTGGCGTTTCATGTCGCGGGCGTGCGCGTTCATCCACGCGATCATGCTGGTGACGAAGCAGATCGCGATCGCGCCGATGACTGCCTCCATGCCCTCCTGGGCGGCCTGCGGCAGCACTTGCTCGACCACATCCAAGCCGACGCCGACGGCGATCGACAGCGCCACCGCGAGCGCCACGCCGAGCCACATGGCGACGAGGCTCTTGCCGTTCTTGCGCAGGAACGCCGCAATAATGCCGACGATGAGCGCGGCTTCGAGCCCCTCACGCAACCCGATCACGAACGTCGCGAGCATGGCGGCACCGTTACGATGGCATGGCGGCTTCGACCGTCATGCCCGGCCAAAGCTGCGGGCCCGGCTCGTTGCAGCATTGTCCGGCCGGCGCGCCACATCGGGGATCTCGATTGCCACGGCTTTGGTCGCCATCTGAAGCCACACTATCTTGTCATCTGAAGCCATACTATCTTTCCGTCTCGTCAAAGCAGCAACTATCTGAATTCGTAGCCGCGCCGAGGTTTTTTGCCGCAAGGCGGGTACCAACGCGACTGCAAAGGCACACAATTAGGGTGCCGGCGCGAAGGGACTCTAATCACGATGTTGTATTGAATTATTCCAATGAGAATTTGGGACTAACGGTATCGCGAAGCGACGGTGCCTTCCTGGCGAAGGAAGTTAATAAGGAGCAAACTCTTTTGTCCTTTGGCGCGCTGCAAACATTGATCTAACCCTTCCAGGGGCCGTCAACCACCGGCGCCGGGCCAACCGCCACCAGCCGGTCCGCTGCCAGCAGCAGCGGCTGTCTGCGAAGCTGATTGGTCATTATGCCTGCTACGGCATCACGGGGAACCCTGATGTCAGCGAAGCTCTGGCGTGAAGAACCGGATGCAGAAAATCTGCACCCCCGGGTCCGTGGGGGGGGGGCGAGGATGGCAACATCCTCGCCTACCCGGCGCGTCAATATCGACAACGTTATCCCGCATGTCGCTCTGCTCATGCGGGCTACTTGTTGCCTGCAAACACCGACAAGCCGCCGCCGACGGTCGCGGCACCGGCATTGCCGTTGATCGCCGCGTCCGGTGCATATGCGCCGTTTCGCTTCTCTCAGCCCGGCAGGTAGACCGACTTGATCTCCTGATAGGCGTCCAGTCCTTCCGGCCCGCCCACGCGCCCGATACCGGATTCCTTGAAACCCCCGAACGGTACCGCGTTGTCGAGCTTCAGCCCGTTGACGGTCAGGTTGCCGGTGCGGATACGACGGGCGAGAGCAATGCCCTTTTCCGGATCCTTTGTGAACACCGCGCCGCTCAAGCCATACGTGCTGTTGTTGGCGATCCGGATGGCGTCTTCCTCGTCCTCATACGGCATCACCGACACGACGGGACCAAAGATCTCCTCCTTGGCGATCGTCATGTTGCTGTCGACGTTGGCGAAGATGGTCGGCTCGACGTAGTAGCCGAGGTTCATGTCCTTGGGCCGACCGCCGCCGGTGACGAGCTTGGCGCCATCCTGGCGCCCCTTTTCGAGGTAGCCCATGACGCGGTCGAGCTGCCGCTTCATGGACAGCGGGCCCATCTGCGTTTCCGCCTTCCACGGATCACCGACGGCGATTTGCTTGACCGCCTTGCTGTAGGCGTCGACGACCTCGTCGTGGCGCTTTTTCGAAACAAGAACGCGAGTCAGGGAAAAGCAGATCTGGCCGGTCATCGGCATGCCGAACGGGACGATGGTGCCGATGGCGGTGTTGAGGTCGGCGTCATCCATGATGACCGCCGGCGACTTGCCGCCGAGCTCCAACGTGTAGCGAGCGAGCCGCTTGGCGCAGACTTCGGCGATCCGCTTGCCGCCCGCAACGCTTCCCGTGAAGCTCACCTTGTCGATCTCGGGCCGGTTGATCAAATAGTCGCCCACCTCGCGGCCGGCCGGAACCACGTTGAGGACTCCCGGCGGCAGGCCGACGGCCTCCGCGCATTCGGCGAGGAGCTGACCCTCGATCGGCGTTTCCGGCGCCGGCTTCGAAACGATCGTGCAGCCGGCGGTCAGCGCGGCGGCCACGCCGTAAGACGTCAACACCATCGGCGCGTTCCACGGCGTGATGATGGCAACGACGCCGACCGGCTCGCGAATGACCAGCGCTTTACCGCCGTTCAGCATGTCGCGGGTCTCGACAAAGTCGCCGCGGGCGCCGATCTTGCCGTAATAGTCGAAAAGCTGCGGCGCATAGTTGATGATATATCCGGCGAAGCCCTTCGGCGCGCCGATCTGGGCGGTCCAGACATCGGCCAAGAGCGGCACGCGCTTCTTCATTTCCTCGCCGATCGCCAGCACGTATTTGGCGCGCTGTTGCGGCGTCATGCGTGGCCACGGCCCATGATCGAAAGCTTGGCGCGCGGCGCGTACCGCGCGATCGACGTCCTTCTCCGAGGCTTCCGGCAGTTTCAGAAAGCACTCCTCGGTCACCGGTGAAATCAGCTCAAGCTCGCGGTTGGATTCGGGCGTGACCCAATCGCCGCCGATATAAAAGTTTTTCAGCACGTGCTGCGAAAGAGCCTGCTGCGGGTCGAACGTTCCGCCTGCTGCGCCAATGGACATTGAACAGCTCCCTTTTGCGTGTCGATTTGTTTCGTTGCCGGTCGCGGCGTGTTCGCGTGCAACGGCAAGAAATGCTAGTTCGGCAGCCCTCAGAGTCAAGCGTTATATTCATTTAAATACAGCGAGCGAAGATGTGAGCCATTACAGGACGGGCCGGGGGAAGTGACCCCCAACGTCCCGGCGGTCGCGTCGTGAGAGGACGATGTTTCGCGACGCCGGCCGCGGGCCGGTGCAGGTCAAAGTCCCCTTTTGGGGCTTCAGCTCATGTCGGATTCCAGCCTAATTACTCGGATCGCGTATGATTGCCGCGCAAAATGCTTGCCGCGTTGAGCAGCGTCGTCACCTCGTAGAGCGGCGGCTCGATATCGCGGAGCATGGCGAGCGCCTGGTCGGTATTGCCCGATTCGGCGCAAGCCGCGGCCGCGCTCGCCGCGCCGGCCGCCGCCCGTAACCACTCGGCGATGCGGCGCACCAGGTCCGTCGCCGCGTCCGGGGCTGGCGGCGGATCGCCCATTCAGCGTGCCATCGCCTCGACCAGAGTGACGATGGAACGGCGCTGCCGTGCATCGTGGATGCTCGTG
>JASHQS010000307.1 GCA_030038995.1 Xanthobacteraceae bacterium
GCGCATTCTCGAAGACGAGATGGCGAAGGGCGCCTTTGCGGCGGTGCTGCATTGCTTCACCGGCGGCCCCGATCTCGCCCGCCGCGCCATCGCCCTCGGCCATTTTATCTCGTTCACCGGCATCCTCACCTTCAAGAACTCCACAGCGCTGCGCGCCATCGCGACCGACTTGCCGGCCGACCGCATCCTCGTCGAAACCGATGCGCCGTACCTGGCGCCCGGCCGCTACCGCGGCAAGCGCAACGAGCCGGCTTATGTGGTCGAGACCGCCACCGTTCTCGCCGCAACCCGCGGCGTATCGTTCGAAGCTATCGCGCAGCAGACGACCGACAATTTTTTCAAGTTGTTCGCCAAGGTGCCGCGCCTCGCCGCGGCGGATGCAGCCCGCCATCCGGCCCAGCAGCCTGCGCCGCCGGCATGACCTCGCAAGCGACGCTGAAGTTCACGATCCTCGGCTGCGGCTCGTCCGGCGGCGTGCCGCGCCCCGCCTTGGGCTGGGGCGCGTGCGATCCGCAGAATGCGAAGAACCGGCGGCGGCGCACCTCGCTCTTGGTCGAGCGGCGCGGCGCCGCGGGCGTCACCCGCGTGCTCGTCGACACCTCGCCGGATTTGCGCGAGCAGCTCCTCGATGCCGAGGTCGATCGCCTCGACGCGGTGCTCTACACCCACGAGCACGCCGACCACACCCACGGTATCGATGACTTGCGCTCGCTGTTCATCAAGCAGCGGCAGCGCGTCGACGTTTTTCTCGACGAAAAGACCGCGGCGATGATGCACGCGCGCTTCGGCTACTGTTTCGAGGCGCCGCTGGGCAGCGAGTATCCGCCGATTGTGCGCGAGCACCGGCTCGAAGCCGGCCAGCCAGTCACCGTTGCGGGGCAGGGCGGCGCTATTGTGGCGCTGCCGGTGCTGCAGGCGCACGGCGATATCGCTTCCCTCGGCTTTCGCTTCGGCGGCGTCGGCTATTCGTGCGATCTCTCCGGCATGCCGGACCAGAGCGCGGCCGCACTCTCTGGGCTCGACATGTGGATCGTCGATGCGCTGCGCGACCGGCCGCACCCCAGCCATTTCTCGGTCGCCGATGCGCTTGCCTGGATCGACCGCCTAAAGCCGCGCCGCGCCATTCTGACGAACCTGCACGCGGACCTCGACTACGAGGAGCTGCGCCGCAAGCTGCCACCGCATGTCGAGCCGGGATTCGACGGGATGAGCTTCGAAATGGCCGCTTCTGCGAGGGTTTGAACAATTATTCCATAATATCTCTTATGCGAATCATGACTTGGATCGACCGCGTGAGAGCGGTCGAGGAACGCGGTCGTGACGCAGAGGTGGCGACATGACCCATCGTGCTGCTCGAATCAAGCGGTTGGCAGCGCCGCGCCGGCGGCCGGCCTTGACGACATCGAGCTCACCAAATCCGCGGGCCGCATTCACGCCCCGATGAAGCGCCGGACCTCCGCCTCGCAATCGTTTACATGGACGCGCCATTGCGACAGGTCGTCCCGGTTCCGGAACGTTACCGTATTGTCGCGCAACGTCTGGCCGTCCACCGTAATGCACAACGGCGTGCCGATTTCGTCGGCCCGGCGATAGCGGCGTCCGATGGCGTCCTTCTCGTCGTATTGCACGGCTACGTGCCGCACCAGTGCGTTGTGGATGTCGCGCGCGATTTCGGGCATGCCGTCCTTCCTGACCAGCGGCAGCACCGCGACCTTGACCGGGGCAAGCCTCGGACTGAGCCGGAGAACGGAACGCTGGCGCAGCGTCCCCGTATCGTCGGGCGCCTCGTCGGTCTGCATTGCATCGCAGATGAAGGCCAGGAGCGCGCGATCGACGCCGGCCGACGGCTCGATGACGTGCGGTATGTAGGTCTCGTTCGTTCGCTCGTCGCGATATGCGAGATTCTTGCCGCTGCCGCGCCAGCGCGGCTGGCCGGCGCTGTCACGCTCCACCAGCAAGGGATTGCTGTTGGGGTCGAGCTTTCCTTCCATATGACTTCGCAGGTCGAAGTCGCCGCGATGGGCGACGCCCTCGAGTTCTCCGAAATCACCGGCCGGCAGGAATGGGAACGCATATTCGATGTCCGCGGTGCCGCGCGAGTAATGGCTCAGCTCGCGCTTGTCGTGCTCGCGTAGGCGGACATTGGCAGGCTTGATGCCGAGATCAAAGTACCAGCGCAGGCGCCGGTCGCGCCAGTAGCGGTACCACGCCTCCGACGTGCTCGGGTGGCAGAAGAATTCGATCTCCATCTGCTCGAACTCGCGGGAGCGAAACGTGAACTGCCGCGGCGTGATCTCGTTGCGGAAGCTCTTTCCGATTTGCGCTATGCCGAGCGGCAGCCGCACCCGCGAGCTGTCGATCACGTTCTTGAAATTGAGAAAGATACCCTGCGCCGTCTCCGGGCGCAGGTATGCGGCATGCTCTTCCGACGTGAGGGCGCCGACATAGGTCTTGAACATCAAATTGAATTCGCGCGGCTCTGACAGGGTTCCCGGAGCCTGCGCCTGCGGCGCGAGGACGCCGACAAAATCTTCCACCGCGATCTGGCTCAAGGACATGAAGTCGCTCGCCCATTTCAGCTCGGGGCTACCGGTGGGCACCTTGAACAGCTTCGATGCCCGGCGGCTGACGAAATCGAACTCGTCCTCGGCGTCCGGATCGGCGGTAATGAAGATCTTGCGGCCGCGGGCCTCGGCCCAGCGGCCTCGCAGTTGATCGTATCGATAACGCAGCTTCGTCTCCCGGCAGTCGACCATCAGGTCCTGGAACAGGTCGTAATGGCCGGAGACCTTCCAGACTTGCGGGTTCATTATGACGGATGTTTCGATGCCGACCATGGCAAAGGCGGCGGGCGCTCCCGCCGGCGCGAGCAAAGGATTGTGCCAGCTCACCATGTCACGCCACCACGCCTGCCTGATATTGCGCTTCAGTTCGGTACCGAGCGGCCCATAATCCCAGAAGCCGTTGATCCCGCCGTAGAGCTCGCTCGACTGGAAAATGAATCCACGTCGCTTGCACAGGGAAGTGATCTCGCTGAGAGTCGCCATTGAAAATGGTCCGTCTGCCTTGGCCGCAAGCGCGCGCGATGGAGGAACTGCGAGCAGCGACCAAAGGCGGCAAGCCGAGCTGTGCGCCTCCTAGCACCAATGGCGGCCTCTTTGCCAGTGCAGGCGCCGAGCGGCGAGCGTCGCGCTGCGGTGTGGATGCCGGCGCAGCGCACCTGCCCGAACGGCGCGACGGCGGCGACAAGCAACAACAGCGCCGATCGGATGATGGCCGAATGCGCTGCCGCATTCCGCGCCGCTGCCGCTACTGCCCGACGAATTCGACTGAAAGCGACGTCACAGCGACAGCGGCAGTTCCAATCGCTCCGCATAGATCCTGTCGCGGTGCTCGAACAAGACCGGATCCGAGGCGGCTTCGATCTGTGCATCGCGCGACTGCAACGCCGCACGCGTCGGCCCGTCCATTTGGCATTGCTCGGGCGGCAGCGGCACAAACATCGCCATGCAGGTGGCGCTGTAAACATCCACCGCGGTCAATGCATCGCCGACGTAATAGCGGCTTCCCGCCTGCCGCCGTTCCTTCAATCGCGAGGCCAGCATGCGCAGCAGGTCCGCCACGCGGCTCCCCGCATTGGCACCCGCCTGCGGGCTATAGCCGTACTTCTTGGCGAGATATTTGGACACGCGCTCGGGAAAGCCGCCCTTGTTGTTGAGCCCGGCGTGGATCAACTGCAACCGGCGCGACCAGGCCAGCCCCTGCTCGCCGCAAATCTCGTGCGCCAATCCGAACACAAGGGCGCGGTCTGCTGCGTCTTTCGGCAGCAAGGAAGGATTCGGAGCGAGGCGCTCTGACAGCAACAGAATTTCGGCCCAGCCGGACCGCGGCCGTTCGTCGTTGTAGATAAGGACCGGACCGCTGCGCTGACCGGCCCACTGGTTGAGCGACTCGCTGTCGTAAACCAGCCGCACCGCCACCCAGTCGATATCCTTGACGTGAAGAATGCCCTTGGCCGCCTCGCCCCACGGGCTCGGCACGCCGCCGACCACCACCATGCGGACGCCGCTTCGCTTGATCGCCTCATCGACGCTCACATACTGAAACGTCATGTTTGACCCTGATCTGATTGTTGCTCACTTGTCGCCAAATGCACGCAAACCGTCCCAAGTCCGCCGATTTCCACTTCGAAAACATCACCTGGAGCAAGCGTGACGATCGGGCCAAGAGAACCGCTCAGCACCACATCACCTGCCCTGAGTGGTCGATCCGTTTGAGCAAGTTTCTCGGCAAGCCGGGCCGCGACCACGGCCGAGGACCACGCCGCATTTGCTATCGCAATAGTCGCGTAGGACATTGGGGTTGAGGCCCTCGCCCGTCAGCACCGTGGTCACCGTATCGGAGCGCCCTTGCGTCGCGAACAACCGGCCGAGGCCGCGCAGCAAACTGTCGGTCAGCGCGATCAGCGGCTTCGAATAAATCTCCACCGCTGGGCGCTGCATGGCCTGCAGTACCTCGTCGGGGATTGTGGCGGGTCCAGGTACGGCGAGGAATTCGCCGCCGGCGCGAACGCTCATTGCTTTCTCCCAGCGATCTGCTGCTTTGCGGTCAGAAGCCCAACGTCTACCGACCGCGACCGAAAAAAGCTAACGATGCGAACGACTGCCGGTGCCGGAGCCCGTTGGCTCCGGCACCTCGCCGGCCCTCACCAAATTCCCGGCACCAGGCGCCAGCGCACCCTGCCCGCATACTGCTCATAGCCCGCAAGCTCGGCGCGCAGGACGCGGTCTTCGGTGATCGCGCGATGAATGAGAAACGGCAGGCCTGAGACGACAAGGATCGCGGTGGCGAGCCAAGAGCCCAGCGCCGGGCCGCTGCACAGGACGATGAAGATGCCGCCGAGATAGCCGGGATGGCGGATGTAAGCGTAAGGGCCGCTGTCGACGACGAATTGGCCGCGGTCGGCCTGGATGCGGACGATGGACGAAAAGAAGCGGTTGACCGTCATGGCCCAGAATACGAAGGCGTAACTCGCCGCCAGGCCGACGAGGCTCAGCCCTTGCAGCCACGGCGGAACATCGTCGCTCCAATGAAAGCGCCCGCGGTCGAGGCCGGCGATGACAAGGGCGGCTACCAGCACGATAACGGACAGGCGCAGCCCGCGCGGCGGCTTTTGCCCACCCGGCCGCATGCGCTCGCGCATGAGATCGGGCGGCAAAAGGACGAATGCGGCAACGGTCCCACCCAGTTGGGTGGCGAAAAAGAGCCAAAAGCCGACGATGGCGACGGTGCCGGCCGAAGCGAACAGCGCCCCGGCCATAATGAACAGGAACAGCGCCGATTGGATGTAAGCGGAGGGCGGCACGTTGGATTTCCGTGGTGGGCGGTTCGGCCGAGGTCTTAGCGCATTTTGCGGCGGCGCATGAACCGCTGCGCCATTGGAACCAAGTCCCGCGACGGTTCGTTGGAACACCGACGCCCGTGCGCTTGCGGCAACAGGCGCGGGTGCGCTCCCCATCCAGCTTGCCCCTTCGCGAGGTGATGCCGTGAATAAAGTCCGAGCCCTCGATACGCGACACAAGGTGACCCCCGCCCTCGATACGCCGACCGATCTTTCTTCGGAAGCCGTCAGCGAAATTTCCAAGAAAATGAATGGGGTCCTGGCCGACGTCTTCGCGCTTTACCTGAAGACCAAGAACTTCCACTGGCACATGAGCGGGCCGCATTTCCGCGACTATCACCTGCTGCTTGACCAGCAGTCGGAGCAGATTTTTGCGATTACCGACGATATTGCCGAGCGCGTGCGCAAGATCGGCGGACTGACCTTGCGCTCGATCGGTCATATCGCGCGGCTGCAGACGCTCAAGGACAACGACGAGGAGTTCGTGCCGGCGCTCGACATGCTGCGGGAATTGATGAACGACAACAAAGCATTGGTCGTCTCGATGCGTGAGGCCCACGGGATTACCGAAAAGCACGAGGACGTCGCCACCACGAGCCTTTTGGAGAACTGGATCGACGAGGCCGAGCGGCGCACCTGGTTCCTGTTCGAGGCGACCCGCAAAGCCGAACAGTAACGGTGGCTTCTGAATAACAACGCGGCGGCGGTCGCGGCCGATTTGCCGCTCTGGTAGGGTTCGCGACGTTTGGCGCGAACCCTACCAGGATGTTTGCATGACCCCTTCCCGCGATATCGGCCGGCTTATCGAGATCATGGCGGCGCTGCGTACGCCGGGCACCGGATGCCCCTGGGACTTGGCGCAGAATTTTTCCACCATCGTGCCGTACACGCTCGAAGAGGCCTACGAAGTCGCCGACGCCATTGCGCGCGGCGATCTCGCGGAACTGAAGGACGAGCTCGGCGATCTGTTGCTCCAGGTCGTGTTTCACGCCCGCATGGCCGAGGAACAGGGCGCCTTCGATTTCGGTGACGTGGTGCAGGCGATCACGGAAAAACTCGTCCGGCGGCATCCGCACGTCTTCGGCGACGCGCGGTCGTCAACGCCGCAAGCGGTCGAAGGCTTATGGCAGCGGATCAAGGCCGAGGAGAAAGCGGCGCGTAACGGCTGGCGCCAGCAAGGCGCCCTCGCCGGCGTGCCGGTGGCGCTGCCGGCGCTGACGCGCGCGCTCAAGCTGCAGGAGAAAGCCGGCAAAGTCGGCTTCGATTGGAACGACGTGCGCGCGGTGTTGCGCAAGATCCGCGAGGAGGCCGACGAGATCGAAGTTGCGCTCGGCGGCGCGAGCGCCGCCGGACAAGCGTCACCCGCGCCTGAAGCCGCCGCGGAAGTCGGCGATCTGTTGTTCGCCGCGGTCAACCTCGCCCGCCATCTGCGCGCCGATCCGGAATCACTGCTGCGGGGGACCAACCAAAAATTCGAGCGCCGCTTTGCCGCCATCGAGCGCGCGCTCGCCGCCAAAGGCAAGACGCCGGGCGAAGCGACGCTCGACGAGATGGATGCGCTGTGGGACGAGGCGAAGGCGCAAGAGCGGCGGATGGCAAATAACGAATAGCGAGTAGCGAGTAGCGAGTAGCAGAGACGCGGCCGCCGCTGATCCCTATTCGCCATTCGCTACTCGCCACTCGCGGCCCTCGCCCGCACCGCATCGGCGCGACCCGCATCGGCACGGACCGTCATGGCGATGCGGCCGGTTGTTTCGTTCAAACCCTTGCGGATCACCTCGGTATGGCGATGCAGCCAGCTCATGCCGGCGCCGTCGGCGGGGTCGAGTTCGAGCTCGATCAGCACGCGCCCGGCGGCAAGCCGCGCCTCGATCGCGGCGGCAAGCGCATCCATCCCCTCCCCGGTCGCGGCGGAAACCAGGACCGCGCGCCGTGCAGCCGGCCGGCGTTCGGCGACGTTGTGCAGCCGCGCGCGCTCGGCTTGGTCGAGCCGGTCGATCTTGTTCCAGACCTCGATGATGGCGCGCCGTTCCGCGGCGCCGTCGCGGGGATCGATGCCGAGCTGGCGCAGCACCTTGTCGACGTCGTGCAATTGCGCCTCGGCGTCGCCGTGCGACACGTCGCGGACGTGCAGGATGACGTCGGCCTCGATCACCTCTTCGAGCGTGGCGCGGAACGCGGCAATCAGCATGGTCGGCAGATCGGAGATGAAGCCGACGGTGTCGGAGACGATGACGCGGAAACCATGCGGCAGGTCCACCGCACGCAAGGTCGGATCGAGGGTGGCAAAAAGCATGTCGGCGGAGAGCACGCTCGCCTGCGTCATGCGGTTGAACAGCGTCGACTTGCCGGCATTGGTGTAGCCGACCAGCGCCACGATCGGATACGGCACGCGGCGCCGGCTCTCGCGGTGCAGGCCGCGCGTGCGCTTGACCCGGGCGAGTTCGCCTTCAATCTTGGCAAGCCGCTCCTCGATCATGCGCCGGTCGGCCTCGAGCTGGGTCTCGCCGGGGCCGCCGAGAAAACCGAAGCCGCCGCGCTGGCGCTCCAAATGGGTCCAGGAACGCACCAGCCGGCCTTTCTGATAGGTCAGGTGCGCGTGCTCGACCTGCAGTGCGCCTTCGCGGCTGCGGGCGCGCCGGCCGAAAATCTCCAGGATGAGGCCAGTGCGGTCGACGACCTTGGCATTCCAGGCCTTTTCCAGATTGCGCTGCTGCACCGGCGACAGCGCACAGTCCATGACCACGATGCCGGCGTCATGGGTCTTGACCAGGCCGGCGATCTCTTCGACTTTGCCTTTGCCCAGATAGGTGGCCGGCCGCAGCGCATTGAGGAGCACGACGCCGCACTGCGCGACGTCGAGATCGATGGCGCGCGCGAGCCCCACCGCCTCATCGAGCTTGGCCGCCGGCGTGCGCTCGGCCGCGGCGGCACGCGCGGCAGCCTGCCGGCCGCGTCC
>JASHQS010000308.1 GCA_030038995.1 Xanthobacteraceae bacterium
GTTCAGCCTCAATTACCGCATCGCGCTCGCCGAGGAAGGCTGCTTCGACCGCTCGCAGGCGAGCCACGCCATCAATCTGTGCGACATGAACGCCAAATATGCCGACGTGGTGAAGACCGCCGAGGTGCTGGCCTATCTCGATACGCTGCCGGGCGGCATGTACGAGCTGCCGAAAGGCGCGGCAGCGGCGGCGCCGCCGCGCCAGCAGCAACAAAAACGCGCCGCAAATTTTTGCTAGACTTTCTGCGAAGGCCGCCTGAGCGAAGCGACACGCGGATGCACGGTGCGGCAGAGGCCCATTCAAGCGGACGGAGAACCTGACATGGCCTTACCCCTGGCAAACACGCAGGCGCCCGGCGTGTATCGTCTTAAAGTCGGCGCATTCGAGGTCACGGTGCTCAGCGACGGCAATCTCGCCATCGACCGCGGCCTGTTCGCCGGCGATGCGGCGGGCGGCGACAAGCTCCTGGATAAAGCCTTTCTGCCCGCGGGACCGATTCCGACCTGCGTCAACGAGTGGCTGGTCAACACCGGCGACAAGGTCATTCTGGTCGATGCCGGCGCCGGCAGCTCGTTCGCTCCGACATTGGGAAAGATGCGCGGCAACCTTGCCGTTGCCGGCGTCGATCCGCAGATGGTCGATGACGTCGTCATCACCCACATGCACCCGGATCACATTCCCGGCCTGCTCGCCAAGGACGGCAGCATGATGTTTCCGAACGCGGTCGTGCACGTCAACGCCGACGAATACGCGTTCTGGACCTCGGAGCAAAACAGCGCCAAGGCGCCGGACGAATTCAAGGTGTTCTTCGATCTCGCCAAGGTGGCGATCAAGCCTTACGCCGACGCCGGCAGAATGCAGACGTTGCGGGACGGCGCGCAATTCGCGCCTGGCGTGACCGCGGCCGCGGCGCCCGGCCACACCGTCGGCCATACCATGGTGCGCGTCTCTTTCGGCGGCGGCGAGCTGCTCATCTGGGGCGACATCGTGCACTGCGCGGCGCTGCAATTCGCCGAGCCGGAGCGCGCGATCGTGTTCGACTCTGATCCGGCCATGGCGATCGCCAACCGCAAGAAAGTATTCGACATGGTGGCGAGCGACCGGCTCTTGTTCGCCGGCGCCCATCTGCCGTTCCCGGGCGTCGGCCACGCCGCCAGATCCGGCAGCGCCTACGCCTACGTGCCGATCACCCACGCCGAACATTATTGAGGCACGCATCTGCCGACCGCCTGCGAGCGACAACAAAAACGCACCGTGAATTTTGATATTGTCATTGCCGGGCTTGACCCGGCAATCCATTGTGCGTCAACGCTGCATGGATGCGCGGGTCAAGCCCGCGCATGACGAACGAGAATTACGCCCGCCCCGCCAGTTGTCGCGCCTTGTCGAGGTGGCCGTAGCTCTGCACCGGCGCGCACATCAGGAAGCGGTAGCCTTCCTTGACGATGCGCTCGGCGTTGCCGGCCTCGACGTGCGGATGGCCGACGACCACATTGTGCTTCTTGCAGGTATCGACGATGCGTTTCATCCATTCCAGCACGACTTTGTGCTCGTATTGCCGCGGATGGCCGAGCTCCTGCGACAGGTCGCCCTCGCCGATCAGAATGCAGCCGATGCCGGGAACGTTCTTGAGCATGTCGTCGAGGTTTTCGACGCCGCGCGTGTCCTCGATCTGCAGGATGCAGAAAATCTCGCCCTGCGGGTTGAGCGGCCAGACGTCGGCTTTTTGGTAATATTCCTGCTGCGTGAGTCCCCAATAGCGCGCGGCGGTGGTCGGGCCGTCGCCGCGGATGCCAGCCGGCCGGTCATGCGCAGCGCTCTCGAGGCGCGGATAGCGGCAGGCGCCGACCGCATTGAGAGCCTCGTCGACCGTCGAGATGTGCGGGAACACGATGCCGTAGCAGCCGATATCGAGGGCCTGCTTGGCATGCCACTGCGCCATCTCGATGCCGTTCACCGGGACGCGGACCATCGGCGTGACGCTCGGTACGACCGAGGCGGCCTTGGCGATCTGGGCGCGGTTGAGCATGTATTGCAGGCAATCGCGCAACAGCCGGCCGTCCCACGGATTGTGCTCCATCTCGAACACGCAGCCGTCGTATTTCGACGTGGTCAGCGCAATCGCGGTGTTGAGCTCGGCAGGGGCAAAGCACGTCAGCGCATGCTGGCCGGCTTCCAGCGCGCGAATGACGCCGTTGAGCCGCGCAATATCAGCCATTCTGTTTCTCCTCTTTTTCTTCCGCCTCGCGCGCGTCCGATAGAATCTGCCACAGCGCCGGACCGAAATTGATGATGTGCTCCTCGCCGCAATGCTCGCATCGGCAGGTGCGCCTGTCGGAACCCGTCATGGTGGTTTTCTCGATCAGCTCCATTTCCCTGCCGCAGGTCGGACAGGCGGTCAGGGAAGGCTCGGCCGCCGCTGGTCTGCGGCGGGACTTTGGCGCCAGCCATGAAGGCCATTTCATCGGGCAATATCCGCGGCGGGAAGGCGACATTAGCGATTGCCGCGCGGGTTTGACAATGGCGGCGAGCGCCGTAGCATCCGCCCATTCCGGCAAGCTCGAGCGATGGTGCCATGATTATCGATTGCCACGGCCACTACACTACCGAACCCAAGGACCTGCCCCGCTTCCGCAAGGAGCAGACCGCGGCGGCCAACGCCAAGAACAAGGCGGCGATGCCGCCGCGCGCGGCGCTCAAGCTGCCCGACGACGAGATCCGCGCCAGCATCGAAGGCAACCAGCTCAAGCTGCAGCGCGAGCGCGGCACCGACCTGACGATCTTCTCGCCGCGCGCTTCCGGCATGGGCCACCATATCGGCGACGAGAGCGTGTCCATCGAATGGTCGCAGATCTGCAACGATTTGATCGCGCGCGTGGTCGAGCTGTTTCCGAAGAACTTCATCGGCGTCTGCCAATTGCCGCAATCGCCCGGCGTCGATCCGAAAAACAGCGCCGCCGAGCTCGAGCGCTGCGTACGCATGGGCTTTGTCGGCTGCAACCTCAATCCCGACCCGTCGGGCGGCTATTTCAACTCGCCGCCGATGACCGACAAATGGTGGTTTCCGCTGTACGAGAAGATGATCGAGCTCGACGTGCCGTGCATGATCCACGTCTCCGGCTGCTGCAATCCGGCGATGCACACCACCGGATCGTATTACCTTAATGCCGACACCATGGTGTTCATGCAGGTCATCCTCTCCGACCTGTTCAAGACCTTTGCCAAGCTCAAGTTCATCATTCCGCACGGCGGCGGCGCGGTGCCGTTCCATTGGGGCCGCTTCCGCGGCATCGCGCTCAACAACGGCAAGCCCGAGCTCGCCGACATCATGGGCGACAACATCTTCTTCGATACCTGCGTCTATCACCAGCCGGGCATCGACCTGCTCACCAAGGTGGTGCCGATCGACAACATCCTGTTCGCCTCCGAGATGGTCGGGGCGGTGAAGGGCAACGATCCGAAGACCGGCTTCGGCTTCGACGATACCAAAAGATATATCGACAAGGCGCCGATCAGCGACGCCGATCGCAAGAAGATCTTCGAGGGCAATGCGCGCCGGGTCTATCCGCGTCTGCAGGCAAGGGCGCCGGCCCGCGCGACGGCGTAGCTGGCGACGCCAATCGCCGCGCCGGGCGCACGGCGCGGCAGCCCGGCGCGAGAGGATGGACTTTGGCGAAAGCGGAGAAAAAGCTGCCAAGGGATCGGCGCAGGTCGCGCCGCGTCACCATCGGCAACTACGAGATAGAGACCCGCGGGCTCGGCACGGGGTTCTGGACCGACCTCTATCACCGCTCGATGACGGTGTATTGGCCGGCGTTCTTCGGCAGCGCCGCCGCGATCTTCCTCGTGCTCAATGCCGCCTTCGCCTTCATTTATTGGCTGGGCGACAAGCCGGTCGCCAATGTCGCCGGCAATCTGCCGCTGCCGCTGAGCCTGTTCTATTTCTCGATCGAGACGCTGGCGACGGTCGGCTACGGCGACATGCACCCGCAGACCAATTACGGGCACATCGTCGCTACCGTCGAAATCTTCACCGGCATGTGCTTCCTCGCGGTGATGACGGGCCTGATCTTCGCCCGCTTCTCGCGGCCGCGCGCCCGCATCGTTTTCGCCAGGCATCCGGTCGTAGCCGTGCGCCAGGGGCGGCAGACGCTGATGATCCGCATCGCCAACGCGCGGCATGACACCATCTCGCAAGCGACGGCGCGACTATGGTTCATTCGCGAAGAAAGGACCAAGGAGGGCGATACCATCCGCCGCTTCTACGAGCTCATTCTCGACCGCAACGAGCATCCGATGTTCTCGTTGAGCTGGACGCTGTTCCACGCAATCGACGAGTCAAGTCCGCTCTATCGACTGAGCCGCGACGATCTTGCCGCCAGCGAGGCGGCGTTGATTCTCAACGTCAGCGGCGTCGATGACAATTCGGCGCAGCGGCTTCATGCCCGCAAGCTCTATTCCGAGGAAGACATCCGCTGGCAGCACCGTTACGTCGACATTACCAGCGAATCGTCCGAAGGCCGGCTGGTTCTCGACTACACCAAGTTTCACGACGTCACGCCGCTCGAGGCGTAGGTACGGATAGTGCAAGAAATAACCGATCCTATTCTTGTTGGTCAGAGAAAGCCGCCAACCGCTCAGACTATAGAGATGGCGGGTCAGCAAATAACCAATCCGCCATCCGCGCTGATCAGCTAATGTACTGAACTCGCGTCGCTCACGCCACGCTGATGACGATTTTCCCGAAATGCCGGTTGGCGCGCATCACCGAAAGCGCCTCGGCGACGTCGGCGAGCTTGCAGGTCTTGTAGATCGGCAGCGTAAGCTTGCCGCTCTCGACCGCCGGCCACAAATCGGCGCGCATCGCCCGCACGATCTCGCGCACCTCCTCGGGCGTGCGGGTGCGGAACGTGACGCCGATATAGTCGACGCGCTTGAGCGCGTGCTTGTCGAAATCGAACTCGCCCTTCATGCCGCCGAGCCGGCCGACATTGACGATGCGGCCGAGAATTTTCGCCGCTTCGAGGTTGCCGTTGGCGACCGGCGCCGAGACCATGTCGACGATCAGGTCGACGCCCTTGCCGTCGGTCGCTTTTTTCACGTCCTGCGGCCAGTCCGGCTTGCCGGTATCGATCGCGACGTCGCAGCCGTACTCGGCAAGCCGCGCCCGGCGCTGCGCGTTGGTCGATGAACCCAGCACCAGCGACGCGCCCAAAAGCTTGCCGATCTGCATGCCCATCAGGCCGACACCGGAACTGGCGCCCTGGATGAGCAGCGTCTCGCCGCGCTTGAGCCGGCCGGCGGTCGCCACGGCGTTGTGCATGGTCTGCAGCGCCACCGGAAAACACGCCGCCTGCTCGTAGCTCATGTTGTTGCCGGGAATGCGATTGGCGCGGCCCGCATCGGTGACGGCATATTCGGCAAAGCCGCCCGGCGCCGAGGCCATGACGCGGTCGCCCGGCTTGAAATCCTTGACCGCGCCGCCGACCGCCTCGACCTCGCCGGCGCATTCGAGCCCGATGCGGGCGCCGACGCCGCCGATCCGGCCGTGCTGGTGCCCCGACGCGACCAACAGATCGGCGCGGTTGAGGCTCGAAGCGCGCACCCGGATCAGCACTTCGTTCGGCGCCGGCGAAGGTTTCGGGATATCGCGAACTTCGATGCCGTTGTCGCCCAGAACTGCGGCCTTCATGGCGGGTCTCCTCTTGCGCGAAGCTTCCGATGCGGATGCCGTGTGCTATCGTCCAAATGCGCAGAGTTCAACCGGCGACGCGAGGTGCCATGCCATTCGGTCCACTGACCACCACCAGCGTCGGCAGCTTTCCGCGCCCGGGTTGGCTCGCCCATACCAAGCGCAATCAGCTCACGTTTCGGCTCGAAGGCGATGCGCTCAGGGAGGCCATGGACGATGCCATGGCGCTCGTCATCGGCGAGCAGGAGGCGCTCGGGCTCGACATTTTGACCGACGGCGAGATGCGGCGCGCGACTTTTATCTTTCACATCGCCGGGAGCTGGGACGGCGTCGATATCGAAAATCCCGTGGTCAAGGAAATCTACCGCAACCGCGCCGCCAATCGGCTGGTGCCGCGCATCACCGGCAAGGTCGTGCGGCGCGGTCCGGCCGCGATCGACGATGTGCGCGCCGCCAAGGCGCACACGGCGCGGCCGCTGAAGATGGCGGTGCCGGGACCGGTGACGGTGATCGACAGCACCGCCAACGAATTTTACGACGACGAGGAGGAACTCGCCTTCGACATCGCCGCGGCGCTCAATGGCGAGCTGCGCGATCTGCAGGCCGCCGGCTGCGCCGTGCTGCAGATCGACGAGCCGGCAATGACGCGCTACCACGACAAGGTGCGCGCCTATGGCTCCAGAGCGCTCGACCGCTGCCTCGACGGCATCACGGTGCCGACCATCGTGCACCTGTGCTACGGCTATCCGGGCGGCGGCGCGCTGCAGCATGAGTACGAATATGAAGGCCTGCTGCCGCTCTTGATGCAAACGCGCATCGGCGGCTTCACCGTCGAATTCGGCCGCAGCGCCTTCGATGCAAAGGTGCTGCAAATCTGCGGCGACCGCATCGTCATGTTCGGCTGCGTCGATCCGGGCGATGCGCCGGCGCCGACGGTCGAAGCGGTCGAGCGCCGCGTCGGCCACGCGCTCGAACGGCTCGATCCGCGGCAGGTGTGGCTCGCGCCCGATTGCGGGCTCATGACCATCAGCCGTGCGCTCGCCCACGAGAAGCTCCGTGTCATGGTGGACGCCGCACGGCGCCTGCGGGCGCGGCTATAGGCGGGCTCGACTAAATCCGCTCATTCCCGCGAAAGCGGGAATCCAGCAGAAAGAGAGCTGGGTCCCCCGCTTCCGCGCATAGGCGCCAACATAGCTGCGTTTCCCGGGCGCAGCGCAGCACGAAGCGCGGCGAAGTGGTGCGCTGCAGACCCGGGATCGTAACAAGTTGCGGAGTCTGGGGCGGTCCCGGATCAGCGGTGCACCGCTTCGCGCTGCACCGCATCCGGGAAACAGAGGCCTATGTTAGCGCCTATGCGCTGCCGCGGGGAGGAGCGGAACACGCGGCCCAGCCCATCAGTGACAAGACTGGATTGGGCTTCGCTAATCCGCCTGACGCTGATAGGCTGGCGGCCATGAACCAAGCCGTCCGCCCGCAACGGATCGCCGCCTCGGCCTGCCCGCACGATTGTCCGTCGACCTGCGCGCTCGAGGTCGAAGTGTTCGATGCCCACACCATCGGGCGGATCCGCGGCGCCGCGGACAATCGCTACACCGCGGGCGTGATCTGCGCCAAGGTGGCGCGCTATGCCGAGCGCGTGCATCATCCCGACCGGCTCAAGCAGCCGCTGCGGCGCGTCGGCGCCAAGGGCTCCAAGGAGTTCGCGCCGATCTCGTGGGACGACGCGCTCGATCTCGTCGCCGAAGCGTTTCTGCGCGCCGAGCAAAAACACGGCTCCGAGGCGGTGTGGCCGTACTATTACGCCGGCACCATGGGCCATGTGATGCGCGACGGCATCAACCGCCTGCGCCACGCCAAAAAATATTCCGGCTTCTTCTCCACCATCTGCGTCAATCCGGCGTGGACCGGCTTCATCGCCGGCACCGGCAAGCTCGCCGGCGCCGATCCGCGCGAGATGGCGAAGTCGGACCTCGTGGTGATCTGGGGCACCAACGCCGCCAACACCCAGGTCAACGTCATGACCCATGCGGCGCGCGCGCGGAAGGAACGCGGCGCCAAGATCGTCGTGGTCGACGTCTACATGAACGCCACCATGCAGCAGGCCGATCTGCCGGTGCTGATCCGGCCCGGCACCGACGGCGCGCTGGCCTGCGCGGTGATGCATTGCCTGTTCCGCGACGGCAAGGCCGACTGGGATTATCTCGAGCGCTACACCGACGCGCCGCGCGAGCTCGCCGCGCATTTGCGCACGCGCGATCCGGCCTGGGCGTCGCGCATCACCGGCTGCCCGGTGGAGAGCATCGAGGCGTTTGCGCGGCTCGCCGGCGGCACCAAGCGCGCCTATTTCCGCCTCGGCTACGGTTTCTCGCGCTCGCGCAACGGCGCCTTCAACATGCATGCGGCAAGCTGCATCGCCGCGGTCACCGGCGCCTGGCGCTACGAAGGCGGCGGCGCCTTTCACAACAACAGCGGCATCTTTCATCTCGACAAGAGCTTGATCGAAGGCGCCGACGTGCGCGATCCGGCGATCCGCATGCTCGATCAGTCGCGCATCGGCCCGATCCTGACCGGCGACGAGGAGGCGCTGCAGGGCGGCGGGCCGGTCACCGCGCTCCTGATCCAGAACACCAATCCGGTCGCGGTGGCGCCCGAGCAGGAGAAAGTGAAACGCGGTTTCGCCCGCGACGATCTGTTCGTCTGCGTGCACGAGCAGTTCATGACCGACACCGCGAAGCTGGCCGACGTCGTGCTGCCCGCCACCATGTTTCTGGAGCACGACGATTTTTACACCGCGGGCGGCAGCCAATACATTCTGCTCGGCCCGAAATTGATCGAGCCGCCCAGCGAGTGCCGCTCCAATCACGAGGTGATCTGCGCGCTGGCGCAAAAACTCGGCGCCGCGCATCCCGGCTTTGCCATGACGGCGCGGCAGCTGATCGACGCGACTTTGCAAAAGTCCGGCTGGGGCACGCTCGCCGACATCGAGGCCAAACGCTGGATCGATTGCCAGCCGGATTTCGCCACCGCGCACTATCTCGACGGCTTCGCCTATCCGGACGGCAAATTCCGCTTCAAGCCGGACTGGTCCAACGTGCCGTTCGGCCGCTGGCACCGCAACGTGCCGCGGCCGGCGCCGATTCCGGCGCTGCCGGACCATTGGGCGGTGATCGAGGAGGCCGACACCGAGCATCCGTTCCGGCTCGCCACTTCGCCGTCGCGCGGCTTTCTCAATTCGACCTTCACCGAGACGCCGACTTCGCTCAGCCGCGAGCGGCGGCCGGAGGTGATGATCCATCCCGCCGATGCTGCACGGCTTGGCATCGCCGACGGCGACCGGGTGACGCTCGGCAACCGGCGCGGCGCGGTCGCGCTCCACGCCAAGCTGTTCGACGGCGTGCGCCGCGGTGTCCTCATCGCCGAATCGCTGTGGCCCAATTCCGCCTACGCCGATGGCCGCGGCATCAACACGCTGACCGGCGCCGACGCGATCGCGCCGTTCGGCGGCGCGGCATTTCACGACAACCGCGTGTGGGTGCGGAAAAGCGCGTAGACTTGAATGGCTCGGTCAATTTAGCTATTATAGCTCGATGAAGACAGTCAGCATCACCGAAGCCAAGAATCGGCTCAGCGCCCTGATCGACGGCCTGAAAGCCGGCTCTTCGGTCCTGATCGTCGATCGCGGCCGGCCCGTGGCGCGCCTCGAACCGGTAAGAAACGGCGGCAAGTTAGAAGAAGACGGCAGGCTTGCCCGGCTGATCCGCAACGGCGTTGTCCGGCCGGCCCGCAAGCCGCTGGCGCGCTGGCTCCTCACTGAGCCGCCCCCGCGCATGAAGGACGGCGCATCGGCCGTGGCCGCCCTGCTCGAGGAACGGCGCGAGGGTCGGTGAGATTTTGGGACGCCTCGGCTATCGTTCCTTTGCTCGTCGCCGAGCCATCGAGCCACCGTCTGCGGGCTGTCCTTGCTGCTGACCCCGCAATGAGCGCCTGGTGGGTGACGCAAATCGAATGTGTGTCCGCTTTGGTCCGCCAAGAGCGGGATGGCAACCTCGATCCCCAAGCGACGGCGGTCGCGTTCGAGCGACTGCGGGAGTTCACCGAAGGTTGGGTCGAGATCGATCCGAGCGACGTCGTGCGCGAAGTGGCTGCTCGGTTTCTTCGCGTTCACCCGCTACGCGCAGCCGACTCGCTGCAACTTGCTGCCGCCTTTGTGGCTGCCGAACATCGACCGGCCTCATTGACATTCGTTACGTTGGACCAGCGTCTGGCCAATGCGGCCCGAAAAGAGGGATTTGGAGTCATCGATTTAGCTGCTGAGTGACCGATACGCACGGAACGCACACCGCATGAGCGGAGCGACATGCGGGATGATGTGTTAAACAGCCTTCGATTTCACTTCATCCAGATCACGGGTCTGCAATGCCTTCAAGCTTCCGCCAGATCATCAACAAAGCCGTCGCCGAAAAGCGCTTTCTGGTCGTGCCCGGCGCCCATGATGCGTTGAGCGCCCGGCTCATCGAGAAGATCGGCTTCGAGACCTATTTCATCGGCGGCTTTCCTGCGGTCGGCGCGCGCTACGGCGTGCCCGACATCGGGCTCAAGGGTTTTGGCGAAATCGCCGCGGCGGTGCGCGACATCATGGCGGCGTGCGACCTGCCGGTGTTCGTCGACGGCGACGACGGCTATGGCGACGTCAAGAACGTCGTGCACACGGTGCAGACCTACGAGCGCATGGGCGTGAGCGCCATCCTGATCGAGGACCAGCAATGGCCGAAGCGCTGCGGCCACATGGCCGGCAAGAAGGTGGTGCCGGTCGAATTGGCCGAAGCGAAAATCAGGGCGGCGTGCGCCGAGCGGATCGATCCCGAAACCTGGATTTTGGCGCGCACCGACGCCCGCGCCGTCTACGATCTGGATGAAGCGATGCGCCGCGCCGAGCGTTTCATCCGCGCCGGCGCCGACGGCATTTTCATCGAGGCGCCGCGCTCGGTCGATGAATTAAAGCGCATCGGCCGCGCCTTCGACGTGCCGCAGATCTGCAATCCGCTGCTGGGCGGCCACACGCCGATCCTGGCGATGGACGAACTGGCCGCGCTCGGCTTTCACTGCGCCGTGCTCGGCCTCGATACCCTGATGCACGCCGCCAAGGCAGTCGAGACCGTGCTCCTCGACATGAAGTCCGGCAAGTTCGCCCACCGCAACGACGGCATGGATTTCGAGGACTACAAGAGGCTCGTTGGCTACGACAAATGGGAAGCGATCGACGAGCGATTTGCGCCGAAGCAGTAATTGCGCTGGCGTTTCCCGGATGCGGTGCAGCGCGTAGCGCAGCGAAGCGGTGCACCGCTGTTCCGGGACCTTCACAAACTCGGTGTTTGTCACGATCCCGGGTCTGCAGCGCACCACTTCGTGCTGCGCTGCGCCCGGGAAACAGGTTCGGCGTGATTACGCCAGCGCCGGTTCGCGCGCGGGCCGCGTCTTGGCCGGGTCTTTCAGCCCGAGAATGCGTCGCGCGTTGTCGTAGAAAAGCTTCTGCTTGTCGGCGGCGGCGAGCGGAATGTCGTCGATCAGCTTCAGGCACGGCGCCGGGTCCCAGCACGGGTAATCGGTGCCGTACATGACGTGATCGATGCCGTAATAGTCGATGGCGAACTTGATGCCGGCCGAGTGCGGCGACACCGTATCGGTGTACATGCGCCGCATGTAATTCTGCACCGGCTGCGGCAGTTTCGCCGCCTTGGAGTTCTTGTCCATGCGGCCGGCCTGGTAGGGCAGCGTGCCGCCGGTGTGCGACATCACGATTTTCAGCCGCGGATGCCGCTCCATCAGCCCCGACAGGATGAGCCGCATCGCCGCGACGCTGACCTCGATGACGCGGCCGAGGCTCAAATGCAGCGCGCCGTCATAGCCGTCGAGCATGTCCTGGAAGATGACGTCGGTCGGATGCAGGAACAGCGGCAGGCCGAGCTGTTCGCAATGCGCATAGAACGGCTCAAGCCGCTCGGCATCGATGCGTGCGTCCGCGCCGACGCTGCCCGGCAGGTTGACGCCCATCAGGCCGAGGCGATTGACCGCGTCGTCCACCACTTCGATCGCCGCACGCGTGTCCTGCAGCGGCACCGCCGCGCTCGCCCACAGCCGGCCCGGATATTTCTTCTGCGCGCCGGCCATCTCCTCGTTCCACATCAGCGC
>JASHQS010000309.1 GCA_030038995.1 Xanthobacteraceae bacterium
TCCCGCTTTCGCGGGAATGAGCGGAAAAAGATAATGCCGGAGTTTGATCCGCGGCTCACGCCGGCCCGCGCCGATTTGGCGGCCAGCGAGCTTGAGGGCAAGGTGCCGGCGGCGCGCTATGTTGCGGGCCGCGTTCTCGAAGTCGTGGCGCCGGCGGCGCCGCTGCGCCGCGCCCCGCGCCCGGATGCGGCGCTCGATACCGAAGCGCTTAAGGGCGAGCGCGTCACGATTTACGATGCCAACGAGGACGGCTGGTCGTGGGGCCAGCTTGCCGCCGACGGCTATGTCGGCTGGCTGCCGAGCGCGGCGCTGGCGCCGCCCGGTCCGGCGCCGACCCACAAAGTCACAGCGCTGCGCACGCTCGTCTTCCCCGGCCCCTCGATCAAGCTGCCGCCGCTCGAGGCGCTGCCGTTCGGCGCCAAGCTCGCGATCGCGCATGAAAAGGACCGCATGGCGGTCACGCCGTCGGGCGCTTGCCTGCCGGCCGCGCATCTCGCCCCGATCGACGCTGCCGAACCCGATTTTGTCGCGGTGGCGGAGCGCTTCGTCGGTACGCCTTATCTGTGGGGCGGCAAGACCGCGCTCGGTCTCGATTGCTCCGGCCTGGTGCAGATCGCGCTTGCCGCCTGCGGCATTGCCTGCCCGCGCGACAGCGACATGCAGGAGGCGGCGCTCGGCGCGCCCGTTGCCGCCGTTGGCGACTTTTCCGATTGGCGCCGCGGCGATCTCGTGTTCTGGAAAGGCCATGTCGCCATCGTGCGCGACCGCATGAGCCTCTTGCACGCCAACGCCTTCCACATGGCGGTCGCTATCGAACCGCTCGCCGAAGCGCTCGCGCGCATCAGTGCCGGCGGCAGCGAAGTGACGAGCGTTCGGCGCATCGCGAGGTAGCGAATTTGAGTTTGATCGGCGTCATTGGCTCATGGCGAGCCATGCCCTCGTCATGCGCGGGATGGGCACCCCGCGACGCAAAGCGTCGCGGGGACCCCGTTGACCCGCGCATCCATGCTGAGCCGCCGTCCCGAAAATCTCCAAACAAATGATAGCAAGCCGAGCCGCAGCATGGATTGCCGGGTCAGGGGCACCCCGCCGCGCGAGCGCGGCGGGGACCCCATGCCCGGCAATGACGAACGGAGGGGTTGCGATTCGATTGGAGGAAAGTGCTCTAAATTTTTCTATTATGCGCGTTCCACTCGCGTTCGAGGTTGGCGATCAGCGCCGGGCTGAAATGGTTATAGGCCTGGTCGCGGGCGTAGGCGGAAAAATATTGGCGGAAAATGTCGAACGGCTCCTCGCCGATGCGCAGCGCGCGGCGGTTCGACGTGGCGCTGACCGCGCCCGAACTGGTGAGCCGGGCGACGACGTGATCGAGCGCGCGGTCCATCTCGGCGGGGGCGGCGATCTCGTCGCAGAGGAGCCGGCCCTCCGGGCTCGCGCAGTCGAGGCGGCGGTCGTATTGGATCGCCTGCCGGGCGATGCGGTCGCCGGTAAAGCGCGGCATGCGCAAGTTCGCGGCGCCGGGAATGATGCCTTCCTTGCGCGCCGGCAAGGTCATGAACGCGTCGCTCGCCGCCAGCACGTAATCCATCGTCAACAAGATCTGGCAATGGCCGCCGATGGCAAAACCGTCGAGCGCGGCGATCCACGGCTTTTCGATGCCGGTGCCGTGGACGTCGTCCGGAATGGCGTCGGGCCGCGCCACGCCGCGGAAAAATTTGTGCACGAAGCCGAGGTCGCGCTTGAGGAACCAGGTGAGCGGAATGAGGCCGCGATAGATGTGGGTGAGATTGATGCCGGCGCCGAACAGTTTGCGGCCGCGATATTTCGGATGCTCGACCTCGCCGCCGCGCAGCACGGCGACGTCGCTGTCCGGGTCGAGGATGGCGAGATCGACGGCAATTTCCATGGCGTCGATGGTGGTGTTGTCCTCGGCATTGAGGAAGCGCGGGTTGCCGGCGGTGACCACGGCCGCTTTGCCGCGGCGCTCCACCGTCACCTTGCCGAGATCGACGCGGCCCGCCGCTGCGAGCTTCGGCAAGTATTCCGCCGTCTCCGGGCGCGGCAGCAGCATGGCATGGCAGAGATGCCGGCCGCATGTTTCATCGGCGAGCACATGGGCGAGAAAAATGCCCTGATCGATTTCGACGCCGTCCTTGTCGCGCTGCAAAAACGTGCTTTCGGCGGCGACCTGCTCGGCCGTCGGCGTCAGGCCCGGCACCGCGGCGGCGGCGGCGAACGCCAAATCATCCACGCGGACGAAGCGCGAGCGCCGCTGCGTCAATTCATCGTAGAGCGCGGGCGCATGCGCGGCGAGGAAGCGCTCGCGTTGTTGGCGCGCGGCGGCGAAGACCGCCTGCGCCGCTTCGGCCTCGGCGCGGCTGCGCTGCGGCTTTCGCGGCAGGCGCGCGATCAGTGCGGCGCATTGCTGCCAGAACTGCGCGAAACGGTTGCGGTCGGCGGCTAACTCCGCCGTATTGTGCGGCATCGCGGCGAGCCACGCCGCAACCGTCTTGCGGTCGAGGCCCGCTTCCTGGAGCGCGTGAGTTGCCGCGGCTCGATCCATGCTCAAAGGCCTTTCGGTCGCCGATCCACCACGCGCTTGGCTTTGCCTTGCGAGCGCTCGATGGTGCCGGGTTCGAGCACCCGCACCGTCGCGGTGAGCCCGACATAGGATTTGATCAGGTGCTGGGCGCGCAGCGCCAAACCGTCGATGTCGTCGGCGCTCAGTTTTCCAGAAATCTCCGGCCGCATCTCGACCAGCACGTCGAGTTCGTCGAGCGCATGCGGCCGCCGCACTTCCAGCATATAATGCGGCGCCAGCGCCGCCTCGCGGCCGAGCACCTCTTCGATCTGCGACGGAAACAGATTGACGCCGCGGATGATCAGCATGTCGTCGGAGCGGCCCTTGATGCGCTCGATGCGGCGCATCGGCCGGCTCGCCGGCGGCAACAGCCGCGTCAAGTCGCGCGTGCGGTAGCGGACCACCGGCATCGCCTCCTTGGTCAGCGCGGTGAGCACAAGCTCGCCCGGCTCGCCGTCCGGCAAAACGCGGCCGGTCTGTGGATCGATGATCTCAGGATAGAAGTGATCCTCCCATAAGGTCAGCCCGCCTCTGCTGTCCGGGCATTCCTGGGCGACGCCGGGGCCGATCAACTCGGACAGGCCGTAATGATCGAGCGCGTGGAGGCCCATGCGGCGCTCGATCTCGTCGCGCATACTGTCGGTCCACGGCTCGGCGCCGAAAATGCCGATGCGCAGGCTGCAATCTTTGGCGGCGACAAAACCCTGGCGCTCGAACTCGTCGGCGATGGCGAGCATGTAGGACGGCGTCACCATGATGATATCGGGGCGGAAATCGACGATGAGCTGGACCTGCCGCTCGGTAAAACCGCCGCTGACCGGAATGACGGTGGCGCCCAAATATTCGCCGCCGTAATGGGCGCCGAGCCCGCCGGTGAACAGGCCGTAGCCGTACGCATTATGGATCTTGTCGGTGGAGCGGCCGCCAGCGGCGCGGATCGAGCGCGCCATGAGCTGCGCCCAGGTGGTGACGTCGTTTGCCGTATAGCCGACCACGGTCGCCTTTCCGGTGGTGCCGCTCGAAGCGTGCATGCGCACAATGTCGGCCATCGGCACCGCGAACATGCCGAACGGATAATTCAGCCGCAGGTCTTCCTTTGTGGTGAACGGAAATTTGGCGATGTCGGACAAGTCTTTCAGGTCGCCCGGATGCACGCCCGCGGCGATAAATTTTTTCTTGTAGTGCGGAATGCATTGGTACGCCGCATGAACGGATTTCCGCAGCCGTTGCAGCTGCAGCGCCGCGAGCGCGTCCCGGCTCGCCGTCTCGATCGGTTCGGGTTCGTCGCGACCGGCCATCGCTGCAGCGCCTTACTGCGTCGATTTTTTGAGGCCGAGCAGCTTGGCCAGATCGACGAGCTTGTCGCGCTGCTCCTTTATCGCGGCGCCGAACGCGGCAGGGCTGCGGATCGACACGACCTGGCCGGTGAGCTCGAGTTTCTTGCCGATCTGCGGATTGGCGTCGGCCACCTTGCGGAAGTCCGCGGCGATCTGCTGGCGCACCTCGGCCGGCATGCCGGGCGGAGCGAACACGCCGCCGACGCTCTCGAACGTCAGATCCGGATAGCCGGCTTCGATGGCGGTCGGCACGTTCGGCTGGCTCGGCATCCGCCGGCGGCTGGTCACCACCAAAAGCTTGATCTTGCCGGCATTGGCGAGCGGCTGCGGCACCGCGATCGAGGTCGACAGCACCTGGATGCGGCCGGCAACCAGATCGTTGGGCGCCTGCATGATGTCGCGGTACGGCACCTCGGTGACCTGCAGGCCCATTTTTTTGAAAAAGCCGAACAACAGAAAATCGGAGATGCCGTTTGCGGCGGCGGCGTTGAGCTTGCCGGGCTCGGCGCGCGCCAGCTTGACGAGCTGATCGACGGTGTCGATCTTCATCGCAGCCGGCACCGACACCGTCAGCGCGACCACAACGACCTGGGCCACCGGCGTCATCTTCGGTCCCGGATCGAACGGCAGATTGTCGTGCATATAGGGCAGCGTGGTGAACGCGGCGGCCGGCCCCATCCACAGCGTATGGTCGTCATTGGCGGAGATGAAGGCGTTCATCGATACGAAGCCGTCGCCGCCGGGGCGATTTTCCACCACCACCGGCTTGCCCCATAGCGCACTCAGGCGATCGGCGAACATGCGCGCGGCAATGTCGGTGGCGCTCGCCGCGCCGTACGGCAGGATCAGGCGCACCGTCCGGGTCGGATAAGCCTGCTGCGCCGCCGCGGCGCCGCTAAGCTGCAAGCCGGCGGTGATGGCCAAAGCGAGCGATGCGATGAGCCGCAGCATCGGCTGGTCCTCCCGACTGGATCGAATGCGCTGGCAAGCTTAGCATCGTCGCGCAGGCAAAACAGCGGCGCCGTCGCGGCAATTCGGTCCATTGCGCCATAGCCGCGAGCCGCGGATCGTGCGGGGGAAGGCCCTCATGGCGCGCTTCGCCAAGGGCGGCAGGCGGGTTGACTTGGGGTTTTGGTGTCACGGCAGCGTATCGATCCGCTGATCCGCACCGGCCAGACGCGACGAGGCCGCCCGAAGGCGGCCCCGCAAGCTATGGATATTGACTTCAAGCGTCGCTTGTCAGCAACGGACGCAGCGGCAGTGGAGGTGGCCAAAAGGACCGCGCACACAGCGCCGTATCCATCCCGGCCCACAGAAGGGTCCCGGGCGGCCGTTGCAGGCCGCTTGCGTCACGAGCGGCGTGAAGTTGTGGACCTGCGCATGCAGGCTGGCCGCTCCCGGCTGTTGGGTCTGCGCGTTGGCCGCCAACGCCGTCAGACCGAAGGCAAACGCCACTGCCGTCAATGTTACGGCAAATCGTTTCATAGGATTTCCTCCTTGATCTTGCTGAACGCAAGTCGACGCAGAACGTCCCCACCCCGGCACCATAACTCATTGCGGAGCCCACGGCGAGCCTGTCGGCGTCGCCGCGTCGGCGCAATCAACAACTCCGTCGGCGCCGGTGCCGCGTTCATTTTTAATCTTGCGGCAGCGTGGTATCGTCGATCGGCCGCAAGGGTTGCAACACAGGGTAGCGAGAATCATGGCGGGGCGGGTAGCGGGCAAAGTGGCGTTGATCGCCGGCGCCGGCTGCGTCGGGCTGGGCTGGGGCAACGGCCGCGCCGCTGCGGTGCTGTTCGCCCGCGAAGGCGCCAGGATTTTTGCCGTCGACAAGAACGCGCAGTCCATGGTCGAGACGGTGGCGCGCGTCGGCAACGACGGCGAGATCACGACGCATGTCTGCGACGTCACCGACGACGCCCAGGTGCGCGCCATGGTGGAGACCTGCCGCAAAACCTTCGGCCGCATCGACATTCTGGTCAACAATGTCGGCGGCTCGGCCGCGGGCGGCGTTGCCGAGCTGGCCGAAGCGGCCTTCGACGCGCAGCTCGACTACAATCTGAAAAGCGTGTTTCTCACCTGCCGCCACGTCATTCCGCTCATGGTCGGCCAGGGCGGCGGCGCCATCGTCAACACGGCCTCGACCTCGGGCACGCGTTACACCGGCTCGCCGCAGATCGGCTACGCTTCGGCGAAGGCCGCGGTGATCCAGTTTTCCCGCGTCACCGCCGTGCAATACGCCAAGAACGGCATCCGCGTGAACACGGTGGTGCCCGGCCAGATGCATACGCCGATGGTCGAGGCGCGGCTCGCCCGGCAGCGCAGCGGCGGCGACGTCGATGCTCTGCTCAAATCGCGCGTGGCCCGCATCCCGCTCGGTTTCATGGGCGACGGCCGCGATACCGCCGCCGCCGTGCTGTTTCTCGCCTCCGACGAGGCGCGCTTCATCACCGGCACCGAGATCGTGGTCGACGGCGGCATGACCGCGCGCTGCGATTAAAGCAAGTGCTTCCCGGATGCGGTGCAGCGCGTAGCGTAGCGAAGCGGTGCACCGCTGATCCGGGACCTTCATAGACTCGGAGCTCGTAACGATCCCGGGTCTGCAGCGCACCACTTCGTGCTGCGCTGCGCCCGGGAAACGCACATAGAAGACGATTGAGGGCAGGAAAGGCTTTACTGCGCCACCACGCCCGCCGGCGCGGTCTCGATGTTGAAGGCGGCGGCGAACAGGGCGCGGGTGTAATCGGTCTTCGGGTTGCGGAACAGCTCGGCGGCGTCGCCGGATTCCACCACCTTGCCGGCGCGCATCACCAGCAAGCGGCTCGCCAAAGCCGCGACCACGCGCAGGTCGTGCGAGATGAACAGATAGGTGAGGTTGCGGCGCTTCTGCAGGTCGCGGAACAGATCGACCATCTGCGACTGGATCAGCATGTCGAGCGCGCTGGTCGGCTCGTCGAGCACCACGAAGGTCGGCTCCAGCACGATGGCGCGCGCCACCGCGATGCGCTGGCGCTGGCCGCCGGAAAATTCGTGCGGGAAGCGGAAGCGCGTCTGCGGATCGAGCCCGACGTCGGTCAGCGCGCCGACGACGCGCGCGTCGCGCTCGCGCTCCGGCATCGTCCGATGATGCACCTTGAGCCCTTCCTTGATGATCTCGGCGACCGAGAGCCGCGGCGACAGCGAGCCGTACGGATCCTGAAACACGATCTGCATGTCGCGGCGGAACGGCCGCATCGCTTTGAAGCGCAGGCCCTGCAGCCTGTTGCCCATGAACACGATCGGTCCGTCGGATGAGATGAGGCGAAGCAGCGCCAGCCCGAGCGTGGTCTTGCCGGAGCCGGATTCGCCGACCACGCCGAGCGTCTCGCCCTTGCGCAGCGTGACCGACACGCCGTCCACCGCCTTGACGTGGCCGACGGTCTTGCGCAGCACGCCGCGCCGGATCGGAAACCAGACTTTCAGGTCGGTGGTTTCGAGAAGGAGCGGCGCGGCCGGCTGCGGCGGTGCCGGGTCCGGCTTCGGCTCGGCCGCCAAGAGCGCGCGGGTATAGGGATGCGCCGGCGCGGTAAACACGCGCTCGACGTCGCCCTGCTCGACGATGCGGCCGGCCTTCATGACGCAGATCCTTTGCGCGATCTTGCGCACGATGCCGAGGTCGTGGGTGATGAAGAGCAGCGACATGCCGAGCCGCGTCTGAATGTCCTTCAGGAGCGCGATGATTTGCGCCTGCACGGTGACGTCGAGCGCGGTGGTCGGTTCGTCGGCGATCAACAGATCGGGCTCGTTGGCGAGCGCCATGGCGATCATGACGCGCTGGCGTTGGCCGCCGGACAATTGGTGCGGATAGCTCTTGAGCCGGCTCGCCGGATCGGCAATGCCGACCTGCTGCAAAACTTCGAGGGTGCGCGCGCGCGCCGGCGCTCCGGTGAGACCGCGATGCAAGAGCAGAATTTCGCCGATCTGCTTCTCGATCGTGTGCAGCGGGTTGAGCGAGCTCAGCGGTTCCTGAAAGATGATGGTGATGTCGTCGCCGCGCACGCGCTGCATGTCGCGCTCGGAGAGTTTCAGGAGGTCGCGGCCCTTGAAGGCGATGCTGCCGCCGGGATGGCGTGCCGCCGGATAGGGCAAGAGTTTCAGGATCGACAGCGCGGTGACCGACTTGCCCGAGCCCGATTCGCCGACCAGCGCCACGGTCTCGCCGTTGCCGATGTCGAACGAGGCGCGGTCGACCGCGAGCGTCTCGCGGCCGCCGGCGCGGAACGCCACGGAAAGGTCGCGGATGGTGAGCAGCGGATCGGGCATCAGTTCGCCGTCCGTACGTCGCTCAACGCATGCGGGCCAAAGCCCACTACGCGCAGCCCTATGGTCTTGGGCATCCGGCGATCGTCCGTGATGATCGCCGTGCAGCCGGCGTGCATCGCCGTCGCACAGTGGATGGCGTCGGGCAGCTTCAATCCCGGCCGCCCGACCCGTAACAAGGCAGATCGGACAAGCATGTCCCGCGTCACCGG
>JASHQS010000310.1 GCA_030038995.1 Xanthobacteraceae bacterium
CTGCCGCAGGTGCAGCAGGCCAAGCCGCTGCGGTTTTAACGAAGTGATTTACCTCCGCGTCGCCACCGTGATGCCGGCGAACACCAGCGCGTAGCCGATGGCGTGAAACAGCTGGAAGCGCTCGCCGAGAAGCACGATGGCCAATGCCGAGCCGAACACCGGCACCAGATGGATGAACGGCGCGGCGCGGTTGGCGCCGATGAGCTCGATGCCGCGGTTGAGGAACAGATAGCCGAGCAGCGACGGGAAGATGCAGACGAAGGCGAAGCTGGCCACGCTTTCGGCATCGAACACAACGGTGCGGCCGGAGGCGATCTCCAAGACGGCCGCGGGGAGCAACAGCAACGCGCCGCCGCCCATGCCGACGGCCAGAAACGAAAATGGATGCATCGGCGGCCGCCGGCGCAGGAAAGCCGCATAGAAGCCGTAGATCACCAGCGCGATCACAAAACAGAGGTCGCCGCGGTTGAACGCGGTGGCGCGCAGCACGGCGAGACTGCCGTGGCAGACGATGACGAGCACGCCGGTCAGCGACACGCAGATGCCGCCGGCCTGCCGCAAGGTCAGCCGGTCGCCGAACAGCACGAACGTCCACATCGCCACGAACAGCGGTGCCACCGACTGCAGCAAGAGCCCGTTGATGGCGGTGGTGTATTGCAGCCCATAATAGGCGAGCGTGTTGTAGACGGCGAAGCCGGTGAAGGCGAGCAGCGCCATCACGCCGGCGTGCCGCCGGATCGCCGGCCAATCGCGCCGCAGGTGCGGCGCCGCGAACGGCAACAGGATGAGGCAAGCGCCAGCCCAACGGATGAAGGCAAGCGTGATCGGCGGCACATGGCCGACAACGAAGCGGCCCAGAACCGTGTTGCCGGCCCAGAACAGCGAGGTCAGCGCGAGCAATAGATAGGGCTGGTCGAACAGCCAGCCGCCGACGCGGCTCGTGCCGGCTTCGCGGACCCATGCCATGAAACAGTTCCCCGGACGACTTTGGGCCGCCAGGAGCTAGCGCGGACGGCGCGCCAGGGCCAGAGCCGCGGCCGCATGTCTGCATCCGAACCGGCCGGGAACCTGCGACAATCCGTGCCGACGCATGGCTGGCCAGGGCTCGAAGCGGCGGATTAGCGGTGCCGGCACCAAACGGCCCCAATTTGCAGCGAAGACGGCGCCTTGATGCGCCCGCACCAGTTCAGGGGGGCGCGCCTTGCCTCGGGCGGCATCATCGATTATCCGGGGCAAGCGGCGGCGGCCGGTATCCGATCCATGGGCGTATAGAACGGGCTGTTGGGGACAATTCCTCATGGCGAATGTTGTCGTGGTCGGCTCCCAGTGGGGCGACGAGGGCAAGGGCAAGATCGTCGATTGGTTGTCCGAGCAGGCTGACATCGTCGTCCGCTTCCAGGGCGGGCACAATGCCGGGCATACGCTGGTCATCAACGGCACGACGTACAAGCTTTCGCTGCTGCCTTCAGGCGTGGTGCGGCCGGGCAAGCTGTCGGTGATCGGCAACGGCGTGGTGCTCGACCCGCAGGCGTTGCTCGACGAAATCGCGCATCTGAAACTCCAGAACGTGGCCGTCACGCCGGAAAATCTGCGCATCGCCGAAAATGCGACGCTGATCCTGCCGCTGCATCGCGAGCTTGACGCCGTCCGCGAATCGGCGAGCGCGGCCTTGCGCATCGGCACGACACGCCGCGGTATCGGTCCCGCTTATGAGGACAAGGTCGGCCGCCGCGCCATCCGCCTGATGGACCTCAACGACGGCGCGACGCTCGGCCGCAAGATCGAACGCCTGCTCACCCACCACAACGCGTTGCGCAAGGGCCTCGGCCTGAACGCGATCGACGCCCGCGAGGTGCGCAAATATCTCGAGGACGTCGCGCCAGCGGTGTTGCCGTACATGGACTCGGTATGGTCGCTGCTCGAGCAGAAGCGCCGCGAGGGTAAGCGCATCCTGTTCGAAGGCGCCCAGGGCGCACTGCTCGACGTCGACCACGGCACCTATCCGTTCGTCACCTCTTCGAATACGGTGGCGGCGCAGGCCGCCACCGGCTCGGGACTCGGGCCGGGCGCGATCGGCTACGTGCTCGGCATCTGCAAGGCCTATACGACGCGGGTCGGCGAGGGTCCGTTTCCGACCGAGCAGGACAACGACATCGGCCGCAGGCTCGGCAAGCGCGGCAAGGAATTCGGCGTGGTGACCGGCCGGCCGCGGCGCTGCGGCTGGTTCGATGCCGTGCTGGTGCGCCAGACCGTGCGGACCAGCGGCATTCACGGCCTGGCCCTGACCAAGCTCGACATTCTCGACGGTTTCGACGAAATCAAGGTCTGCGTCGGCTACCGGCTGGAAGGCCGCGAAATCGACTACCTGCCGGCCGGCGAGCACAGCCAGGCCAAAGTGTCGCCGATCTACGAAAGCATCGCCGGCTGGCGGGAACAGACCGCGCATGCGCGCTCTTGGGCCGATCTGCCGGCGCAGGCGATCAAATACGTGCGGCGCATCGAGGAACTCGTCGGCTGCTCCGCGGCGCTGTTGTCGACCAGCCCGGAACGCGAGGACACTATTCTGATGCGCAATCCGTTCGAAGGCTGATTCGCCATGAAAACTGACGAAGCGCGGCGTAGGCTTTAGCTGATGACCGACTATCACCCCCTGATCGCGCGGGCCGTGGACGGGCTCGCCAAGAACAGCGGAGAGGCGCGCCGGGCGCTTTACGAGCGCGCGCGCGCGGCTCTGGTCGCGCAACTGCGCGGCGTCGAGCCGGCCCTTTCGGAATCCGACATCACCAAGGAGCGTCTGGCGCTCGAAGAAGCCATCCGCAAGGTCGAAGCCGAGGCCGCCCGCAAGGCGCTCTCCGAGCCGCGCAGCGCGGTGCGCAGCGAGTCGCGGCCGCCTGCGGCAGCCGCCCCGCCGCCCGAAGC
>JASHQS010000036.1 GCA_030038995.1 Xanthobacteraceae bacterium
CGTCAGGGTCTCGCCGTCGGCGATCCGAAATATGCGGTGCGCATGGCCGCGGCCAAGAACGCCGGCCTGCGCTGGGGCGCTTACGATTTCGCCACCCATGACGACGTTGCCGCCAACGTCGCCGCCTTTCTGGCCTATGCCAGGCTCGACGAAACCGACAGCGCCTGGCTCGATTTCGAGGACAACGCCCATTCGCAGATGACCGGCGAGCAGGCCTACGAGTTTCTCGACCGCGTCGCGCAAAAACGCGGCCGCGCCTGCGGCATCTACGGCGGCAACCGCATCCGCGAACGGATCAATCCGCACGATCCGAAATGGATCGACATGGCGAAAAATGCGGCGCTGTGGCAGTGCCGCTACGTCAAATTGCAGCCCGCCGACAATGCGGAGCTGTTTCACGTGATTGCGCCGATCCCGCCGTGGACCAAAAACTTTTTGATCCAGTACGCGGCCGACGGCGTCGGGCCGCGGCCGCATACCGCGCCGGGCCTGCAGAACGGCGCCGATCTCGATGCGTTTGCCGGCAGCGCCGACGAGCTCGCCGCCGCATGGGCCGGGCAGGCGATGACGGCCGCGGCGGCTTGAAAATTAGTCGACGAACTAAATTCAGCTCGGCGACGAAGCGAACTCTAAATTCCAAACAAACAAACGGAGCATTGCCATGACTGAGCGTCAGGGCGCGGCGAAGGCTGCGCAAAAATTCGATCCGCCGCAAATCGAGCAGGACGCCTCCTGGCTCGGCGCGCGGCTCAAGGAGCCGTCCACCTACGCCGGGCTCGGCGTGCTGCTCACGCTGGCCTTTCATGTCGCCAATGCCGGCGAGCTCGCGATGAATGTGCAAACAATCGGCATGGCGGTCGGCTCGATCATTCTCGCCGTCGTCGCCATCGTTGCTCCGGAGCGGGGCAGCAAGCGCTGAAAAGCGGCGCGACCAAATTTTCCCCGATACTGCGCCGGCACGAGGGACCGGCACGGGTCGGCTTGCCATCCTTCCCTCTGCAGGAAACCATCACGATGTTCAACTTCAACTCTCTTCTAACTGCTCTTCAGGCCAGCGGCGTCACCGGTACCACGGCAACCAACGTCGTGTCGTCGGTCGCCAGCTCTCTGCTCGGCAGCGTCAGCTCTCAGGTCCAGCAGGACCTCAATCAGCTCATGGCGCTCACCAACAATCCGGCGGCGCTGGCCGCGACCGGGTCGTCTATCGTCACCAAGATCGAGGCCATCAGCGGCTTGCCGACGGCCGTGCTGCCGTTGCTGGAGCAATTGCGGGCGGCGTGCACGGCGCAGCCGGCCAATGCGCTCACCGTCGCGCAACTCATTGCCAGCATCGAAAGCGCAGTGAACGCGCAGACGAGCATCCTCTGATCTTCCGCTTTTCATGATCTCCGATGTCGAGTGCGTCGGCGCCTGCGCGGCGTCCTACCTGCAGCCGCCGACGCTGCCGGTGCCGGCCTCGGGCGCCACGGTGCGCATCACCACGGCCGCGGACCGCGTCACCTCGCTCGTCGCCTTCCGCGGCTCGGTGACCGTGCAGGATTGGCTGCGCGACTTTTTCTTCGCTCCAGTCGAGGTGCGCGACCATCCGCAGCTCGGCCGCTGCCATGCCGGCTTCCTCGATGACGCCGAAAGCATTGCCGATGCGGTCGCCGGCGCGGTGCGCGGGCGCCCCTTCGTGCTGACCGGTCATTCGCTCGGCGGCGCGCTCGCGGTCGGGGTCGCGGGCTTGCTGCGCTGCGCCGGCGTCGCTGCGCAAGCGGTTGTCACCTTCGGCGCGCCGCGCTTCGGCATGGCGCGCTTTGCCGCGCTGCTGCAATCCTGCGCGGTACGCCAATACGTTCGCGGCAACGATCCGGTGCCGACCGTGCCGTTCGACGTGCCGCCGGAATGGCAATTCCTCGACACCCGCGATCCGCCGATCCGCATCGGCAAGGCGCAAGCCGACCCATTCGCCTGCCATCACATCGAGGGCTACGCGGCCGACGTGGCCGCGTATCTGGCGCAACAGCCGCAACAAGGGACCGCCGCCTGATGCCCGGAAAACTCGACGACATCAGCGAAGCGATCGGTCGGCTGCGCGCCAGCGTCGCCGACATCCAGCGCCGCATCGACGATAATCAGCGACTGCAGGAAGAGCGCTATGCCGACCAGCGCGCGGCGCTGCGCGATCTCGCACAAAAACTCGACAAGCACGCCGCCTCGATCGAAAGCATACGGCCGACGGTGGCCGCGCTCGAGCTGGCGCGCTCCAAGCTCATGACCTGGGCCTCGATCGGATTTGCCAGCGTCGTGCTGCTGGGCTGGATCGTGGAAGCCGCCATCAAGTGGCTGGTCACCGCGATCCTGTCGCATTTTCAATGAGCGAGCGTCGCCCGACGCGGCGCAGCCGCGTCCCTACCATCGAAGGCCAGGACGCGGCTGCGGCTGCAATCATCGCGGCCCGGCCGTTCTCCGCGCCGCACGCGCTATCAGGCGGCGACAGTGCTTCGGCTATAAGCGCCGTCCAAAGCCACCGCGAAAACCTCCGACGACGAGCGAGATGAGGAACAGCACGATGGCGATGAAGAACACGATTTTCGCGATGCCCACGGCGGCGCCGGCAATGCCGCCGAACCCCAATATGGCGGCGATCAACGCGATGATCAAAAGCGTAACGACGAGGCTGAGCATAGGCACGCTCCCTGGCGGTTGTCTCGCAACCAACTCGCGAAGGGCAGGGCGGTTCCTTGACGATAGGCCGGTTCCCGCGCCGAAGAGCCTTGCAAAGAGCCTTGCAAAGAGCCTTGGAAGAGCTTGGATGCCGGCGCGCCTTCAGATCTGGTCCGGATCGTCCTTGGGCGGAAACAGCAGAACGGCCAGCACGACGGCCAGCGTGATCCCGGTGTAGATCTGCGGCTGCGAATGCTGCAGCGCCAGCGCGACCTGCCCGCACAGGCGATCGAAAGCGAAAAGAACGGAAGCAGGATCGCCCATCATGTGAGCCCCTCGAAACACGCAGCAGGCGGATTGCACGTGAAGAGCGCGTCTCATGCGGGCCGAAACGAGCGAAAGTGTGGCTAGAGCGGATTCCGATCTGATTGAGTGCGCAGCCCACTTTTTCCCTGTCATCGCCCGCGACGGCGGGCGATCCAGTAACCGCAAAAGATTTGAGGAGGTTACTGGATGCCCCGCTTTCGCGCATAGGCGCTAACAGAGGCCTCTGTTTCCCGAATGCGGTGCAGCGCGAAGCGGTGCACCGCTGATCCGGGACCGTCCCAGACTCCGCAACTTGTTACGATCCCGGGTCTGCAGCGCACCACTTCGCTGCGCTTCGTGCTGCGCTGCGCCCGGAAAACGCAGCTATGTTAGCGCCTATGCGCTTTCGCGGGGCATGACAAGGATTGATACAGCGATGGCGCGCGATTCCATATGAATGGAATTTGCATTAGGCGCGCGGTCACACTGAGCAGCTTGACGGGGTGAAAGGGGCGGTCAGGCGGGAACTTGCCATAACGGCGCCCGCCATCAGCAGCCTTTTCTGACATTTGCGAGTGGAGGCGAGCCGTGCTGGATCATCAGTACCGCGGCGGATCGCGCACGCCTGAACGCAGCGCACCCATCAGCTCCGTGCTCAGAATCGCGCCGAAGGGCCTGGTCTTGGGCGCAGGCACGGTGCTGCTCCCAGCCGATGCACCGCGCCGGCTGCGGCGCCCGAAGGGCTGCGAAGCGCGGCTCCTGACGCTTTTGTCGGCCGCATACGGCCGCGCGGTGCCAGCGGCGGTGTTCGGCAACATCGAGCGCGCGGCGAAAGCCTGGAATCAGGGCGACGATTGCCTCGCCTATATCCACTTGGCGCACGCGCGCCTGGGCGAGCTGCAGTACCCGCATGACGCCGCCCGGCGCCTCTTGATCGTCGACGCATTCCTGAAAGCAGGCGGCAGCCCGCGGACTGTATTCGAAGGACTGAAGCTCAACGCACCGTACATCGACGCGCTCGAAAAAGACTACAACCCCGCAGAGGCCCGCGTGCCCGCCGGCAGCGGCAAGCCAAGCGGCGAGTGGACCCGCGACGGCGGAGTCGCAAAACCGCCGGTGCCGAGTTTCGTCGCGCCCGGCGCCGCTCCTGCCTCCGCTTCCTGGCTTGGCGAGTTGACGCCCTCTGCGGCGATCGCTCTCGGCCGATACGCAGCGACCGTTCTGACAGGCGTAGGCGGAGCGATAGCGACCTTCGGCCTGCTCTTCATCCCATCGCCCAACAACATTCAGGTAGAAGGCGA
>JASHQS010000311.1 GCA_030038995.1 Xanthobacteraceae bacterium
AAGTGTTGGTCGATATGCCGGACGGCGAGAGCGCGCGTATCGGCATCGAGCGGCTGCATCTCGAACAGGATGCCGGCAAATCGCTGCACGAAGAGCACCCGCAGCTCACGCTCGTCGATCTCAACCGCTCCGGCGTGGCGCTGATGGAGATCGTCACCAAGCCGGACCTGCGCTCGGCGGACGAGGCCAAGGCGTTCTTGAGCAAGCTGCGCACCATCCTGCGCTATCTCGGCACCTGCGATGGCGACATGGAGAAGGGCCACCTGCGCGCCGACGTGAACGTTTCCGTCCGGCGGCCTGGCGGCGAACTCGGCACACGCTGCGAGATCAAGAATTTGAACTCGATCCGCTTCATCGGCCAGGCCATCGAATGCGAGGCATGGCGTCAGATCGGTGTGATCGAAGACGGCGGCACGATCGAGCAGGAGACCCGCCTGTTCGATCCCGGCAAGGGCGAGACGCGCTCCATGCGCGGCAAGGAAGAGGCGCACGACTATCGCTATTTTCCGGATCCCGATCTCTTGCCGCTCGAACTCGCGCCGTCGCTCATCGCCGAGCTGGAAGCAAGCCTGCCCGAGTTGCCGGACGAGAAGAAGGCGCGCTTTAAGCGGGATTATGTGCTGACCGATTACGACGCCGGCGTACTGGTGGCCGAGCGCGACATGGCGGCATATTTCGAGAGCGTCGTCGGCATGGGCGGCAACAAACGCGACGGCAAGCTCGCCGCCAATTGGGTGATCAACGAACTCCTCGGCCGGCTGAACAAGGAAGGCAAGGATATCACCGCCGCGCCGATTTCGGCGGCGCAGCTCGGTTCCATCCTCGACCTGATCGCGCAGGGCACGATTTCCGGCAAGATCGCCAAGGACGTGTTCGAGATCGTCTGGAACGAGGGCGGCGACCCGGCGGTGATCGTCGAGCAGCGGGCGTTGAAGCAGGTCACCGACGTTTCGGCGATCGAAACTTTGGTCGACGAGATCATCGCCAAGAACGCCGACAAGGTTGCCGCCGCCAAAGCCAATGCCAAGGCGATCGGCTGGTTCGTCGGTCAGGTGATGCAGGCCTCGGGCGGCAAGGCGAACCCGCAAGCGGTCAACGAACTGCTCAAGAAGAAGCTCGGCGCCTGAGCGCTCACGCCGCGGCGCAACGGATGCGCCGCGCGTCTTCAATCATCCGCAATGCGCGCTGCGAATTCGGTTCGCGACGGCGCCGAGGACGTCCCTGACGACCACCGAACGTGCCGCTCGCGGTAGCGCCGGCCGCGAATCACTTGACACTGATTCGCGCGTTTTGCGCGCTCACAGGGCCGTCGCAACGCTTGCAACGGCGGTTGCGGCGAAAAATTTTTTCGCGCGGCGGAAACGGCTCCGCGCGTGCCGTGAAGCACTTCGCGGCGGCCGGTTGGCGCATCGAGCGTTGCTGTCGAGCGCCGCAGAGTCGGTTTGAACGGCGCGCTGAAAGTGCCCAATACATCGGCACTTTTGCGATTCCGTTATTTGTTTGGTGAAAATGCCGCTGGCCAAGCGGTTTTCGCGACGACATGTGCGCGGCGGCAGCATTCTGCGTGGAGACGCGGCGGCGCAAACGTGCCTCTATACACAAAATTAATCCGAACGACTGTTAATTTTTTTCCGCTTGTGTATTTCGGATGACAGTGCAGATCGATTCGCGACTGCACTGCACCGATGTCGCCATCCACTCAAGCTAGGAGGGCAGCAATGGCGAAGAAGAGAAAAGTGAAAGCAGCGGCGAAGAAGGGCGCGAGGAAGACGAGGCGTCGGAAGAAGAAGTAGGCGACGCCGCTGTCGGTCTTCGATCTCGCTTAGCGCAGTCGAAGATCGCGTCACACGGGCCGGCTGGCGTCGCGGTTGATCGGCGCTCTGCCGAGATGATCCGCCGGGACGCGCCGGCTCAGGTGAACGACGGAGGGCGTCGGCGGGGACGGAGGTTTGGGCTTCATCGGAGTTCGACACGGCGCAACCGCGCGGCGAACGGTGGTGAAGGTGGCGGCCGGAAGATTTTCGGCTTGCCCCGGCCAAGAGGCCAGCGACCCAAAAACCTCCGGCATCTCGCCGACGCCCTCGGTCATGTTGACGGTTCCTTCGAAAACACCTTGCATCGGCGTCCGGAGCCAATCCGCGGCGCCGTTTTTCTTTACCCTTGATTTGGTTGCAGCAAAATGACGCGACGAACACGCCGTGCGGCGCGACGGCCGGCGGCGCAAAGCCAAGGCCTCACGCGTCGGTGCTCCTCGAGCGCCGCAAAACCGATCGAGCTGTTTTACTGGCCGACCCCGAACGGCTGGAAAATCTCGATCATGCTCGAGGAGTGCGCGCTGCCCTATGTCGTGCGGCCGGTCGACATTTCCAAGGGCGAGCAATTCGGCAAACAGTTTCTCGCCATCTCGCCCAACAACCGCATCCCGGCGATCGTCGATCCCGAGGGCCCCGGCGGACGGCCGGTCGCCGTGTTCGAGTCCGGCGCCATCCTGCAATATCTCGGCCGCAAGACCGGCAAATTCTATCCGCGCGAAGAACGCGCCCGTGTCGCGGTCGAGGAGTGGTTGTTCTGGCAGATGGCCGGCCTCGGTCCGATGGCCGGGCAGGCCATCCATTTCCGCCGCTATGCGCCGGCGCCGATCGATTACGCCATCGCCCGCTATAGCGACGAAGTGAACCGGCTGTTCGGCGTCATGAACGTCCGCCTCGCCACGCGCGCGTTTCTGGCCGGCCGTTCCTATTCGATCGCCGACATCGCCTGCGTCGGCTGGGTGCGCATGGCTGAACGCGCGGGCCAGGATTTGGCGGAGTTTCCCAATCTTGAACGCTGGTTCGAAACCATCCGCGCACGGCCCGCGGTCGAACGCGCGTTCGCTATCCGGATCGCCGCCGCCTCGGCGGTCGATCCGCGCGATCCCAAGGTGCGCGCGGTGCTGTTCGGCCAGCGCGCGCGAAATTCGTAGCCCGGATCGCGCTCCGCGCAATCCGGGGCAAGCGCCGTAAAAACTTTACCGTCCATCCCGGATTGCGCTCCGCGCAATCCGGGCTACGGCTTCGCCCGCGTCCAGGTCTGCGACTTGCAGATGAAACCGAGTGCGCAGCCTTTGAGCTCGGCAGTGTCCGCGCCGGTCATGGTGAAATAACCGGTGTAGGTGTTGCCGTCCTTGGGATTATAGACCTTGCCCTTCCATTGATCGGGCGTGCCGGTCGGCGCCATGCCGAGCACGATCTGCACGCCGAGGAGCGGCCGCTTCGCCAGCTTGGCATCGACGTTTTCCTTGTCGGTCTTCGGTTTGCCGGTCTTCGGATCGTTCGGCTCCTTGAGCCAGATCAGCGCGCCGCACAGCGCGTTGCCGCATTTGACGATGCGCACCTGGCTTTCCTTGCCTTCGGTGTACCAGGCGCCGAGCGGATCGGCGGCGCGCGCACTGGTCGAGGCGCCGAGGCTCGCGCCTGCGAGCGACGCGAAGCAGAAAAGCGCCGCTGCGGCGGTGCGATAATGTGGCATGGCGGCTCGGTCTCCGTGTTGATGAAACCGAAAGGATAAGCGAGTCGGTTCGGGCGGCACAATGACGTGCCGGCGGCGCGATGCGGACGAAAAACGCCGGCGTTCGCGTGCCGCGGGCGCGTTGCTTAACGCCGTCTTGCGGCGATGCCGCGGCATTGCGGTGGCGCGGTTCATCTTCGATTCATCGCATTGCTTAAACCACCATTCAAATCTTCGCCGCATTATCCGCATGCCGGCCGGAAAAAATCGAGGCCGGTCCGCGACCGCGGACAGGGGCGTGAAGACAGGGGAGTGCACATGGCTCGGGTGGAGATTCTCGATGCAAAAAATTCGGCGCCGCTCGGCGAAGGGGCGGCCATCGTCGACATGCTGTTCGGGCTCGGCATGATGTATTCGATCGGCCGCGACGTGCCGATCGATCTTATCAGCGCGCACAAGTGGTTCAACCTGGCGGCGGCCAAGGGCAATGCCGAGGCGGCGCGGCTGCGCCGCGAGATCGCCAACCAGATGTCGGACGCCGAGATCGCCACCGCGCAGCGCGCCGCGCGCGATTGGCTGCGGCTCAACCCGACCGCCGCCGCGGCGCCGGCGCCCGCGATGGCGGCGTAGCCGCGGCCCGGATTGCGTCTTCGCAATCCGCGACGGCGACGGCAGCCTTCACATCGCCGCAGGTGATCCCGGATTTGCGCGTTGCGCAATCCGGGCGACGACTTGCTACGACTTGCGCAGCGAAAATTGATACATGCCGGCGAATGTGTCCGGCGCCTCGGTTTCAAAGGCATGCCAGCAGTCGAGGTCGAGCGCAGCTTGCGGCCGCGCAAAGCGCGCCGCAAAGCGTGCCCGCGTTGCCGCATCGACAAAGAATCCGCCGAAGTCGAGGCCGTTCGCCGCCAGGAACGATTTGATCTGCGGCAGCGTGGTGCGGTGCTCCTGGACGTGAAACAGCAGATCACGGCATTCGCTCAAGGTGAAAAAGTCGTCGCGTTCAGCGACCGAGGCGACCTGCGCATCGTCGGCCGCGGCGATGTCCTGCCGGCAACGCCGGATGGCGTCGGCAGTCGGCCGATAGCCGCGCGCGGCGATGAAAGCGCGGGCGGCCACGATGTTGCGGCGGCCCAATGCGCTGTACAGCCCGATCTGCATGATGCCGCCGGGGCGCAACAGCGACAACAGGATGCGCCAGCCGGCCCACGGATCGGCGAGATGGTGCAGCACGCCCGAAGCGTCGATGAAATCGAATTTTTGCCGCGCCAGCGAGCCGAGCCGCAAGATGTCGGCTTGGCCGAACTCGACGTTGGTGAGCCCGAGCTTGTCGGCCATGCGCTTGGCGTAGCGCAGGCTGGCGAGGCTCAGATCGATGGCGAGGATGCGCGTTGCGCGCGCCTGGCGGGCGAATTCGATGGTGGAAAGGCCGGTGCCGCAGCCGGCGATGAGCGCATCGCGCGGTTGCGGCGCCGCCGCTCCCCACGGGCTCGCCGCCGGCGCGGGCGTGCCGTTTAAAGTCCAACGCGGGTAAGGGTTTTCCTCGTATTGCGTGCGCACCGCGCGCGACACCTCGTCGTCGATGCCGGTGAGGGCGGGGATGGCCGCCGCGATCTGCCGTTCCCGCGCCGGCTCGCGCACCTGTTGCAAGATCACGGCGGCCAACGCCGCCGGCCAGGATTGCGCCGGCAGTCGTTCGCAGCCGGCAAGCGTATACAACGGGAAATAGGCGGCGGCGAGCGGCAGCCAATGCGCCGGCGGCGCCTTGCCGTCGGCCAGCATGCGTTCCACGGCCGCGCCAAGCTTCTGCGCAGCCTCCGCTTCGGCTTCCGTCGTTGCGAACACGTATTCGTTGATGAAGCATTGGCGCGCCAAGCTGCAGCAAAAGCCGAGATCGCGCTCGTCGAAGGCGCGGTCGGCCGCGGCTTGCAGCATCGCGCCGCGCACGGCTGTCAATAAACGTTCGAGGCCGAGATCCGTGATCGGATCGCATTCCATGAGGCGGCCGAGCAATTCGTCCTGCGCCAGCGCTGCGATGGTCGGCGAGTCCCACAACACATCGGCCGGCAGGCGCGCCGGCCAGGCCGCGGCGGCGCCGGCGATGGCGTCGCGGATGGGCGCATTCAGCTTGACGAGAGCGATGCCGAGGCGGGTGAGTTCGCGCGGGCGGGTCCAGCCTTCGGCGAGCGCGCGCGCCAGCAACCTACGATAGCGCGCCTCGTTGCCGGCGAAACGTGCGAAGCCGACGCACTGGGCGAACATCGCCCGGGTCTGCGGCGCCTCCTTCAGCTCCAGCGCGCGGCACGCCGCCTCGGCGGCGCGTTCGCCTTGTCCAGCCGCCAGGCAGGCTTGCGCGAGGTTGCCGAACGCCTCGAACATGTCCGGCTTGAGCGCGAGCGCGCGCTCGATCTGGGCGGCGGCGTCGGCCGCCTTGCCCTGCCGCATCAGCACCGCGCCGAGCCGGCTGTGCGCCTCGGCGTGGCCGGGAAACGCGGCGATGACTTGGCGATAACAGCGCTCGGCTTCGATGAGCGCGCCGGCGTGATGGTGCATCACCGCCGTGTCGAACAGGTCGGCGACGATATGCGCCGGCGCTTTGCCGGCAAAGCTACCGGGTGCTGAAGCGCTGCTGGAACTGCGCGCGGCTCGCCGTTGTTTGCGGTTCATCAGCGGCCGGTAGCCCGGATTGCGCACGCGCGCAATCCGGGCTTGGCGACAAATCCTTCGCTTTCGGACCACAGACCCCCGGATCGTTGCGCGATCCGGGCTACGCAGCGAAATTTTCTCGCGCGCAGCGCGGATTGCGCCTCGGCACGAATAAGGATGGCGGAGAGGAAGGGATTCGAACCCTTGATACGGCTTTAGACCGTATAACGGTTTAGCAAACCGCCGCCTTCAGCCACTCGGCCACCTCTCCGGCGCTCCGTGCATATTTTATGAATTTTTTTCTCGCAATGCGACTCTGGGCGCGCCTTGCATCGCGGCGGCGTTATTCGCTGGCGGTGCTTGGTTTGTTCCGTCCACACATCGAGCGCGGAAAACGTTTCAGGCAGGCCGAATTTTTACGCGCGACCGCCATCACGGCGCGCCGGACGCGGTTTGGCGACCTGCCCGTAAGCGATTGATTCACCGAGTCATTCTTTTTCGGCGCAAGCGCCCGGTCGATTCTGGTGGCGCCGCCGTCGGCCACGCTCCGATTCCGTGTTCTTTGCGCAACACATTGGAAAAAACGGCAAATCGGGCCTGTGAGTCGGGTGGTTATTCATTGCGTGGCGAAACTGAGTGACTAATGTGACCGTGCGACGGAGGGGGGAACCCCAAGTCGACCGTCCGTTGTTTTCGTCCAAGAAAATAGCGGAAGGGGAATTTGGGGACCAGGGGACCTAACCAGGGGGCGTCAGCACCCGGCGGCAACGGAACCCTCCCACGGCAAACAAACTGGAGGTTCACGATGAAGATGGTAAGAAGCCTCCTCCTCGGCTCCGCAGCCGGCTTGGTTGCGGTCACTGCGGGGCAGGCAGCCGAGCTTCCCGTAAAGGCCAAACCGGTCCAATACGTGAAGATCTGCAGCCTCTACGGGGCGGGGTTCTATTACATGCCGGGCACCGACATGTGCCTGAAGATCGGCGGCTGGGTGCGCGCTGAAGCGACGTGGGGCATCAACGGCAGCTCCACGAGCGGCACGTTCCAGACCGGCGACTACAACGGCCGCTCCACCAACAACCTGTGGACTCGTGAGCGCGGCTACATCACGGCCGACGCCCGCGAGCAGACGGCTTACGGCGTAGCCCGCGGCTACATCGCGGTCGGCATCTCGTCGAACAACACCGGCAACGAGGCGCCGTCGGCGCAGTTCAGCTCGAACCGCGCTTACGTGCAATGGGCCGGCTTCACCGCCGGTCTCGCGGTGTCGTTCTTCGACTTCTACCCCGCCGCAGCGTATCTGTATCGCGCCGGCAACCTGCCGAGCGAAGACACCGGCGACGGCGGCTGGTGGGTGTGGGCCTACACGGCTCAGCTCGGCGGCGGCGTGTCGGCGACGTTGTCGGCCGAAGAACCCCGGCGCGCGCAGATCATCGCGATGAGCCCCGGCCCCGGCGTTGGCGGTCCGGCGACGCCGTTTGTCAACGGTACGTTGATTCCGGCCGGGACGAGCGGCAACGGCTACGGCGGCTGGCAGAACCCCGACTACGTCGGCAACCTGCGTGTCGATCAGGCTTGGGGCAGCGCCCAGGTCATGGCAGCGGCGCATCAGCTCAACCCGGCGCTTTACGGCGCCACTCCGATCACCGGGCATCCGGGCGATCAGTTTGGCTGGGTGGCCGGCGGCGGCGTCAAGATCAACACGCCGTTCATATCGCCCGGGGATAATGCCATCGTCCAGGTTCTCTACACCGAGGGCGCCACGAAGTATCTGTGGGCTCCGAGTTCCAACCTCAGCAATGCGGTCGTGGACGGAGCGGACGAAAGCTTCGGCGTCGGCACCGATTGCGTCTATGGCGGCACGCTGGCCGGCGGTACCGCAACCGGCTGCTTGATGACCACGGCCTGGGAAGTGGACGCCGCTTACGAGCACTACTGGACGCCGCAATGGCACCAGTCGCTCGTCGGCTCCTACATGGCGGAGAGCTACAGCACCGGCGCCAATGCCATGCTGTGCGCGGCTGAAGGCGCCGGTGCCGGTGGCGGCTCGGCGGCGGTTGCGGCCGCTGGCTGCAACAACAACTGGTCGTTCTGGGGCGTCGGCTCCCGGCTGCAGTGGGACGTGACCAAGAGCTTCTACATCGGTGTGGAAGCCATCTACCAGCAGATCGTCAGCGGCACGCTGCCCGGCAACTTCCTGACCGCGCCGCTCACGGTCGCCAACTCGGGCGCAACGACGGTCGCCGGCGAAACCAGCAACTGGAACTTCACGATCCGCATGCACAAGGACTTCCTGCCCTGATCGTCTGATCGAGGCATAAAAGTTCTGCTGCGATCCCCGGCGGGTCCTCCCGCCGGGGATTTTTATTGGCGTGCCCGGACTGCGTCCGCGCAATCCGCGGCGCCTGTGCAATCCGGCTACCAACTCCGGCACGGTGGCCGTCGCCAACGAAAGCAACTGGCAATTCACCGTCCGCATGCACGAAGATTTTTTACCCTGATCGCCTGATCGACGCGCATCAAGGTTCTGCGACTCAGCGGGGTCCCCCCGGGTTTTTTCATTCGGCCGAACACGCTAGCGCATGTTCCGCTCCGATCGAATCGCGACTCCTCGGTTCGTCATTGCCGGGCTTGACCCGGCAATCCATGCTGCGTCGGGGCCGCATGGATGCGCGGGTCAAGCCCGCGCATGACGGGGAAGTGGCGCTACATGAGCGGGATCTGCTCTAG
>JASHQS010000312.1 GCA_030038995.1 Xanthobacteraceae bacterium
GAAATATGCTCTAGCTCGCGTTCAAGTGGTCGAGCGCGAGATTAAGCTTGAGCACGTTGACGCGCGGCTCGCCCAACAATCCGAACAAACGGCCTTCCGCATTGTCTTCGACCAGCCGGCGCACGCGCTGTTCGGGCAGGTTGCGCGCCTTGGCGACGCGCGGCACCTGAAACAGCGCGGCCTCGGGCGAAATATCGGGATCGAGACCGCTGGCCGATGTCGTCACCAGATCGGCCGGCACGGGCGCGCCTGGATTTTCCTTTTGCAGCGTGGCGAGATCGCCCTTGACGCGATCGATCAGCGCCTTGTTGGAGGGCCCGAGATTGGCGCCGCCGGAATTGGCGGCATTGTACGGCGCCGGCACGGTCTTGGTCGGGTCCTTGGGATCCGGCGAGGTCGTCGCCGACGGCCGGCTGTGGAAATATTTGTCGCTTTCAAAATCCTGACCGATCAGCGCCGAGCCGACGACCTTGCCGTCGCGCTCGATCATGCTGCCGTTCGCCTGATAGGGAAAAGCGACCTGGGCGATGGCGGTCATCACCAGCGGGTAAACCAGGCCGGTGATCAGCGTCAGTGCCAGCAGAACGACGATCGCGGGACGAATTTCGCGCAACATGACCTGAAAACTCCTCAAGCGAGATGCATGGCCGTGACCACGATGTCGATCGCCTTGATGCCGATGAACGGAATGATCACGCCGCCGACGCCGTAGATCCACAGATTGCGCCGCAGCAGCGCGCCGGCGCCGATCGGCCGGTAGCGCACGCCTTTGAGCGACAGCGGGATCAGTGCGATGATGATCAGCGCGTTGAAGATGATCGCGGAGAGGATCGCGCTCTGCGGCGTCTGCAGCTTCATGATGTTGAGAGCCTGCAGCTGCGGATAGAAGGCGACGAACATCGCCGGGATGATGGCGAAATATTTCGCCACGTCGTTGGCGATCGAGAACGTGGTCAGCGCGCCGCGCGTCATCAAGAGCTGCTTGCCGATCTCGACGACCTCGATGAGCTTGGTCGGATTGGAATCGAGATCGACCATGTTGCCGGCCTCGCGCGCGGCCTGCGTGCCGGTATTCATGGCGACGCCGACGTCGGCCTGGGCCAGGGCCGGCGCGTCGTTGGTGCCGTCGCCGCACATGGCGACGAGCTTGCCTCTGGTCTGCTCGTCGCGAATGAGCCGCAGCTTCTCCTCCGGCGTCGCCTGCGCCAGAAAATCGTCGACGCCGGCTTCGGCGGCAATCGCCGCCGCGGTCATCGGATTGTCGCCGGTGATCATGACGGTGCGGATGCCCATACGGCGCAGCTCGGCAAAGCGTTCGCGGATGCCGCCCTTGACGATGTCCTTTAAGTGAACGACGCCGAGCACCTTGCCGTCCCTGGCGACCGCGAGCGGCGTGCCGCCCGACTTGGCGATCGCATCGGCGATCGCGTTCAGCTCGTGGACGGTCTCGGTGCTCAGCACCGGACGCAGCGCCTGCACGGCGCCGCCCGCCGCCACGGCCGGCGCGCCGTCGAGAAATTTCACGATGGCGTCGACCGCGCCCTTGCGCACCCACGAATTGCCGAGTTCGACGCCGCTCATCCGCGTCTGCGCGCTGAACGCAATGAAGTTCGCCTTGATCTCGGCAAGTTCGCGGCCGCGGATGCCGTATTTTTCCTTGGCCAGCACCACGATGGAGCGGCCCTCCGGCGTCTCGTCGGCGAGCGAGGCAAGCTGCGCCGCGTCGGCGAGTTCCTGCTCGGCGACGCCGCGCACCGGCTTGAACTCGGTGGCTTGGCGATTGCCGAGCGTGATGGTGCCGGTCTTGTCGAGCAAGAGCGTATCGACGTCGCCGGCGGCTTCGACGGCGCGGCCCGACATGGCCAGCACGTTGAAGCGCACCAGACGGTCCATGCCGGCGATGCCGATCGCCGACAACAGCGCGCCGATCGTGGTCGGGATGAGCGTGACGAACAGCGCGACCAGGATGACGACGGAAATTGTGCTGCCGGCATAATGGACGTAACTCGGAATGGTCGCGGTGGCGAACACGAAGATGATGGTCAGGCCAATGAGCAGAATGTTGAGCGCGATCTCGTTCGGCGTTTTCTGCCGCTCGGCGCCTTCGACCAGCCGGATCATGCGGTCGAGGAAGGTCGAGCCGGGCGCCGCGGTGATGCGCACGCGGATCCAATCGGACAGCACCTGCGTGCCGCCGGTCACCGCCGAGCGGTCGCCGCCGGATTCGCGGATCACCGGCGCCGATTCGCCGGTGATCGCCGCCTCGTTGACCGAGGCCATGCCCTCGATCACCTCGCCGTCGGACGGAATCATGTCGCCGGCCTCGACCAGGACGATATCGTCGACTTTCAGCTTCGTGCTCGGCACCAGGCGGCAGTTCTGCTGGTCGCCGGCGCCGGTGATCAGCTTGGCCTGCGCTTCGGTGCGCTGGCGCCGCAGCGTATCGGCCTGCGCCTTGCCGCGGCCTTCGGCGACGGCTTCGGCAAAATTGGCGAACAGCACCGTGAACCACAGCCACAGGATGATCTGAAACTCGAAGCCGATCTGCCCGCTTCCGGTCGCCACGTCGCGAATAAGGATGACCGTGGTCAGCATCGTGACGATCTCGAGCACGAACATGACCGGATTTTTCATCAGCGTGCGCGGATTGAGTTTGACGAAGGCGGAGCCGATCGCCGGCGCGACGATCTTCGCATCGAACAAGGCCGAGACCGGCATCTGCCTGCGCAGCGTTGAGCTTTCCATCGCCGTCACTCCAAAAAACCTAATTCGATGCGAACAATGTGCCGGCATTGACGGCGAGCTGCTCGACGATCGGGCCGAGCGCCAGCGCCGGGAAGAAAGTCAGCCCGCCGACGATGACGATGACGCCGACCACCAGTCCGACGAACAGGCCGCCGGTGGTCGGGAAGGTGCCGGCGGAGGCCGGAATCGACTTCTTGGCGGCGAGCGAGCCGGCGATCGCCATGGTCGGGATGATCATCCAGAACCGGCCGACGAACATCGCCACCGCGCCGGTGACGTTGTAGAACAGCGTATTGCCGTTCAATCCGGCGAACGCCGAGCCGTTGTTGCCGGTTTGCGACGTGTAGGCATACAGTACCTCGGTGAAACCGTGCGGGCCCGGATTGTTCATCGCGGCGACCGCCGGCGGCACCACCATCGCCACCGCGGTCCAGCCGAGATACATCAGGGGCAGGACCAGGATGGCGAGCATCGCCATCTTGACTTCCTTGGCCTCGATCTTCTTGCCGACATATTCGGGCGTGCGGCCGACCATCAGGCCGGCGACGAAAATCGAAACGACGATGAACAGCAGCATGCCGTACATGCCGGCGCCGACGCCGCCGACGATGATCTCGCCGAGCTGGATGTTGATCAGCGGAATCATGCCGCCGATCGCGGTGAAGGAATCGTGCATGGCGTTGACGGCGCCGCACGAAGCGGCGGTGGTGATCACCGCGAACAATGCCGAACCGATGATGCCGAAGCGGGTCTCCTTGCCCTCCATGTTGCCGCCGGTGAGGCCGAGCGCGTTGAGCGCGTCATTGCCGTGCGCTTCGGCGGCGTAGCAGACGATCACGCCGGCGATGAACAGGACGCCCATCACCGCGAGCACCGCCCAGCCTTGCCGCTGGTTGCCGACCATACGGCCGAACACGTTGGTCAGCGCCGCGCCGATGGCGAAGATCGAGATCATCTGCACGTAGTTCGACAATGCGGTCGGGTTCTCGAACGGATGCGCGGCATTGGCGTTGAAGAAGCCGCCGCCGTTGGTGCCCAGCATCTTGATGGCGACCTGCGAGGCGACGGGTCCGACGGCGATCGTCTGCTTGGCGCCTTCGAGCGTGCTCGCGTCCACGTAGGGGCCGAGCGTCTGCGGCATGCCCTGCCAGACCAGGAACAGCGCGTAGGGCACGCAGATCGGAATGAGGACATAGAGCGTGCAGCGGGTGATATCGACCCAGAAGTTGCCGACGCTGCGCGCCGAATGCCGGGCGAAGCCGCGAATGAGCGCGATCGCGAGCACGATGCCGGTGGCCGCCGACAGGTAGTTCTGATGCGTCAGTCCCAGCATCTGCACGAGGTACGACATCGTGCTTTCGCCGCCGTAGTTCTGCCAGTTGGTGTTGGTGATGAAGCTGACCGCGGTGTTGAACGCCAGGTCGGGCGCCACCGCGCTCTGCCCGGCCGCATTGAACGGCAGCCATTGCTGCACGCGCATCAAAACATACAAGATCAGAAAGCCGCCGACGTGAAACAGTAGCATGCCGACCGTATAGGTCACGGCATGCTGCTCGTGCCGCTCGTCGACGCCGCCGAGCTTGTAGATCGCGGCCTCGACCGGCCGCAGTATCGGCGACAGGAACGTGCGCTCGCCGTTGAACACGCGCGTCATGTAGGCGCCGAGCACCGGCGTGATCGCGGCGATGATGACGCAATAGAGTACGATCTGGGCCCAGCCGCTGGCGGTCATGAGATTTATTCCTTCAGAACAGCTCGGGCCTGAGCAGCGCGTAGACCAGGTAGACCAGCAGTCCCGCGGTCACAACGCCGGCGAGCGAATAGTCGAATACGATCATGACGATGTCCTCACAGCCGATCGCAGGCATAAACGTAGGCGATCGACGCGGCGAAGAAGACGAAGCCGATCGCCAGCATGATGACGTCCAACATGGAAGGGCTCCGGGCAACATGCGACCTGACGCCGGCGGCGGCGTAACGGGCGGTGCAACCTTGATTGACTTCAAAGGCGCGCCGGGCCGCCGGTTTGGCGCAGATCAAGTGCCACCGGGCGCATAGGAATTCGAGAGGGCAGGGCGCTCGCCCTTATAGGAATTTCATAAGAGCTGCGACTGCGGCGCAGGCGACCTGACGGTCGCTCAAGATGTGTACGCTTTCAGGTTCCGTTCCAGCCGCGCCAAAATCGGCGTTGCGCCATGGGCGAATTTTGTTCCGGTGATCTGTTCGTACATGGCGATGTAGCGGCGCGACAATTCGGCCACAAGCTCCGGCGGTGCCGGCGGCAAGCTGGCGTCGCGATACGGATCGCAATGCTCGCGAAACCACAGCCGCAGAAATTCCTTGTCGAAATATTGCGGCTCCTCGCCGGCGGCAAAACGCGCTGCGTATGAATCGCGCTGCCAGTAGCGCGAGGAATCCGGCGTGTGGATCTCGTCGATCAACACCAGGTTGTCGTCGCCGTCGGTGCCGAACTCGTATTTGGTGTCGACCAGCAGGAGCCCGTTGCGCGCCGCGATCTGCTGGCCGCGGGCGAACAGCTTGAGCGCCGTCGCTTTGATGCGGTCGAACAGGGCGCGGCTGACGAAACCCGCGGCGATCATCTGTTCCGGCGCCAACGTACGGTCGTGCGCGGCCTCCTTGGTGGTGGGGTCGAAGATCGGCTGCGGCAATTGCTCGTTCTTGCGCATGCCGTCCGGCAACACGATGCCGCCGAAGCGGCGCTCGCCGGCGGCGTAGCGCGTCCATGCCGCGGTATCGGTGACGCCGGTGAGATAGCCGCGCACCACGGCCTCGACCGGCAGCGGCGTGCATTTGCGCCCGACCGTCGCGTTCGGATCCGGAATCGCCAGCACGTGGTTGGGCACGATGTCCTTGGTGCGTTGAAACCACCAGGCGCTCACCTGGTTGAGCACCTGCCCCTTCCAGGGAATATGGGCGATGAGGCGGTCGAACGACGAGTGCCGATCCGTGGTGACGAGAACGAGCTTATCGCCGAGATCATAGATGTCGCGGACCTTGCCTTCCGTCTTCGGCCCGAGGAAGGTGAAATCGGTCTGTTTCAGAATATCCATGGCGATTGCATCGGCCGTCCGGCTCACTTGCCGTCATAGTGTGTTTGCGGCGGTTCGTCGACCGTATGGGTTTCGCCGGTGCTGACGTTGACGATCCGAGCCTGGAACGGCTCGGTGCGGTTCCACCAGCCGCCGCCGAGCGCCTGGAACAAAGCCGCGGTGTCGGTCAGGCGCGCGGCGCGGGCTTGGACCACCTGGATCGTCGCCTGCAAATAGGCTTGTTGCGCCGTGGACAACAGCAGCACGTTGATGCTGCCTTCCTGGAATTGGCGGCGCGCCTGCTCGAAGCTGATATTGGCCGCGCGCTCGAAGGCGTGCGCCGCCTTGAGCGCGTCGGCGTCGTTCTGCACTGCGCGCAAGCTGTCGCTGACGTTCTGCACCGCGCCGACCACCGTGCCCCGATAGGTCCAGGCCGCGGCCTGGTAATTGTCCTTGGCCTGTTGGCGCAGGTGAAACAGCGTGCCGCCGTCGAATACCGTCTGCGTGGCATTGCCCGCCAGGTTCCAGAACAGGTTTTGCGGGGCGAGCAGACCGGCGAGCGCCGTGTTCATGTAACCGACATTGCCATTGATGGTGAAGCTCGGCAGCATGTTCGCCGTGGCGACGCCGATTTGCGCGCCGGCGGCATGGAGCTGTTCTTCGGCGGCGCGGATGTCGGGGCGCTGCTCGATCAGTTGCGACGGCAGGCTGACCGGCAGATCGGCCGGCAGATGCAAATCGGCGAGCCTGAACGTCTCGTGCGGTCCCTCGCTCGGAAAGCTGCCGGCGAGCGCGGCGATGAGATCGCGGTTTTGTTGCAGCGCCTTGCGCAGCGGCGGCAACGTCGCCGCCTCTTGCGCCAGAGCGGCCTCTTGCAGCGCGAGGTCGCCGCGGGTGACCGCGCCCTTTTCGAATTGCTGTCTGAGCGTGTCGACCATGGAGCGGTTGATCTTGATGAGTTGATTGGTGGCGTCGATCTGGGCGCGCAACGAAGCTTCGCTGACCGCGGCAACCACGATGTTGGAAATGAGCGTCAAATATGCGGCTTCGGTCTGGAACCGTTGCGTATCGGCCATGGCTGTGAGCGCTTCGACGGTGCGGCGATTGAGTCCCCAGACGTCGAACGTGTAGGAGACCTGGAGCTGCGCGGTATCGAGCTCGAAAACGCTGGCGCCCGACGCCGGCACCGGCGCCAGCGCCGCCGAAGTCCGCTGGTAGGTCGGATTGAAATTGGCTTGGACGAGCGGAAAGTACTTGCCCTCCTGGGCGTAGACGGCTTGCTTGGCCGCGCGCAGGTTGGCCAGCGCCGATTGCACCGTCGGATTTTTTTGCAAAGCCCGCGCGATCAGCGCATCGAGCGCCGGCGATTTGAACGCCTTCCACCATTGCAGCGGAACGTCGCGGCCGAGGTCGAAATGCTGCGCCCCGCCGCCGCTCACCGCGGCCGAAGACGTGCGCAGCGCCAGCGGCTCCCTGGTGTAGCGGGTGATCTGCGGCGGAGCCGGGGCGCGGAAATCGGGACCGACTGCGCAACCGGCCAATAGGGCCGCGGCCGCAGCAGCAGCAGCGACGGACGAAAAACTCCACCTGACCGCGCCAACGACCATGTGCAACTGTTAATGACTGAGGTGACTGACCGGCTACCGAGCGGTGGACGGCCCAGCGATCGCAACCGCGCACGCCGCCGGCGCGGCGGTTGCGGAGACCGCTCGATCAAGGTACGACAAACCCCCGCACATTATTTCCAAATTTGCCAGCGCTGGCTGTGCCCATCCCGCAACACTGTGGATGAATCCGCGGAGCGCGTGCACTGTGATTCATCACAGTCGCACTCGGTCTTTACGCTTCGTCGGCTGGCGGGTGGGGCCGTGGGGCGGAGGCGGGGCGGCCATCCGTGATAAGCTCCGCCGAGTCGCTTAAGGCTCGAAATCATCGGGCTGATCCCTGTGATTATTGACAGTAGACCGCCCGGCCATCGGGTGGCTTGTAACGGCGATTCTGGGCATTTCGGCAGCGAGCGATGGCCCTTGGCACGATAACGAGCCGGGCAGCGGCAGCAGCGGTCGGCGCGGTCGGCGCGGCCGGCGTGCTCGTCGCTGTGGCGCTCTTATCCTATTGGAGCCCGCCTTCCGGGCCGGGACCACGACCCGAGATCGGCACGATGGCGGCGAGCGCCGCGCCGACCAATGCCGGCGCTGCCGCACGGCGCGATCCCGACAGCGTCGATCTGACCGACGCCCAGCTCACCGCCGTCAAGGTCGAGCCGGTCGAAGCGCAGGAGTTTCCGGTCGACAAGCAAGCGGTCGGCAGCATCGATTTCAACGAGGATTTGGCGGTGCAGGTTTTCACCCCCTATCCGGGCCGCATCGTCGCCCTGTTCGCCGAGGTCGGCAACGACGTGAAAAAAGGCCAGAAGCTGTTCACCATCGACAGCCCCGATCTGTTGCAGGCGGAATCGACCTTGATTGCCGCGGCGGGCGTCCTGGACTTCACCACCCGCAATTTGGCGCGCAACCGCGACCTCTACACGACGCGCGCGGTCTCGCAGCACGATCTCGAGCAGGCGGTCTCCGACCAGCAGACCGCGGAGGGCAACCTGCGGGCGGCGCGCGACGCGGTGCGGCTGTTCGGCAAGACCGATGCCGACATCGACAAGATCATCAAGCAGCGCATGGCCGACCCGACGCTGGTGGTGCCGAGCCCGATCGATGGGCGAATCACCGCCCGCAACGCGGCGCCGGGCCTTTACGTGCAGCCGGCCAACCCGCCGGCGCCGTTCACGGTCGCCAACATCGACACCATGTGGATGGTGGCGAACGTCGCGGAAACCGACAGCCCAGCGTTCCGCGTCGGCCAGCAGGTGCAGGTGCGCATCGGCGCCTTTCCCAGCCGGGTGTTCGACGGCACGGTCACCACCATCGGCGCCACGGTGGACCCCAACACCCGCCGCGTCCTGGTGCGGTCCACGATCAAGGACCCGCAGCACGAATTGCGCTCGGGCATGTTCGCCAATTTCACCATCAACGTCGGCGCGCCGGTTCGTTCACCGGCCATTCCGGCCGCCGGCGTGGTTCGCGAAGGC
>JASHQS010000313.1 GCA_030038995.1 Xanthobacteraceae bacterium
GGACGGCGGCGCGGTTCAAGACCGATGGTAATCGTCCTCGAAGCGCACGATGTCGTCCTCGCCGAGATACGAGCCGGTCTGCACCTCGATCACTTCGAGATCGATCTTGCCGGGATTCTCCAGGCGATGCCGCGCCCCGCTCGGAACGTAGATCGACTCGTTTTCATGCAAAACCTTCAGCTCCTCGCCGATGGTGACGCGCGCGGTTCCACGCACCACCACCCAGTGCTCGGCGCGATGATGATGCATTTGCAGCGACAATCGCCCGCCCGGCTTGACCACGATGCGCTTGACTTGGAAGCGCGCGCCATCGTCGAGCGACTGATAGGAACCCCATGGGCGGTGCACCTTCAAATGATCCTCGGTGACCGCGGGAGCCACGCCCTTGAGCTTGCCGACCAGGTGCCGCAACGCATCGGCATGCTCGCGCGGCCCCACCAGAACGGCGTCGGCGGTCGCGACCACGACCATATCGTGCATGCTGTAGAGCGCGATGAGCTGCTTGTCGGCGGCAGCGTAGCAGCCGCTTGACTCGACAAAGAACGCCGGACCCTGCGCGGCGTTTTCCATGGCGTCGCGCTTGGACAATTCCCAGACCGCTTGCCATGACCCGACGTCGGACCAGCCGTAGGACACCGGCATCACCGCGGCGTGGCTGGTGCGCTCCAGCACCGCATAGTCGATCGATTTCGCCACGGCGCGCGCAAACGCTTCGCGAGCAAGCGTGACAAAGCCGAGATCACGGCCCGCCGCTTCGACCGCCTCGGTGGCCGCGGCGGCGCTGTCCGGCTCGAAGCGGCGGTACTCGTCGAGCAGCAATTCGGCACCAAACAAAAAATTACCGGAGTTCCACAAATAGCCGTCGGCGACGTAGCGTTGCGCCGTCGCCGCATCCGGCTTCTCGACGAATTGCTCGACCGCGAAGAGATCGGCGCCGAGCGCGGCGCCGGCGCGGATATAGCCGTATTCGGTCGCGGGCCGCGTCGGGCGCACGCCGAAGGTGACGATCCAGCCGGCGGCGGCAACCGGCGCGGCGGCGGCGCAGACCTTGGCAAACGCCGCGGCGTCATCGATGACGTGATCGGCGGCGAGCGCCGCGACCAGGACATCGCCGTCGCGGCGGCGGGCGAAAACGGCGCCGGCCGCGATCGCGGGGCCGGAATCGCGGCGCACCGGCTCGAGCAGAATATCGGCCTCGCTGCCGATCGCGGCGAGCTGTTCGGCCGCCTGGAAGCGATATTGGCTGTTGGTCACGACAATCGGCCGGCCGAACAGCGCCGGATCGCCGACGCGGCGGACGGTTTCCTGAAAGGTCGACGTGCGACCGAACAGCGGCAGGAATTGTTTGGGCCGGTTCTCGCGCGAAGCCGGCCACAGCCGCGTACCGGCGCCGCCGCACATGATCAAAGGCACGATGCGAGAAGCCATGCTGCGCTCTGCGTTGGTCGGCCTGCGCCGCCGCGCCGCCAATGGGCGGCGCTGCAATGGATTGGTTCCGGCGCCGCAAGTCAAGGAAGGCCTATTCGGCGCGGTTCCGACGCTTTTGCTCGTCGCGCACCGCGACCAGATCGGCCTCGACCATTTCCTTCACCAGCGCCTCGAACGTGGTCTTGTGCCGCCAGCCGAGCTTGCTGCGCGCCTTGCTGGCGTCGCCTTGCAGCGAGTCGACCTCGGTCGGCCGGAAATAACGCCTGTCGATTTCGATCAGGACGCGGCCGTTGGCGGCATCGACGCCCTGCTCGTCCTTGCCCGTGCCGCGCCAGACGATGCGGCGGCCGACCATGGCAAAGGCCTTCTCGGCAAATTCGCGCACGGTATGGCTCTCGCCGGTTGCCAGCACGTAATCGTCGGGCTCCGGCTGCTGCAGAATGAGCCACATCCCTTCGACGTAGTCGCGGGCATGGCCCCAATCGCGCGCGGCATCGAGATTGCCGAGAAACAGCCGATCCTGCAGGCCGAGCTCGATCGCCGCCACCGCGCGCGTGATCTTGCGCGTGACGAACGTTTCGCCGCGGACCGGACTCTCGTGATTGAACAGAATGCCGGTCGAGGCATGCATGCCGTATGCCTCGCGGTAATTCACCGTGATCCAATGCGCATAAAGCTTGGCCGCGCCGTACGGCGACCGCGGCCGGAACGGCGTGCGCTCGGTCTGCGGAATTTCCTGGACCAGGCCGAACATTTCCGAGGTCGAGGCCTGATAAAACCGGGTCTGCCGTTCGCGGCCGAGAATGCGGATCGCTTCGAGCAGGCGCAGCGTGCCGAGGCCGTCGGCATTGGCGGTGTATTCCGGCGTCTCGAACGAGACCAGAACGTGCGATTGCGCGGCGAGATTGTAAATTTCGTCGGGTTGCGTCTCCTGCACGATGCGGATCACATTGGTTGCATCGGTGACGTCGCCGTAGTGCATCTCGAAAGCGACGCCCTCCTCATGCGGGTCGTGATAAAGGTGATCGACCCGCGCCGTGTTGAACGACGACGAGCGGCGCCTGACGCCGTGGACGCGGTAACCCTTGGCGAGCAAAAACTCGACCAAATAAGCGCCGTCCTGCCCGGTCACGCCGGTGATCAATGCGGTCTTGCCAGCCGGTCCAGCCATGGATCGAACGCCCCGCGCAGAGCCTTGCCATCGTTTAGCATCGCGCGGCGGCGCTGCCTACGCCGTCACTGGGCCTTGATGCGCAGGAAGGCAACCACGACCATGCGCAGGGCTCGCGGGCAATCGCCGCGCGGCATCACGCCGGCGGCGCCGGCGGCCGCCAGCCCATGTCGATGTCGAGCACGGCGTGACAGAGCGCCAGATGCGCCACTTCGACGAAGCCGTACTCGCGGGCGCGAATGTAGAAATTGACGTCGCCGCTGCGCCGCAGGTCGTTGTCTTCGGTAAATCCCGAGAACGTCGCCACCTTGCAGCCGCGCCGGCGCGCCGCCTTCACGGCACCCAAAATGTTCAGCGAGCGCCCGGAGCTCGATATCGCGATCAAAAAATCGCCGTGACGGGCATGGAAATCGATCTGGGTGGCGAACACGTTCTCATAACCGAGATCGTTGCCCAGACAGGTGAGCGCCGCGGCGTCGTTGAACGCCATCGACCGCAAGCCGCCGTTTTTGGAAAAGTCGATCGCCAGGTGGCTGGCGATGCTGGCGCTGCCGCCGTTGCCGACGAAAATGATTGTATTGCCGGCGTCGTGGGCCCCGTGGGCGATGCGGCGCACCCAGTCGCAGCCCGCTTCGAGCGTCAGCGTCTTGCCCGAAACATCCGTCACTTCGGCGCCGCGCAGCGCGCCTTCCAGCGTTCCGAAATAGCGCTGCAACAGCTCGCGCACGATGCTCTCTCCCGACCCGATCTGCTCGACAAAACGTCGATGCCCCGCTGAGCACCGTTCCGACTCGGCGCCGCGGCCGCCGCGTTGCGGCCTTGATACCGGCTCCGCTGCGGGAGGGCAATATGCCGCAACCGACGGGAACCGCGATCCAGCGCAGGGGCGCCTAACAGGCGGCCGCATCGATAGAAGGCGGGTCCGGCCGGCCGGCGGATTCCCAGAAATGCTGCAAAAACGCCGTCACCCAGCGCGGCACCCGCGCGTTCAGATCCGACGCATCGCGCACGACGACGATGTTGCAGAACTCGGGGTCCTGCTGTCCGGCCAAATTCGCGCAAATCCGCCGCTGCAACTGCTCGGCCGCGGCGGCAGCGCGCATCACCTTGACGAGCGGCAGCAGCGCTCCGGTGCTGACCGCGTACCAGCCCGCAGCAGCGACCAAGCTATCGGCGCCGATGCCGGTTTCCTCGAGAAGCTCGCGGCGCAAGGTGGTGAACAGGTCGACGCGGCCGTCGCTCGCGTCGCCGCGCTCGACGGAGCCGCACGGCAGGAGAACCTGGCCGGCGTTTTGCGTGTGCGCGGCCATCTCGCCGAGAATGAAAGCGCCGTCGGCACTCAGCACGGCGGCTGCGGGGAAACAGGATTTGACCCTGCTGTCCATGGCGTCCCAGGTCACCGCGGCCAACATGGCGGCGTAATCGGTTTCGAAAAACGCGCCCGACATCGTGGCGCCGACGATGCGCGCATCGCGCAACAACAACAGCTTGCCGTTCCACAGCGCCGGCTTGTTGTCACGGAGCCCGGCGAAAAACCGCTCGATCGCGGTGCGGCGGCGTTGCGCAAACGGCCAAGCCCACGGCGCGAAGGTAAAGTCCAGGCGATCGACGTATTGCACCGCCGCGCGCGCCGACGATTGTTGTTGGCGTTTTTGCATGTGCGGTCGGCCGCCGAAATCGGCTCCGCGC
>JASHQS010000314.1 GCA_030038995.1 Xanthobacteraceae bacterium
TTTGATCGGCTCGTCCTTCAAGGTCAACAACCCGAAGGCCACCGCATCCTGCGGCTGCGGCACCAGCTTCGCGCTGTAGACTTCTCGCCAAGGAACGACGGCCTTTTCGAATTGTGCGCTGCCGCAGTTTTTCATTGCGAAAGGCCGCGTTCCGGCTTTTGAATAGGTCGTAATTTCAACCAGGCCCCGCCCGTGCGCATCGCCACCTGGAACGTCAATTCGATCAAGCAGCGCATCGATTCGGCGCGTACATGGCTTGCCGCGCGCCGGCCGGATATCGTCTGCCTGCAGGAAACCAAATGTCCCGACGAGGCATTTCCGCGCCTCGAATTCGAAGGGCTCGGCTATAACATCGCCGTCCACGGCCAGAAGACGTTCAACGGCGTCGCCATCCTGTCGAAATTCAAGTTCGACGAGGTGACCAGCGGCCTGCCCGGTGACGACAGCGATGATCATGCCCGCTTCATCGAAGCGGTGATTTCGACCGCGGACGGCGCGCTGCGCGTCGCCAGCCTCTATCTGCCCAACGGCAACCCGCCGCAGACCGACAAATACAGCTACAAGATCGGCTGGATGAAACGGCTGTCGGCCTATGCCCGCGAGCGACTCGCGCTGGAAGAGCCGCTCGTGCTGGCCGGCGATTACAACGTCATTCCGGCTGAGAGCGATGCGAAAAACCCGCAAGCTTGGCTCGGCGATGCGCTGGCCCTGCCGCCGACCCGCGACGAATTTCGCACGCTGATCAATCTCGGTCTCACGGATGCCGTGCGCGCGACCAGCGACGATGCCGGTCTCTATACGTTCTGGGATTATCAGGCCGGCGCCTGGCAGAAGAACAACGGCATCCGCATCGACCACGTGCTGCTGTCGCCGCAGGCGGCCGACCGCCTCTCGAGCGTCGGCATCGACAAGCACGTGCGCAGCTGGGAGAAGCCGTCAGACCACGTGCCGGTCTGGGTGGAGCTCGATATCGCGGCGAAATAGCGGACCGCAACCGTGAATGGCGAAATAGCGACTGGCGAATAGGGATAGAGGGTATCTTTTCGCTATTCGCTATTTCGCTAATCGTGCCGGCCGTTGATCCACTCTTTCAGATAAACGAGCGCCATGGCGCGCTCGTCATCGCTGGCGCGGCGGAAGGCGTTGTCGTAGAGCGGCTTGACCCAGGCCCCATCATTGCCGGCGCAATCGCGGCCGAGCGTGAGCCACATCAGGCCGCGCGCCGCCTGCCGCGGCACGTCCTGGCCGCGGAACAGGATGTCGCCGAGCGCGACCTGCGCCCGGCACTGGCCTTGGGTCGCGGCCTTCAAAAACCAGCGGGCCGCTTCGTGCACGTCGCTCGGCGAGCCGTTGAGGTAGAGACGGCCGAGCTCGTATTGCGCGTCGGCGTCGCCGAAATATGACGCCGCGTAGGCGAACATTTGCTGCGCGCGCGGGGCGTCCGGCTTGACGGCCGAATTGGCAATGCCGGTCAGGTAATAGCGGCCGAGCGCCACGAAAGCATTGGCGACGATGCGCGCTTGCGCTGTGCCCGGCGGCTCGTCGGCGTGCGCATTGGCGATCTGGCTGAAATAGTCGAAGGCGCGCAAATCGTCCTGCGCGACGCCGTTGCCGTCGGCGTACATGCGCCCGAGCTTCCATTGCGCGGCCGTGTAACCTTGATCGGCGGCGTACTGCAGCGCGGTGAATTCCTTGGTCTTTTCGCTGCTCGCCGCCGACGCGCCGGGCGCGCGCAGACCATCCTCGGGCGTCAGCGCGGCCGTGGCCGGCGTGGCGCTGCCGTCAAAGGCGAACGCCGGCTCGATCAGCAAGCCGTGGCGATTGCCGGCGGCCGGAGCAAACCCGAGGCTCCATGCGACACCGAGGCCGACCAGGGCGGCGATCGCCCCGCTGGTCGCGACGCCCGCCGCACTCTTACGTATCCGCATAACACGCCTTCTCGACCGATGCGCCCGGATGGGTGACGGCGCCATAGCGCGCCGAACCGACCTGCTGCGCGTATTTCCACAAATAGCCGGAGGTGAATTCGTCGCCGCGCGGCTTCCATTCCCGGCGCCGCTCCGCGGGCTCGAAATGCTGGCAACCACCGCGCATGCCGGGGCCGCCTTTGGGCCCCTCATAGCGAATGACCAGCACGTCGCCTTCCCTGTACTTCTTGTTCTTCACTGCTTCGAAGCAGGCTTCTTCACCGTCGAAACAGCGCGCCGGTCCGCAGAATTGCAAGCGCTCCATTCCGGCAACCTTAACGATGGCGCCTTCCGGGATCGAGCCGGCGACGCCCTGCTTGACCGCCTGGGCCTGCCGCATCAGCGCGATATTGCAGGGCGCGGCCTCGTTCCCGCAGGTGGCGACCCCGACGAAGGGCTGATGGATCTGCTCGGAGGTCAGACCCATGGCGTAATAATACGCGCGGTGAGGCGCCCGCTCCGCGCCTTCGGTGGCATGCCGGCTCGGCAGGCGTGTTTTCAACTGTGTCTTGGCGTCCATCGAACTCACAAGGGCCACGTCATGGCCCCCTCGCCCCCGTCCCCACCGGCCGATTTCAGGACTTGCTGCCCCTCACCCGAAATCGGAAAGCACCGCAATGGTTTGCGTGCGCGCTTGGCGCTGCCGCCGTCGCTCCGTCGCTCTCAGAGAATCCTATGGCCAAAAAGCGGCGCCAAGCGCGGTTGTGGCGGACAACGATCAAATGTTCCCGGCATGTGTCTCCGCGGCCACAGATTGGTAGCCGCCGCAGCGATGGTGTTAATTCACGATTTACCAATCGGCATAGGGACTGCGACGATCGGCGCATGGGCAGGCGGCTGACCCGCGACTTTTTCAATCGCAGCGTCCACGAGGTGGCGCCGGACCTGATCGGGGCGGTGCTTTTGGTCGACGGCGTCGGCGGCCGGCTGGTCGAGGTCGAGGCCTACCACCACACCGACCCGGCCGCGCACAGCTTTCGCGGGCCGACCGAGCGCAATGCGGTCATGTTCGGTCCGCCGGGCTACGCCTACGTCTACCGCTCCTACGGCATCCACTGGTGCCTGAACTTAGTCTGCGAGCCGGAGGGCTCGGCCAGCGCGGTCCTGATCCGCGCCATCGAGCCGGCCGAGGGGCTTGCGGTGATGCGGCGACGGCGCGGGCTGGCCGACGAACGGCTCCTGTGCTCGGGACCCGGCCGCGTTTGCGAAGCGCTCGGCGTGACCCGCGCGCACAGTGGGCTCGCGCTCGACGCGCCGCCATTCGCGATTTTCGCCCGCAAGGGCGACGAGGAGGTCATCGCCGGCCCGCGCATCGGCATCACCAAGGCGGTGGAAAAGCCGTGGCGCTATGGGCTCAAAGGCTCGCGGTTTCTAAGCAAGCCGTTTGCGCCGGCGCGTTAGGCCGGCAACCTGAAGCCGGGATCGAAGCCGAGCTCCTTGCGTGCTTTCTCGATCGAGACCGTGCCCTCATCGTCGGCGATGTTGTAGATGCCGGAGCCGCGCGTGAGGGTCAGGAACGCGCCATGGGCGGCGGCGTCGACGTGCACCGGCGGTTTGCGGGCCGGGCCCTCGGTCCAGGTGCCGGGGCCGTAAAGGAGGCCATAGCGCAGCACCACCGGCTCCATGCCGGAGGCGAGCACCTGCTGCTCCATGTCGGCGGCGGCACGCACCGTCGGCAGACGCGGCCCGTCAGTCAGGTTGAGCGGGTCGGTCTCGACGTGCGGCTCGCGGCCCGGCGCATAGGCGAAGGCGACGCTTTGCACGATGAAGCGCCGGGCGCCGGCGGCGCGCGCGGCGGCGACCAGGTTGCGGGTGCCCTCGATGCGGATGCGGGCGTTGCGCGGATAGGCCGCGACCAGCTCTTTCTCGTCGAACACGCGCGGCAGATCGGTCAATTGATGGATGACGATGTCGGGACGCGCTGTCACCACAGCGCGTTTGAGCCCATCGGCATCGTACACGTCGGCGACCACGCCATGCACGCCGGCGTTTTCCAGCTCACGGGCGACTTTCTCCGTTCGCGTCGAGCCGGTGACCTCATGCCCGGCGGCAAGGAGCAGCGGCGTGAGCCGCCGCCCGATCGCTCCACTCGCCCCGGCGACGAAGATTCTCATGTCATGACCTCACGCGGATTCGTTGAGCTCCTGCGGGCCTCGACAATCGCGCAAATGACAAGCGTCGCAAAGGCTTGACGTCAAGGCGACGAGCCCCAGCCACCCGTCGATCATCGCTGTAGCGCGTCAGACTTTGACCAGCGGCACCTTCGGTACCGAGCCGCGGCTCGGCGGCGGGCCGTTGCCGCCCGATCCCGGCGGCTTGCGGCGCGGACTGGCGCGGCGCTTTTTGGCGCGCCGCGGCTCCGGCAGCTTTTCGGCCCGCGGCGTGACCGGGCCCTCGGGATAGTCGAAGCCGAGCTTGCTGCTGCCGTTTTCATCGGTGATCACGATGACGCGCACGTGGCCGCCGGATTTCAGGCGGCCGAACAGCACCTCGTCGGCGAGCGGCTTCTTGATGTGCTCCTGGATCACCCGCGCCATCGGCCGGGCGCCCATCAGCTCGTCGTAGCCGTTCGCGATCAGCCAATTGGCGGCCTCGTCGGTCAGCTCGATGGTCACGTCGCGATCATCGAGCTGCGCCTCGAGCTGCAGCACGAATTTCTCCACCACCATGGCGATGACTTCGCGCGACAGGTGCGCGAACGTGATGATCGCGTCGAGCCGGTTGCGGAATTCCGGCGCGAACATGCGGTTGATCGCCTCCATGTCGTCGCCTTCCCGCTTGGAGCGGGTGAAGCCGAAGGCGGCGCGCGCCATGTCGGCGGCGCCGGCATTGGTGGTCATGATCAGGATGACGTTGCGGAAATCGACCTGCTTGCCGTTGTGGTCGGTCAGCTTGCCGTGATCCATGATCTGCAACAGCACGTTGAACAGGTCGGGATGCGCCTTCTCGATCTCGTCGAGCAGCAGCACGCAATGCGGATGCTGGTCGACGCCGTCGGTGAGCAAGCCCCCCTGGTCGAAGCCGACATAGCCGGGCGGCGCGCCGATCAGCCGCGATACGGTGTGGCGCTCCATGTATTCGGACATGTCGAAGCGGATGATCTCGACGCCGAGCGCGGCGGCAAGCTGGCGCGCCACCTCGGTCTTGCCGACGCCGGTGGGGCCGGAGAACAGATAGCAGCCGATCGGCTTTTCCGGCTCGCGCAGGCCGGCGCGGGCGAGCTTGATGGAGGCGGCGAGCGCCTCGATCGCCTTGTCCTGGCCGTAGACCACGCGCTTGAGCGTGGCTTCGAGATGCTGCAGCACCTCGGCATCGTCCTTCGACACCGCCTTGGGCGGAATCCGCGCCATGGTGGCGATGGTGGTCTCGATCTCCTTCAGCCCGATGGTGCGCTTGCGCCGGCTCTCCGGCAGCAGCATCTGCGCCGCGCCGGATTCGTCGATCACGTCGATCGCCTTGTCGGGCAGCTTGCGGTCGTGGATGTAGCGCGACGACAGCTCGACCGCGGCCTTGATCGCCTCGCTGGTGTAGCGAAGCTTGTGATAATCCTCGAAGTAGGGCTTCAGGCCCTTCAGGATCTCGATGGCGTCGGGGATGCTCGGCTCGTTGACATCGATCTTCTGGAAGCGGCGCACCAGGGCGCGGTCCTTCTCGAAATATTGCCGGTATTCCTTGTAGGTGGTCGAGCCGATGCAGCGCACCGTGCCCGAAGCGAGCGCCGGCTTGAGCAAATTCGACGCATCCATGGCGCCGCCGGAGGTGGCGCCGGCGCCGATCACGGTGTGGATTTCGTCGATGAACAGGATGGCGCCCGAATAGCCCTCCAGCTCCTTGATGACCTGCTTGAGCCGCTCCTCGAAATCGCCGCGATAGCGGGTGCCGGCAAGAAGCGTGCCCATGTCGAGCGCGAACACGGTGGCGTTGCGCAGCACGTCGGGGACTTCGCCGTGCACGATGCGCCGCGCCAAGCCTTCGGCGATGGCGGTCTTGCCGACGCCGGCCTCGCCGACGAACAGCGGATTGTTCTTCTGCCGCCGGCACAGCACCTGGATGGTGCGGTTGATCTCGGCTTCGCGGCCGATCAGCGGGTCGATCTTGCCTTCGCGCGCCTTCTTGTTGAGGTTGACGCAATAGGCGTCGAGCGCGTCGACCTTCTTCTTCTGCTCGTCGCCCGGCTTGGTGTCGTTCTCCTCTTCGGAGCCGCGGACCGGACGGGCCTCCGACATGCCCGGCCGCTTGGCGATGCCGTGGCTGATGTAATTGACCGCGTCGTAGCGCGTCATGTCCTGCTCCTGCAGGAAATACGCGGCATGGCTCTCGCGCTCGGCGAAGATGGCGACCAGCAC
>JASHQS010000315.1 GCA_030038995.1 Xanthobacteraceae bacterium
CGTTCTTGTCGGCGCCGACCACCACGGTGCGGCGGTCGAGCCGGCCCTCGCGGGTCCAGCGGCGCACCAGAAGAAACAGCGCGCGGCGGAAGCCGATCAGCGCGCAGAGGCCGAGCACATAAAAACCGCCGAGCCAGGCGCGCGAGAACTGATCGCCGGCCTTGGCGAAAAACGACACGCTGATGGCGATGAGAAACACCACCGACCACGCCGAAGCAAGCCGCATGTATTGCTTCTCGTGGCCGCGAAACGCCTGGATTTGATAGATGTCGGCGGCCTGGAAGGCGAACATTGCCAGGAGCGCAATGCCGGCGATGGCGCCGACATAGCGCCAGGCAAAGCCTTCGCTCGGCACGACGTAGCACGCATAGACCACAAAGCCGACCAATGCGACGAGCGCGATTTCGACGAGCCGCACCGTGCCGGCGACCACGATCGGCGAATAGGCGCGCCGGAACGGCTGCGCCGCGATTTTCAGCGCCATGGCGGAGAGGCGAGGCGCGGCCTTGGCGCGCGACGCCGGAGCCGCTGCCGCCCTGGCAGCCGCCGAATCGAACATCATGCTGCGCTCGGGGCTCGACATGGTTTTGTTTACGTAACTCCGCTGGCGGCAGGCCGACGCGCCGAGCCCGCGGCACCCACGGGAAAATAGTGAATAAAGTTCAAAAATTGGTTAGGCGGATTGTCGGGCTTCGTGCATTGCCAACGCTTCGCGATAGGCGGCAAGCCCGCCCTCCACCATGGCGTCGATCGTGAAATGGGTGCGGACCCGCGCCTGGATCGTCGCGGCGGCGTCGAGGAGTTGCGCCGGATCGGCCAACGCGGCGCCGATGGCCGCGGCGAGCGCGGCGGCATCCCCGCCCGGCACCAGCCGAAAGCTTTGCCGGCCAAAAATTTCCGCAATGCCGCCGACCCGCGTGGCGATGATCGGCATGCCGGCGGCGGCCGCTTCGAGAATGACATAGGGCAGCGATTCCGCGCGTGACGGCATGACCAGGATCCGGCCCATCGCGAACGCTTCGCGGGCCGGCACGTGGCCGACGAAGAGGATTTGATCCGCGACCTCAAGACGGCCGCTTAAATCTTTGAACTGCTGTGCGTCCGGGCCGGCGCCCGCAATGGCGGCGCGGACCACGCGGCCGCCGCGCTTGAGCATGGCCAGCGCCTGCAGCAAAACGTCGAGCCCCTTCAACACGCGCAGTTCGCCGACAAAGACGAGGTCGGCCGCGTCCGGCCGAACGGCGAGCGGCGCAAACTCGGCTGCGCCGACGCCGTTGCGGACGATGCGCACCGGGCTACGCGGGCGGGCGATCGTGCGGGAGAATTCGGCGGCGGCGAAATTGCTTTCGAAGAGAAAGAGATCGGTCCGCGAACTCAGGAGCCGCTCGAGCACGCGGTAAAAGCCGCCGGCCAACGTGCCGGGCGGAAAGACCAGCGTGCCGCCATGGGGCGTGCAAATGCGGATCGCGCCGTTGCGGCGCGGCACGAGACGCACCAAGGCCGCGCCTTTGGCGCCGTGGCCGTGCAGCACTTCGGGAGCGAGCGCCGCGATGCGCCGCGCCAAACGCGGGATCGCGGCCATGTCATGCAGGCCGGGGTGCCGGGGAATGGCAATGCGCTCGATACCCAGGGCAAGATGCGGCGCAAGCTCGGCCAGCGCCGCCTCGGCCCGTGCGCCGCCGGTCATGCTGTCGAGGACGAGGCCGACGCGGTGGCCGCGCTCGGCCTGACCGCGCGCGACGTCGAGCACGTGCCGGAACAAGCCGCCGACCGGGGCGCGAAAGACGTGGAGAATTTTGAGGTTTTTCGCCGCCGTCGCGGCCGGCTCGATCGCAGCAATCGCCGAGCGAAGCGCGATGCCTGCGCCGCTCTCGGCCGCCAAGGCCGCAGCCTGTGGCGGCCGATCATCCAAAACTTCGGCCGATAGATCGGCCATGTGCGCGATCCGTCAATTGCCAGCAAAACGTTAAACCCGATTGAGACCGCCCGCGGTTAAGAAATCCTGACGCCGGAAGTTTGGACGGCCTTCCCCTTTTCAGGGTGGAAGAGTGAAGCGGCGGCTCTTAACCGGATGGCAACCTTAATAGATTGTGATGGTCGCGCCTGTTGCTGCCGGTGCTTGGGAGTAAGGGAAAATGAGCGTGGCGTCGCGGTCGTCGCGGCTTTCGAGTCCGTTCGCCGAGGCGGAGTTCGATCTGCCCGCGCTCGGCGCGGCGCTGTGGCGCAGCAAGTGGAAAATCCTGCGGCCGACGCTGTTCATCGCGCTGGTCACGCTCGCCGTGGTGCAGGTGATCCCCGCCAAATACCAGTCGGAAGCGCGCATCCTGGTCGAGGGCCGCGACAACGTCTTCCTGCGCCCGGACGCCGACAAGGACGTGATCGACCGCAACACGGTCGATGAAGTGGCGGTGACGAGCCAGGCGCAGCTCGTGCTGTCGCGCGATCTCGCCCAGGACGTGATTGCCAAGCTCAAGCTCGGCCGGCGGCCGGAATTCGATCCGGCGCTCAACGGCATTTCGCCGGTCAAGGCCGTGCTCGGCGCGCTCGGCCTGATCAGGAACCCGATGCGCATGACGCCGCAGGAGCGGGTGCTGGAAGCCTATTACGACCGGCTCACCGTCTATCCGGTGGAGAAATCGCGCGTCCTCGTCATCGACTTTCTGTCGCAGGATCCGCAGCTCGCCGCCACGGTCGCCAACGCCATCGCCGAGGCCTATCTGGTGCGCCAGCGCGCCGCCAAGCAGGACCAGGCGCGCGCCGCCGTGCAATGGCTGTCCGGCGAGATCGAGACCATGCAGAAGAAGGTGGCCGACGCCGAGGCCAAGGTCGCCGCGTTCCGCGCCAACAGCAATCTGCTCGAAGGGCCGAACAACATCACGCTGTCGGCGCAGCAGCTCGGCGATTTCAACGCCCAGATCGCTGCGGCACGCGCGCAAAAAGCCGACGCCGAAGCCAAGGCGAAGATCATTCGCGAGATGCTGCGCTCCGGCCAGTCGATCGAAGCCTCCGACATCATCAATTCCGAACTGATCCGCCGGCTCTCGGAGCAGCGCGTGACCTTGCGCGCGGAGCTCGCCGAGCAATCCTCCTCGCTCATGGACGGCCATCCGCGCATCAAGGAGTTGAAGGCGCAGATCGCCGATCTCGACGGCCAGATCAGGGCCGAGGCCGGGCGCATCGCGCGCTCGTTCGACGCCGACGCCAAGATCGCCGCCGCGCGCGTCGATGCGCTGACGACGAATTTCGACCAGATCAAGAACCAGGCGGCGACCACCAACGAGCGCGACGTGCAGTTGCGCGCGCTGCAGCGCGAGGCCAAGTCGCAGCGCGACCTGTTGGAGTCCTACCTCGCCAAGTACAGCGAGGCGACGACGCGCGAGACGCTCAATTCGTCGCCCGCCGACGCGCGGGTGATCTCGGGCGCCACGGTGTCGAACGTGCCGGCCTATCCGAAAAAACTGCCGAGCGTGCTGATCGCCGCGGTGGCGACGCTGATGCTGTCGTGCGGCTTCGTGCTGACCAAAGAGTTGTTGAGCGCGCCGGGCGCGGCTGTGCCGGTCCGTGGCCCGGCTACTGCGGATACCGCAAGAGCGCAGCCCGGCGCGAGCGCCGCGCCGAGCGAGGACCGCGAGCGCTTCGTCGCCGCGCAAACCGGCGGCGTTGCCGACGTCATGCAACGATTGCGGGGCGCCGGCGCCGGGCGCATCGCCGTGCTGGCGGCTTCGGCCGGTTTGGACAGCGGCGAGGC
>JASHQS010000316.1 GCA_030038995.1 Xanthobacteraceae bacterium
TTGAGGTCGGGAAAGAAAGCAGGCGCTTCGACCTGGTCACCGTTCACGCGATCTGAGGGACTGGCGAACAGGATGCTGTGCGGCGGCTGGCGGTCGTCCGGTGGCATAGAATCTTCCGCCGCACGCGGACGCCGCGCTTGATCAAATCCGACGACCCTGGGTCTCGATTCTTGGTTCATCCTCGCACTACGCCCGGCGCCAGACCGCCGTCCTTCCATCAGCTACAACGATTCTCTCATCGCAAAGTCCCAACAAAAAACCGCCTCGCGGCGGGTTCCGAAAAACTCCCACCGCGCAGCTACGCGGTAGGAGTCATCAGCCTTTCGGCAGATAGGGCGACTCCATGCCCGGCAGTTGATATAAAGAACCAATCACGCCCGTCAAGCCACTGGACAACGGCCGGCGCGGGGCTAGCTGGCGGGGCCTACGAGCCTGATCTCTGCAATGTTCCGCATTCCCGCAATTCCTTCAGCAAATCAAGGTAGAGCTGGCGCTTAAACTCGACGATGAGGTCCGGCAAGCATTCGAAGGGTACCCACTTCCATGCCGAGAACTCGGCATTTGATGTTGCAATATCGATGTCGCTATCCTTTCCCTCGAAACGCATCACGAACCACTTCTGCTGTTGGCCACGCCAACGATCGTTCCAGCGCTTCCTTAGCTCAGCCGGCAAATCATAGCGCAGCCAACTTTTGCTCTCGGCGATAATCTTGGCCCTGTCGGTGCCGATCTCTTCCCTCAGCTCCCGAAACGCTGCGTCGGCGGGCTCCTCGTTGTCATCGATCCCGCCTTGCGGCATCTGCCAGGCCTCTCCCTGAGTGCCGCTGCGCTGGCCGACAAAGACCTCGTTTTTGCCGTTGAGCAGCATGATGCCGACGCCTCGTCGATAGTCCTCCGAATGATCAAGGAATGGCGCGTTACTCTGCGTCTGCTCTCCTCCGGCCGCCAACTCGGCGGCTACGCGCTTGAGCAAATCTCTGAGCTCACGCTCACTTACGCCATCAGATTTCATGATGGTCCAGACGATCGGATCGGCGAGCATCTCTTCCAAGCTGAGTTGCCCCGGGCTGAAGCGGTCAGGCATCTAATGCTCCGTAAAACGGAAGCTCGAACTATCTTGCGGGCTTCCACCGCAGTTTTCCTGGTTCTGCATCTTCTTCGCTAGCGAGTCTTGAACGGGTTTTCGAATCTCGCCGTACCGGCAAGCTCCCGCTCGATCTCAAGCAGCCGGTTATATTTAGCTATTCGTTCGCTTCTGCATACGGAACCGGTCTTTATCTGGGAGCTGTTCATGGCGACGGCAAAGTCGGCAATGAAGGCATCCTCCGTCTCTCCAGACCGGTGTGAAATGACATACTGCCAGCCGGCCGACCGACACAGCTCGATGGCCTCAATGGTCTCCGTCACCGTGCCGATCTGATTGAGCTTGATGAGTACGGCGTTTGTTGCACCCTCGGCTATACCGCGACGGATGAATTTGGGGTTGGTGACGTAGAGATCATCCCCGACGATTTGAACTTTCCCACCCACCTTTGCGGTCAATGCCCTAAAGCCATTCCAATCATCCTCAGCGAGCCCGTCCTCGAGAGAGACGATTGGATAGCGCTCGATCCATTCCGAATAGAGGTCGATTAATTCAGCCGTGGTCGTCTTGCCGCCGCCGGACTTCCAGAGCGCGTACTTGTCAGCCGTGCGAAACGCGGAGGCGGCCGGATCAAGCGCAATGGCGACCTGCTTGCCTGGAGAGAGGCCGGTCGCATCGATGGCCTCGAGGATAAGGTCGCAGGCCTCGGCATTGTCACGAAGCTTGGGCGCGAAACCACCCTCGTCGCCTACGCTCGTGACATGGCCTGATTTTCCAAGCAGCGTCTTGAGGGCTTGGAATATTTCGACACCATAGCGCATGGCCTCGGCGAACGTTGGAGCGCCGTGCGGTACCAGCATAAATTCCTGGAAGTCGAGCGAGTTGTCCGCATGGCTCCCGCCGTTGATCACATTCATCATGGGAACGGGCAGCCGGTTCGGCTGCGCGCCCAAAAAGCGGTAAAGCGGCATGCCGGCGGCCATTGCTCCAGCGCGCGCAACGGCCATTGACACGCCCAAGATGGCGTTGGCGCCAAGCCGAGATTTGTTTTCCGTGCCGTCAAGCTCAATCAGCAGGCGATCGATTTCTCGCTGACGGGTCGGATCCAGCCCCACGAGGTTCGGCGCAATGGCGCCCGTCACGCTGGCTGCAGCACGAAGAACGCCCTTTCCCCCATATCGGGTCGGATCGCCATCCCGCAATTCGTGCGCCTCGTGCGCCCCAGTGGAAGCCCCTGAAGGCACAGAGGCCGTACTTCGACGGTGATCGTCCAATTCAATGCAAACACGCAGCGTCGGGGTGCCGCGGGAGTCAAGAATTTCCATCGCATCCAGGGTCGCGATCCTGGAATTCATCTTTTGCTCCTGCTCTGTAGAGCATCATTGCGGGACCGGCGAGGGCTGCCGGTCAGGCGAATTCGCAGTCGGCTGGAAAGCACGCCTGCCGGTACTAGTGACTGGTCAGCGCCTCCCCATGCGCCCTTCGCAGATCGGGAACTATACTGGCGTTTTCGGCCGCGGCTGTCGGTTCCGGCGCTTGGGCTGGGAGTTGCAGCACCGTTGCGCGTTGCCCGGGGCAGAGATTGGTCAGCAAAACGACTTTGCCGTCGGGCAGCTCCAAAGCGTCGTGGTGCGCCCACGGCTTGTCCAGGTTGACCTGTCGGAAACGGGCGACACTGGCGCCAAGGTTGCGAAGCTTCGGCGAAAACCAGGCAAGCGGATGCCGGCGCTTCAACTCCTTCTCGAAGGCAAGCTCGGTTCCCGCCGCCAGACATACTACTACGCTGGGATCATCCCGCAGGGCAAAGCCGTATGTCAGCGTGTTTGGAAGTTTTACGGTAACGAGCTTGTCCGCAACATTGGCTGGGCGGAATGCGATGAACTCCAGGCTGTATTCGCACATTGGGCTTTCTCCTCCGTCGCCGAGAGCGAAAAGCTGATGCTCTCAGCACAACGCGAAAACGCAGGTCGCGGTGGGGGAGTTTCGCCCGACGCGTAGATCGGGCTTGGATTTTATTCGCCGGAAGCGAACGCTGGGAGACCGCTCGCGGCGCTGGCTCTGCGGCCAAGAAGAGGCAACAAAAAAACCCACGCTCGGTGGGTTCAAGAAAATGACCCCACCGCGGCTCTGCGGTAGGAGTCATCAGCCCTTCGGCACAACAAGGCGACTCCATGCCCGACCCGAAGCTTATCAAGTGCAAGCTGCCCGTCAAGGCTAGTTTTAGCGAACGCTGTCGGCTTTTGTTCGAACAGAAGCGTGCTCTCGATCTGCGTGCCATCTTAATTGCCAAATCCAGTCACGCGCCATAGAAAGCAAGCGGCGGTGGGGTTCGCCGTAAATGCCGCAAGGCCAATGACTCCCAACGAGGCTCAAGGCTTCGACAGGAGTTTGAAATGCCTGCTTCACGTCGCCACATCCTCGGGCATGATGAAACTTTGGCTGATTGGCCGTTCGCCAGTGCCATTTGCGCTCCGCCAAAACGCGGCTTTGATCCCATCGCATCAGCCGTACGCTCATGCGCGGGCTGACGCTTCCAGGTTCCGATGAGCAAAAGAAGCTCTCTGGGAGGTGAGCCGTGGCAGAAATTGATCATCGCGGCCAACGTATTGCGCTGCGGTTTATCATCCTCATCGGAATACTGAGTTTTTTCGCCGACTTCACCTACGAAGGCTCGCGAAGCATCATCGGACCGTATTTGGCGAGCTTGCAGGCGACCGGCACGATCGTGGGAATAGTCACCGGATTCGGCGAGCTGGCGGGTTACGGATTGCGGTTGTTTTCCGGTCGTTGGGCCGACGCCAGCGGCCGCTATTGGCCGATCACCATTTTCGGCTATGTGGTGCAGATGGCATCCGTCCCGGCGCTGACGCTGACGAGCAGCTGGCCGGCGGCCGCCATCCTCATCATTCTAGAGCGCGTCGGAAAAGCCATCCGCAATCCGCCGCGCGATGTGATGCTCTCCCACGCTGGTAAGCAGGCCGGCGGCTACGGCTGGGCGTTCGGCCTGCACGAAGCACTGGACCAGTTCGGCGCCATGTTCGGCCCACTCGCTGTCTCTGCGGTCCTGGCCTACGGGAGGAGCTACCGCGAAGCCTTCGCGGTCCTGCTGGTCCCCGCAGTCACAAATCTGAGCCTCGTGCTGCTTGCTCGTTATCTGTATCCAAAGCCCGAGGACATGGATCGAGCGCCGCAGCGGGGCGTTCGCACGGATTTGCCCCGCGTCTTCTGGATTTATCTGTTCGGCGCCGTTCTTGTGGCTGCGGGATTCGCCGACTATCCGCTCATTGCCTTTCACTTCGCGCGAGTCCATAGCGTCCCGGCAAATTGGGTGCCGATCCTCTATTCGGTTGCAATGGCCGTCAGCGGCGCCGGCTCGCTGGTTCTTGGCCGACTCTTCGACCGCTACGGATTCAGCGTTCTGGTGGCGCTGACCTTGGTCTCCGCCCTGTTCGCGCCGCTGGTATTTCTCGGTGGCTTCTGGTTTGCCCTCGTGGGCGCTGCGATTTGGGGACTCGGGATGGGTGTCCACGAATCGATCATTCCCGCGGCCGTGTCCCCGATGGTGGCTACGCGCCGCCGAGCTTCGGCCTTTGGGACATTTACCGCCGGCTACGGCATCTTCTGGTTTCTCGGTAGCGCAGTCATCGGCATTCTCTACGATGTGTCATTGCCGGCGGTCATTGCATTCTGCGTGCTCACACAGCTTGCAGCGATTCCGATCTTCGTCTGGGTTGGCCGGCAATCGCTCGCCAATGGCCAAGCTTAGCGCGGCCACCGCACCGGACTATGTTAATCGAAAACCGCCCCCACGCTTGCTGAGGAAACGTGGTGGGCATATTCGGCGAGAACGCCATCCCGATAGCGCGGCTTCGGCGATTTCCACTTCTTCTTTCGTGCCGCAAGCTCCTTTGCCGAGACTTGGAGCTGAATGAGTCGCTTGTCCCGATCAAGGGTAATCATGTCGCCGTCCTGCACCAGCGCTATCGTGCCGCCCACAAATGCTTCCGGCGCGACATGGCCGACCAGCCAGCCCCACGATCCGCCGGAGAACCGACCGTCGGTTATCAGAGCCACGGCATCGAGGAGGCCTTGGCCAATAAGCGCTGCCGTCGGAGCAAGCATCTCGGGCATGCCTGGGCCACCTTTTGGACCTTCGTAGCGGATCACGATCACATCGCCAGCCTTGATCTTCTTGGCCAGGATCGCCTTGAGACATGCTTGTTCGGAATCGAACACGCGCGCGGGGCCGGTGAATCTGGGTTGCTTGATGCCGGAAGTTTTGGCGACGCATCCTTCGGTCGAGAGATTTCCTTTCAAAATCGATAAATGTCCTTCCTTGTACAATGGGCGGGGCCACGCCCGGATCACCTCCTGATCGGACGCGGGCTCCGACGGCACGTCTGCCAATTCTTCGGCGATCGTCCGACCCGTAATGGTCATGCAATCGCCGTCGATGCCGTCGTGGTCGAGCAGAATTTTCATCACTTGCCTGACGCCGCCCGCGCGATGAAAATCGACGGCAACAAAACGGCCGGAGGGCTTAAGGTCGCACAGCACCGGAGTCCGGCGCGCAACCCGGTCGAAATCGTCGATCTCCCACCTTACGCCCGCTGCTTTCGCAATTGCGAGGAAATGCAGCACCGCATTGGTTGATCCGCCCGTCGCCATCACAACGGCGGTGGCGTTCGCAATGGATTTGCGTGTGATGATGTCGCGCGGCTTGAGATCAGCCGCAATCGCGCGAACCAGAACTTCGGCCGATTTCGCAACCGAGTCGAGCTTCTCTTCGTCTTCCGCGGCAATCAGTGGCGAGTCCAAGAGGCTCAGTCCGAGGGCGGCCACGGCCGTCGCCATCGTGTTCGCGGTGTACTGGGCACCGCAAACGCCAAATCCGGGGCAGGCATGTTGCTCAATGCCTGTAAAATCCTCCCGCGACATCTTTCCGGCGCTATATGCGCCGACAGCTTCGAAGGCGGAGACGATGGTTAGATCCTGGCCTTTCCACTTGCCGGGTTTGATCGTGCCGGAATCGACGTAAATCGAAGGCACGTTGCAGGCCGCAATGCCCATGACGCAGCCCGGCTTGTTCTTATCGCACCCAGCGATGCACAACAGCCCGTCCATCTGATGGCTGCCCCATCCGATCTGAATGCACCTGGCGATTTCCTCGCGCGAGGGCAGCGAGTACCTCATGCCCTCGGTCCCCATGCTGATGCCGTCGCTCGCGGTAGGAAAGCCCCACGTCTGCGGCATCGCCCCAGCCGCCCGCAAGGCTTCAACTGCACGGTTGGCCAGCGATTGGATGCCGGCGTTGCAGGGCAGCATGGTGGAATGACCATGTGGCACGCCGACGATCGGTTTGCCAAAATCCGCAGCGGTAAAGCCGACTGGGTACAGCATCGAACGGTTTGGTGCGCGGGCATCGCCTTCCGTGATCACGCGCGAACGCTTATTGAGAGCCACTGGACCCCTCCAGAATCTTCATCGTTTCCGCACTCGGCGGTCGCTACAGCCATAACGGATCGAGGCGATGAGGCCAAGGGAGCCTTATGTCCGAGCCGATTTAGGCCGGATTTGTCGATGTGCGGCTGCGACTACTTCGTCTGCGCCGTGCAATCGGCGCTCGTCGTCAATGACCGTGCTTTCGCGAATTGGGCAAAACGCAGGGCCCGGCGAACTGCGGCGCAAAAGGCTTAGGGGAATTTGCATGGGTTCGTTGACGAAAGTCACGACCAAGCTTACCTTTCGATTCGGCAAAGGTGATGGAGTTCGCCTAAATTGCCCGCCGGAAGCTTCGCAGCTTCTTCCCGCGGACTGATGACTCCTGATGATCAAGGAGTCATCGTGCCATGAAAGCTCGCAAAGACATCGAGCGCACGGAGCAGTATCGCCGAGAAGCCTCGGCCTGCGCCGCAGCAGCGGTTCACGCACTCACTGCCGAGCTCAAGCAAGCCTACCTCGATCTCGAGCAGGGCTGGCTCTGCCTTGCGCCCAAGGGCGATGCAGGCCGGATTGCGTCGGCGGACGAGCAGACTGCAGGCGACGGCGAGGCCGCCGGTTCGCCGGGCGGAAGCCGCGAATAACGCTTTCGGGCAGTTCCGCAGAACAACACCCTTGTCCCATCGGCGAAAGCTGTCCAAGACATGGATCTGCGCGAATACGAGCAGAAGAAGTTCACGATCGCGGAGGTGCTGCGAGCGGCCGCCAAGGCTGTTCCGGAGGACGCCACTGAACTTCGCGAGCGTCTCCAGGACCTGTTCGCTCGCTTGGCAGAGGATCGCTTCAATCTCGTGGTGGTCGGCCGCTTCAATCGCGGCAAGACGTCCCTGATGAACGCTGTCCTCGGCAGCAATCGTCTTCCGACCGACATCGTTCCGCTCACGTCCGTGATCACCACCGTGACCTACGGCAGCACCGAGCGCGTCATTCTTAAATACCGGAACAGGCGGCTCGACAGCGAAATCCCGATAGAGGAACTGCCGCAGCACATCACCCAACAGGGTAATCCCGCCAACCGGCTTGGCATTCGAACCGCCGAAGTCGAGCTTCCAGCCGAAATTCTGCGCCGCGGCTTTTACTTCGTTGACACTCCTGGGCTGGGGTCGGTGGTTGTAGAAAATACGCTGACGACGGAATCCTTCCTTCCCGAAGCCGACGCTTTCGTCCTCGTAACCAGTCACGACAGTCCGTTATCGGAGGATGAAGTTCGCTTCCTCAAAGCAGCCTCTGCCCAACGGAGTCGCACCTTTATCGTCGTCAACAAGCATGATGCCATTTCACCCGGGCAGCGAGAGAAGGTAATCGATTTCATTCGCGAACAATTAAGCGCGATGTTTGGAGACGTTGCGATCCAAATCTTCTCCGCTTCCTCGACCGAGGGCCTACAGGCCAAGTTGTCAAAGAATTCAGAGCAGCTCGCCGCCAGTGGAATTCCCGAGTTTGAAAACGCGCTTATTCATTTCCTTCTCAACGAAAAGAGTCGCGAATTTCTGACGCGCATGTGCAGCCGGGTGGTGGACTTGATGCATGATCTTCCACACTGGCCGGAAATGCAGTGGTTCAGCGGCCGGCTCGCGTCCCTGGCGCGGGAATTCGGCCCAAAGGACGAACTCCCACGAACACTGCGAGCGGCGGAAGCTTCGGAATCGTTTGCCAACCTACATCAGCTGCCTACGTGTGAGATCTGCGCACAAATCGCCCATGACCTCTGGAACTTCATCTCAAAGTACCAATCCGACATCATCATCGATGCCGAGGAGAGGCAACGGTTCGCTGTCAGCGGCGGTTTCTGCCCATTTCACGCTTGGCAGCTCCAATCCGTCCAGTCGCCGTATGGTATCTGCGTCGGTTATCCTCCCCTTTTGGAGCAAATCGCCGCCGAACTCCGGCAAACCGCTTCCGCTGCATCGGTCGACGAGATTTGCGCGAACATCCGCACTTCAGCTTTCAGCAGAAACTGCGTTGCATGCGACGTCCGCGCCGACGCAGAGAGAAAATATGTCCAAGCGACGGCAGGTCGACTGCGACAGCAGCACATCGTGGATTCGCTGTCGGCAATTTGCCTTCCGCATCTCGCGATGCTTGCAAGCTCGTTGCCCGATCATGAGCTGCTGCGCCTTTTGCTGAAACGCGAAGCGGCCGTGTTCGAGCGTTCTGCCGAGGATATGCGACGATACGCGGTTAAACACGATGCGCTTCGTCGCTACCTCGCCAGCCACGAAGAAAGTACGGCGGCGGAGCGGGCGGTTGTGTTGGTCGCCGGTCGTCGGCAGGTCAACATACCAACACAGACCGGGTCGCTCTTGCCTGTGGTGCAAACATGACAGCGCGGCGTTCGATATCATGACAAAGCTCCCGCCAGGTGGTCGCCGGTTTTTTCACGCGTGGTGGACGATGCTGTCGCCCGGGGCGCCATTGCCACCAGACATAAAGCTGGCCGGCAGTGTCGTTCTCATTATCGCTACCGTCGGTACGGTGATGATCACGTGCGATGCATGGGTCATAGACGAAATGCGTCAGCTGCCCCGCGGATTCGTTGAGATGTTTGACATTCTGATCGACCTTGGCAAATCGGGCTGGATTTTATTCCCGATCGTGGGACTTCTTATGCTGAGCTGTTACGCCAGATCATATGCACCTAAACGGTACGCCAAGCTTGTGATTGCCACCCTTGAGGTACGCCTGTCTTTCCTCTTTTTGGCCATTGGCGTGCCGGGCCTCGTCAGCTCGTTTGCCACAGAGCTAATCGGCCGCGCCCGTCCATACGTGGCGGACGGCGATCCGTTCATCTTTCACCCGCTCGCATTCCATGCGCAGTATGCGAGCTTGCCGTCAGGGCATTCGACCACGGCGTTTGCTGCTGCTGTTGCAATTGGAGCGGTTTGGCCGCATCTTCGCCCATCCGTCTGGAGCTATGCGCTTCTCGTCGCTGCGAGCCGCGTCATTGTCATCGCACACTTTCCGAGCGACGTTTTGGCAAGCGCTATCGTTGGCGTATTGGGCGCGCTTCTGGTGCGCAACTATTTTGCAAGCCGCCGCCTGGTGTTTTCCATTAGAAGCGATGGCAGCGTCTATGCCCTGCCCGGGCCGTCGTGGAAGCGCTTGCGGGCGGTCACGAGCAGCATAAATGACGGGGCCTAGCAACGGTCCAGGCAATAGCCTCGATTACGTTGGCCAGCGTGCGGCGTTATGAGACCAGGGCAGCAGTCAAGGGTCGAGCAAGCGATCGCCAAGCTCAAGTCATTCGGCGAAGGCGATGCCGGCGTGCTCGATGTAGTCGCCTGCGGCGAAGAAGCTGTTCCTGGCCTCCGAGCACTCCTGTTCGAACGCGAGCGCAGCGGTCTCTACCAAGCGCGTTGCCGCGCCGCCGAGGCGCTCTCTGCTCTCCATGCCCATAAGGTCCTCATGGAATTCCTGAGAGCCGAACGAGCGATTTCCGACCCGGTGGAGCGGTTAGGTGAAGACGCGGTAATCGGCGCGGCGGCTTTGGCACTGGCCAACGTTCGCGACCAGCAGGTCTTCGAGCTGCTGTTGATGCTGGCGCGCCGGCCGGCCCTGACGGGCGTGATCGGAGCCTTAGGTGCATTCGGAAGGGTGGAAGCAATACCGGCACTGATCGATGCTCTTGGAGAGGACGCCAGCCGCCATACCGCCGAGAGCGCGCTGCGGAAGCTAGGGGCCGGCGCACGCGCTTCCCTGCTGAACGCCGCTACTCCACGAGCGGCGTGTGGCGCGCGGGAGAGCGAGTCGAGCGCCCGGCGGCGGCGAAGCGCAGTCGGCTTGCTAGCGGAAATGGACCTTACCCCCGGCGCGTGGCGGGCTCTGCGTCCTCTCATGCACGACAGCGACAGCAAGGTCGCAGCACTAGTCTGCCAAGTTGGTTTGGATCAGGCGTCGCCCTCGGATCGAAGAGAGGCCGCACATGCCCTCATAGCGCTTCTCGAAAATGACGATTGGCTGCTCCGAGAACAGATCGAAGCCTGTTTGGTCGGCCACTTCGAGGGAACGGTGCGGGAAGCGATTGAAGCATGCTTGAACGAACCGCGGCCTGAAGTTACGGCGCCAAGAAGTCAGGTCAATGATATTCTCCGCAGGGTAGTAGCACGGGCCAGGTCTTCGCCCGCATCACCACCGCAATGAGCTTGGTCGCTGTGCCGCCTGGCGCCTATGTCGGGTGCGGGCGGCCCCCCTGCAACTCATCTCGGGCCGACGCAAGGGATGCCATGGCGGAGGTCAAGCGATGCAGTTCTGGCTGGACGGAAAAGGACTGATCGCGCTTGCGGGCCAGAGCTTCGTTGATGACGTTCCTCGTGGCCGAAATCGCCTCGTCGAGGCGTTCCTCAAAATGGGCTGTGGCTTTGCGGAAAGTCTCGTCGAGCCCGCGCCAGATGGCCCAGCGGAGATTCTCGGCATTGCGGATGATTAGCTCCTCGGCTTGCCGCATCATGCGCGCCCGCAGCCGCGACCGCCGCAGCGGCGCCGGAAGCATCCGATCAACGAACCGGCCCGGGTCGGGAATGAGCCTGAGGGGGGTGGTCTCGGTCACCCAATAGGGGTCTTCGCCGAGTTCGAACGGCTCGTACTCAGTATCCGGGCCAAGCGGCACATTGAAAATTTCAGCAGCAGTTTGGCGGACGCGGCGGACCAACGAATCGATGCGACCCTGGCAAGCAAGGAGAGCGGCGCTGGTATCGGCGGCGAACGCGCTTGTCAGCGGTTCACGCGCCGCCTCGAATTCTCCCTGCATGGCCGCGGTGAGCGCGCGTCGCACCCCTTCCTCCCATGTCTTCGGCACGGTGCCCGACAGGCTCGTATCGATGACATGGCCGAGCTTTGCCGCAACCTCCTTGCGCAGGGTCCCGATGTTGCAATCGAGCGCCTGCCGCAGCCGTCTATGGTCACCGGCGAGCAAATCTCGCGTCACGCGCCGCTGCTCCTCGATCGAACGCAATGCCTCCTGAAACTCGTTTGATTTCACGGTCAACTCTTCCACCGGCATGTCCAGGGCGCGGACACGAAGCTCGAGTTCCGCGGAACCCTGCGCCAGGATATCCGCCGCCTTGCCACGCACCGCCTCCGCCAGCCAGCGAATTTTCGCACGAGCCAAAGAACGCAAAAGGTGCTCTTCAAGTGCCGCAATGCCACTGCTTTCCAAGGCCCGATCGTCGCCGTGCTGCTTGGCCTCGAGCGCATCACGGGCCGAGATGCAGAAGATTCGGGCATCAGCATCACTGAGCGATTTTTCTGTCAGTACCGTTTGCAAAAAATCCAGGACGCTGCGCTGCTCGTCAGAGCGCAGGTAATCCGCTTTGTTCAGTACGAAGAACACGCGAGGTATTTTCGGCTTCAGCCGGCGCAGGAAGTCGAGTTCGGCTTCGGTGATCGGCGGATCGGCCGAAACGACGAAGAAGGCGGCGTCGCATTCCGGCAGAACCTGCAGGGCAGCTTCGGTATTGTGCCGCAGCGTCGAGCCCACTCCGGGTGTATCGATGATTACCGTACCATCCGCCAGCATATCGGCGGGATAGAACAACTCGACGCGCTCCACACCAAGCTGGTTTTCCGGATTGCCATCCTCGGCGACAAAGCGAAACAGAACGTCGCGGATTTCGTCTATGGTCTGCGGCGAAAACTGTTCGGCAGGCCGTGCATCCTTGAAATGCACGACAATGCGCGGCGCCCGGTCCCACGCAATGAAGGTGGCGATAGCCGTCAATGGAATGACCCCCGTTGGGAGGACGGCTGCGCCGAGCAGCGCATTGATGAACGTGCTTTTGCCGCGCTTGAATTGACCCAGCACGGCCAGTTGAAAGCGTTCGTGTTCAAGCCGCCGATGCAGGCCGCGGAACCGCTGCACGAGTTGCGAGTGCGATCCCATTGCGCTTTCGAGCGTCGGCTCGATGCGACCCAGTACGGCGGCAAGCGCATCTGATTCGCCGTTGGACTGCCGGTGCGGTGTCGCTCGTTGGGGCGCCGTGATGCGAGAGCTCTCGTTCATGGAGTGTCGCTCTCGTCAACGTCTGCGAACTCCGGATCATCCCCAGCATCGGCTTCGCTATCTTCCAAGAACGATTTGTTGCCAATTTTGGCCTCTTGCGCACGCAACCAAGCCAAGATGTCGCCGCGCTGGCCGCTGATCGGACGCGCCCATCGCAGATTTTTCAATGCTTTGCTCTCCTCGCCTGCCCACCAGTATTCCTTGATGACCATAAACGACCAGCCGCGACGGCCGGACCGCGTCATTGTGAAAATCTCGATGGCAAGGCCATGCCGTGGATTGGTTACGCTGTGACGCTCGCGTTCAAATTCGACGCCGTCGTGCCGCCAGTGCGAGCGCTTCGAGCCCGGATTCGTGAGGCTCAGGAGGAGGTCGAAGGCCCGAAAAAAGGCTGGATCGCCAAAGCTTCTCACGACGCGTGTTCCTTCAAAGGCAACGCGACGCACGGGCTTTTCGGCAAACTTGCAAAGCGAGGGTTCATATGGCGCTCCCACCGCCGGTTGTCATGCGGCAGGAGTCATCAGCCCGAAGGCACTTGGCGGGGGACCCCATCCCCGTCGATCCGACGCGATATAATCTCGCACGGCCGTGCGGACAAGCCGATAAACGACTCCTCGACGGCACGAAACCAAAAGGTCATTGATCGAGTTGCACGAATGGCCTAGATTGGCGTCAGGAATCGGCGATGGAGTTCGCCCCAACTGCCCGCCAAGGGCTAATGACTCCTACAGCCAGCCGCTCGATCTGACGATCGGCCTGGCGCGTAGGAACGAAGTCGGCGGAGTGGTCCTGTGGCGATCATTGCCGGTGCTCTGCGTGGTATAGCCGCGCCGCCAAGGCGCGAATCGAAACGCGTGGTCCGGCCGCCGCAGTCTCGCTACATTGAGGCGGCTACCCCATGCTAGAGCGCATCCTTTACAACCTCATACAGGTGGCAGTGGTCATTGCCTTCGCGCCCCTCGTCGAAGGCGTAACCAGCCGACTCAAGGAGATTCTCCAATCAAAGCGCGGCCCGAGCATTTTTCAGCCGTACCGCGATCTCTGGAAGCTTCTGCACAAAGACGAGATCGTTTCCCAGCAAAGCTCCTGGATTTTCCGCGTGACACCTTACGTGTCCTTTGCGGCACCGGTATTCGTCGCTTTGCTGATCCCGGTCCTGACCCGCTATCCCCTGTTCTTCGCATTTATGGCCGACATGCTCGGCGTCGGATTCGTATTGGCCTTGGCCGGCTTTTTCGCCTGTCTCGCCGCGGTCGATACCGCGAATCCCTATGGACCGATGGGCGCCAGCCGTACGCGCATGGTCGGATTTCTCGCCGAGCCGGTTTTCATCATGGTTTTTCTGACCATTTCGTTTGTAGCGGGTTCGACTATTCCCTACATCGTCCAGACTCGCTGGGTTACGCCCATCGCGAATTTTTTCGAGCCGTCACACATCCTTCTGTTGATTGCATTCCTCATGCTGATCCTTGCCGAGGACGGCCGCATTCCGGTCGATAGTCCTTCGGGCCAATTCGAACTGGCAATGATCGATCGCTCAAAGTCGCTCGAATATTCCGGGCGGGGGGCCGCTCTGATGAAATGGGCCAGCGCAATGAAATTCTTTGTTCTTCTCATCGTATTTCTCAATGTGCTGGTGACCCCGTGGGGTCTGGCGCGCGGCATGGGTGTGGGCGAGGTACTGCTGGCCATCCCGCTCGTGCTGCTGAAGATCTTCTGCTTTGTGGTCGTGCTGGTTTACATCGAATCATCTTTGGCCAAATTGCGTCTCTTCAGAATCACTGAATTCATCGGCGCTGCATTCGTAATTTCGGTCGTTGCAGTGATCACGCGCTTGTCGGCGATCTAGAGGTGGAGTGATGAACAGCCCGCCTATCCTCTTCGCCCTCGATGCGCTGACCGGCGCTTTGTTTCTGCTGACAGCCATCGGGGTTGTTGCAACTCGCCAAGTGCTCGCCTCGCTGCAACTGTTTATCCTGCAATCGGCTCTGCTGACCTTGTCGGCAATACTTTTAGGCTTGGCGGAGGATTCGGTCCATTTGTTTGCGGTTGCGGCAATCACGATCGCGACCAAAACCCTGCTCATCCCATGGCTGCTGCGGCGCACCGTCAACGCTGAGGTCTACCGCACGCGCGAAATAGAACGCGTCCTCAACATCCCCAGCTCCTTATTGATAACGGCGGTGCTGATCGTTCTCGCCTACGTAGTGGCTAGTCCGCTGCTCAACGCCGTGGGCGTGCCGTTCGCACAGATCAATCTGCCGCTGGGTATTGCGGCGATGTTTCTCGGAGCTTTCACCATCGCGGTCAGGCGCGAAGCGGTCCCTCAGCTCCTCGGCTTGCTCGCAGTCGAGAACGGCGTGTTTTTTGCCGGCGTCGCCATCGTACCAAACCTACCCGTCATCGCCGAATTGGCCGCCGCGGTCGATGTGCCCGTTGTGGCGCTTGTCGTCGGCATGCTGACACGACGCATTCATGCCCGGCTCGGCACCACCGCCGTGGGCCAGCTCGCGTCGCTGCGTGAGGAGTAAGGCGCCGTGGAGCTTGCCGGCATCCTGATCGCTCCGTTACTCGCCAGCGGATTTTCGCTGCTGCCTTGCGGCCGGCGTTTCGCTCCGCCCGTCACGCTGTTGGCGTCTGTCGCCGCTCTTGCTCTCGCCGTTTCCGTCGCTCTTGAAGCTGCCGCAACGGGACACGTCGCCGCTTCCGGCGAGTGGCTCACCTGTGACGGCCTCGGCGCTCTGGTGCTTGTCCTTGTCGCCTTGGTCGGCTTTACCGCGGCGTTGTTCTCTTGGGGCTACATCGGCGAAAGCGTCAAGCACGGGCGCCAGAAGAGTACGCGGCTGTATTACACCCTCTACAATCTCTTCGTTCTCTCGATGCTCGCGGTGCCTCTGCTGGCAAACGTTGCGCTCATGTGGATCGCGGTCGAACTGACGACCCTGATCTCGGCCTTTCTCGTTGGTTTCGAAGACACACCCGAAGCCTTGGAAGCAGCCTGGAAGTACGTGGTGCTGACCACGTTAGGCGCCGTGCTCGCACTGCTCGGCTTCCTTATCCTTTATTGGGGTTCACGGGTTGCCGGCCTGGAGCCGTTCACGTGGCAAGGGCTTGTCGAGGCGGCACCGCGCATGCCGCCGGCGCTCCTGTGGCCGGCGTTCCTCTTCATCCTGGTGGGTTTTGGCACGAAGGTGGGACTCGTTCCAATGCATACGTGGCTGCCCGATGCACATAGTCAGGCCCCCGCTTCGATTTGTGCCCTATTGTCCGGGGTGGAGACCACGACCGTTCTCTACGTAATCCTTCGTCTTTTTCCGGTGATCGGCGGTGCCCCGGGGCTCGATGCGCGGCCTTGGTTTGTCGGCTTTGGACTGATCTCGGTGGCTGTTGCCACGCTCCTCTTGATCTACGTCCGCGATTTCAAGCGGATGTTCGCTTTTTCAACTGTCGAGCACATGGGCATCATCCTCGTGGCGGCTGGCCTCGGCGGTGCCGGTGCTCACCTCGGAGCGGCATACCAAATTACCGGACACGCTATTGCAAAGTCGTTTTGCTTCTTTGCCGCGGGCGTGACGGTACTGACGGTCGGCACGCAGGAGATAGCCGCGGTCCGCGGCCTCGCTCGCACTTCACCGATTGCAGCCGCCGCATTGCTGATCGGCGGTTTTGCCATTGCCGGCGCACCACCCTTCGCCATCTTCGTCAGCGAGCTCGTCATTTTCAAAGCCGGGCTCGCCGGCGGCCAATACGCTGTTATCGCGATTTTGGCTGCTCTCGTCGTGATCGCTTTCTGCGCGGTCATGCTTCACATCAATCGCATGGTCTTCGGTGCCGGCGCGCAAGATGGAAAGCGTGCAGCAGCGCTTCCGCGCTCATGCAAATTGACCCTTGTTCTGGCTGTCATCCCGCTGGTCATTATCGGCCTTTACGTACCTGCGCCGCTGCAGGAGCTTCTGAAAGCCGCGGCGGCTGCGATGGGAGGTTAAGTGGTCCCGATGGCCAGGCTTGACCAACTCGGCAGCGATGCAACGGCCTTGGCAGGGTTCGCCGAGTTGTTTCGCCAACGCTGGAATAGAGAGGCAATATGCAATGAGACCGTGCGTCTTTGCCGCGTGCATTGCCAACCTGATCAGATAATCGGAATCGCCGGATGGCTTATGCAAAATTTTGACTATGCATTTGCCACCCTGGCGGTCGAGGAGATGCCGGACGCAGGCTGGGCTCTCACTTACGTGTTCTACAAAGACGATCGCGCGCCCTGGATCCATCTTGAACTGACGCTTGACAAGAGCATCTCCGTGGTTCCCTCCCTGGTGGGACTGCCGCATGGGCCGTCAGTGGATTGGCATGAGCGCGAGGTCGAGGATTTGTTCGGTCTGCACTTCGAAGGCCATCCGCGCCTCGGCGAGTTTGTGTTGCACGAGGACTGGCCCGAAGGCACAAACCCGCTGTGCCACGACTTCGATGCGCATCGGCATTATGAGAAAAGAGCAGCCAACGCCAAATGGGAAGCGCCGACGATCGTCGCCGCCCCAGGCGTTTTCGCCATGCCCGTCGGACCGGTCTTCGCTGACTTTGCCGAATCTGCGCATTTTCTGCTGGAAACGGTCGGTGAAGACGTTATTCGCACCATCCCGCGCTTTTTCTACAAATACCGAGGCGTTGAAAAAATTGCAGAAGGTCAGCCGTTCGATCGGGCCTTGCTGCTCGCCGAGCGTTTCTCAGGCACTGCTGCGTTCGCCCACGGCCTGGCGTTCTGTCAAGCTGTTGAGAATATCGCAGGCATAATGCCGCCGCCGCGAGCACTCGCGCTCCGGACAGTTTTTGCGGAGCTTGAGCGCCTGCGGAGCCACGCCGCTGCCATCACGGGCATATGCAATTCGACGGCTTTGGCCGTTGCTACCAGCCAGGCGGCGCTGATCGAAGAAAAGCTATTGCGGTTGAGCTGTGAGGTGACGGGCCACCGATACCTGTTCGGCACGGTCGCGCCGGGCGGTGTCGTTTGCGATCTCTCGGAAGTCGTCGTCCGTCATCTAACCTCCGAAGTAGGCCTTGCGGCACAGCAGTTGCGCGATCTTCTCCAGATGCTGCGCTACTCCTCGAGCTTCCTCGATCGCCTTGAAGAGGTCGGGATCGTATCAGAGGAAGAGGCCCGCGCGTATGGGTTGGTTGGCCCCATTGGGCGTGCGTCGGGAGTCGCTCGCGATATACGCAAGCTGTTCCCATATGCGGCATACGGCTCACTGGATTTTACCGTTCCCATCGAGCACGAAGGCGACGGCTATGCCCGCTTGCGCATCTTGTTTGCGGAAGCCCAGCAATCAGCTTCGATCATCAACAGCTCACTCTCAGGGCTTCCTGAAGGACAATCGCGCCTAGGCGATATTCAGCCGCGCTCTGGAGTTGCCCTGTCGGCGGTAGAATCGCCCCTAGGCGCAGCATTCCATTGGCTACGGCTCGACGCAGACGGAAGGGTCGTCCGTTACCATATCGCGCCGCCATCGTTTGCGAACTGGCACGCCTTGCATCTGGCAGCAGAAAATTTCGCCTTTCAGGACTTCCCGATCATTCTCGCGAGTTTCGCCTTATCGAACGCGGAGTGCGACCGCTAGGAACGTCTGACGATGGCAAACTGGGTATTCAAAGGGCTTCGTATCGGCGTCAAGAGCAGCGCTTACCCGCGCTGGCCCGACGACGCTCCGGGCGTATCGCCTGGCCGCCCGGTCAACACACCCCTGAGTTCAACGGCTGCTGCCGCGGCCCTTGCAGCGCGTTGTCCCACGGGCGCGATCAAGGGCGAGGACGGCAGCATCATTATCGATCACGGCCGGTGCGTTCACTGCTTCCGTTGCGTGCGCGATGTCGAAGAGCCTGCCTCATGGCGGCAAGGATACGAGTGGGCCGTGCAGGAGACTGAAGCCGATACGGCGCTGCGCAGCCTTGCGCGAATATTCGGCCGCTCCTTGCATGTCCGCTTCGTCGACGCCGGCGCGTGCGGTGCCTGCATGAGTGAAGCGCGACAAATCAATAATCCTTATTACAACATGCACCGGCTCGGCTTTTTTATCACACCGACACCTCGTAATGCCGATGTCCTGCTTGTTGCCGGACCGGTTTCGGATGCCATGCGTCTGCCGTTGCGCAAGACCTATGATGCGATGCCGACACCGAAGCGCGTCGTCGCGATTGGAGCCTGCGCGGCTTCCGGCGGTATTTTCGGACCCAGCTTTGCCGCCGCGGATGGCGCTGCTGCGATCATCCCGGTGGACGTAGTCGTGCCGGGCTGCCCGCCTCCGCCTTTGGCCATTCTTCATGGCTTGCTCGTCGCAGTCGAGAGAAAGCCTCCTGCCGGCGTCCATTATTCCCTTCGCGAAACGGAGCCGGCATGATCGCGTCTCAGCTCCTTCTCGCATTCTTCATGCTCTGTGCGGCCGGTGCGGTTCTGGCGTCGTTCGCACCCCCGCGCTCGCTTGCGGGCCTGCTTTCGGTAGTCGGCTCGCTGGCCTCGCTGTTGGTGTTGGCATGTAGCGGCCTTTTACTTTTCGCGGGCGGCCAGGTTCATTTTTTTGAGCTTTGGTCCGTCCTGACCCTCGGCACGCTCGCTCTGCAAGGCGATCCTCTCTCGGCCTTGTTTATGGCCGTGACGGGTCTCGTGTTCCTTCCAGTCTCGATCTTTTCGAGTGCCTATCTGGTCAAATACAGCAAGCATCATAATCTGCGCTATTTCAGCGTCCTTTATCACGTCCTCTTCGCTTCCATCATTTTGGTTTTTGTCGCCGGCGATACGATTTCCTTCTTGGTTTCATGGGAGCTGATGTCCATTGTGAGCTATCTGCTCGTCACTTACGAATCCGAGCGCGCGGGCAGCTCACGGTCGGCTTACGTCATGCTGGCTATGAGCGAAGGCGGCACCATTGCAGTCGCTATCGCATTCATCCTGATCGCCGGCGCAAGTGCGGGGCTCGGTTTTCCGGCGCTACAGTCTGCTGCGCCGACGCTCGGCGCGCCGATGCGCTGGGCAGTCTTTCTGCTGGCCTTTTTCGGCTTCGCGGTGAAAGCCGGCCTCGTGCCGCTCAACAGTTGGCTGCCGCTTGCGCACCCGGTGGCGCCGACCAACGTGTCGGCATTGTTGTCGGCTGTGATCGTGAACTTGGGAGTTTACGGCATCGTTCGGGTGAATCTCGATCTCGCACCCCCAACAGGCGTAGCTCCGGGGTTGATCGTGCTGGTGATCGGAAGCCTCTCGGCGATCATCGGCATCCTTTATGCGACGATCCAGGATGAGCTGAAGCGATTGTTGGCTCATTCCACTATCGAAAATATGGGCATCATTGCCGCCGGAATCGGAGCCACGATGGTGTTTGTGGCCACCGGCCACCGTTTCGTCGCGGCCATCGCACTGACGGCAGCGCTCTACCATCTCACCAATCATTCCGTGTACAAGGCGCTTCTGTTCGTAGGCACAGGTGCCGTCGAGGCTGGCACCGGAACCCGTGATCTCGACCGTCTTGGCGGGATTATCAGAGGAATGCCCTGGACCAGCGCCTTCTTCCTCGTCGGCGTCCTGTCGATCTCCGCACTGCCGCCATTCAATGGCTTTGTGAGTGAATGGCTGACGCTCCAAACGGTGCTGCGTTCCGCAGTTTTAGCGTCGACGCCGGTCAAGATCGTGTTTGCGATTTGCGGCGCACTGCTGGCCTTGACGGCGGGTCTTGCTGTTACCTGCTTCGTGAAAGTATTCGCCACCGGATTCCTCGGAATGTCGCGTTCGCCCGCTGCTGCCGAGGCGCAGGAATCGCCAGCCGCAGCGCGCGCATCAATGGCCTTGCTGGCAACGTTATGCCTCGCGCTGGGCATCCTGCCCACGTATGTCATTCCAGCCATAGACCACGCGGTGACCCCATTAGCCCACGAGAGCGCAACCGCGGCTCTTGTGCCGCCGTTCTTTAGCGTTAATGCCCAACGCGCCGACAATCTGCCGCCGGCATTCACTTCTGAATTTCACGACCTCGGCGCGCAGGTCGGACACGGGTTTTTACCAGGACGTGGCCTGGTTGTCTTACACCGGGGCGACGAGCGGAATCCCGTCGTATTCGCCATGTCGACGAGCTACATGCTGGTCGTGCTGCTCGGAATTCTCCTACTGATTTTTGTTGCCATGCGGCTATTGACTCGCAAGCGCCGCGTCGAGCGCCGCATCGCATGGGACGGCGGCTTACGTCACCTTTCGCCCGAACTGACCTACACGGCAACTGGGTTTTCCAATCCGGTTAGAGTGATCTTCGCCGCGCTTTTGAGCCCGTCTGCCCGGGAAGAGAGCACCGAGGCCGTGGCTGTTCACTTCCGGACCGCAATCAGGCGTGAATATACCGAAGTGCATGTAATCGACCGTTTTGTTCTTCAGCCGCCGATCGAAATACTGCGTCGTCTTGCAGCTCTGGTCCGTCGAATGCATGTGGGGAACGTCAACGCATATGCCGCTTATGTCTTGGTTGCGATGCTAGTCGTCCTGATCGTCGGAGTCGGACTGATATGACTCCGGTGTTGTCAGGGCGCGTCTTGCATGGCGCGAATGAACAATGCGCCGCGATGGCTGAGAATATAGCCAGTGAGCCGCCTTCGCGGCCGCTATGTGCGCCGCAAGAACCGTATGACAGCTTGCCGAAGAGTCTACCCCGAATAAAGTTGAGGCATGGTCAAGTCCACCACGAGTCTTGTCGCCTGCAGAAACCTTGGCTCGATTTGCCGAGCGCGGCGCTTCCGGGCGAATGTTCATGCCGTTGAGCTTGTCGGTCCTTGCCGAGCTGCGTGTTTCAGTGGCGCTGTGCGCCCCGGAAATCCGCGGCGGACCTCTGAAGTCTCCAAGTTGAGGCGTTTATGCAAAGGCGTGCCCAGACCTGACGAAGACAGCGTTGGCAACGGCACGGATCATCTTTTTGCAAGAGGGAGCGCCGATGAACAGATTTACGATCAATGGGGCGGCAAACGGAGAAAACAGTTCGGCTCCGGAAGATAATGCATATATCGCCCGCCGAAATACGGACAGGCTCGGAGTGGTGGCCGTTTTGGTCATTGCGATCCTCCTCGCGCTCAACTTTATGCTCCGGTTTGCAGACGTTGGCGCTATAGTTTCCGAATACAATCGGTTCTAAGGCCCAGCCCCTGCGGCTTCACCCGTTGCGCCTTGGGACAGCTTTTGCGCGCTGCCCGACTACAACGCCCGCTTTGCGGTGCCGGCGGCCGAGCTTGGCTCCGCCGTCGTGCCCTATGGCGGGCGGCCGATCGAGGACGTGCTGTGCGTGCAGGAGGACCGGGCCGCGGACATCGTCACGCGCTATGGACAGCGACCTGGCAAGCTCGATCCCTTTGCGCCGGGCAGTCGCCGGGGACTTGCTTCGCTCCGCGATCGGCGCGTATCTACCGCAGACAGTCGAGGAACAGCCATGCCAGTCAGCACCATCCGCGGCGTCAACATCAACTGGCGGACAGTCGGCGACCGCGGCCCGTGGGTCATGATGACGACGGGCGGCCGGCGCGGCCATGACGAATTCATTCCGCTGGCGCAGAAGATCGCCAAAAGCGGTTTCCGCATCATGCTGCACGACCGCCGCAACACCGGCGCGTCCGACCTCTGGATCGAGGGCGACGAAGGCGAAGAGGCGATGTGGCTCGGCGACATGCATGAGCTGATGGCGAGCCGCGACGCGCTGCCGGCGTTCTTTTCCGGCTCCTCGGCCGGCGCCCGCACCTCGATCAGGTTTTATCTGCGCTATCCGCAGGCGGTGCGCGGCCTGCTCTTGCTGCGCGTCACCGGCGGCGCCTTCGCCGCCGGCCGCCTGCCGGAGCAGTATTACGGCCAATTCATCCGCGCTGCGAAGGAGGGCGGCATGGCGGCGGTCTGCGCCATGGATGCCTGGAAGGAGCGCTTCAAGGAGAACCCGCGCGGCCAGGATTATCTCGCCAAGCTGCCGGCCGACAAATTCATCAAGGTGTTCACGCGCTGGAACCAGATTTTCGAGGCCGGCGCCAGGCTGCCGGTGATGGGCGTGACCGAGCAGGAGCTGCGCTCGATCAAGGTCCCCACGATCATCATTCCGGGCAACGACAACACCCATTCCAGCGCCTCCGGCCGCGTCGCCCAAAAACTCATTCCCGGCAGCGAGCTGCACCGCCTGCCGATCACCGACCAGGACGTGCCGCTGATCCCGTTCCCGGAATGGGGCGCCTACGAGGACGAGATCGCGCGCGTGTTCGTCGATTTCATGCAGCGCGCCGTGGCGGGCGAAAAGACCGCCGCCTGAATCGCCGGCAGTTCGTGCTGCGCTGCCGCATCGCGCGCCTTGACGATGCGACCATGGCAGCCTTGCATTGCGGCGGCGTGCGGCTATTCTTTCCAGCAAAGGGCGCAAACGGCCCGGCCGAGGCGTCGCTCTCGGGCGCAAGATAATGGGGGGAGGGGAGGAAATGGATCAGCAAGGCGCGCGGCAATCGGGTTGGAGCTGGTGGTATCTGCTCTTCGTGATCCAATTCATCGCCAGCCTCTGGGTGGGGACCTACAATAGAGCCGATCCCACATGGATCGGAATTCCATTCTTCTATTGGTACCAGATGCTTTGGATAATCCTCGGCGGCGTCCTTACCGCGATCGTGTATTTCGCCACCGATGCCTAGCGCGGCATCCGGTTTTGCAAAGTCGCCGACGCAATCGGCAACGACAATAAAAAAGCGATCGGGAGAGACGCCGTGCAGGAAGTCAATTGGACTGCTCTTATCATCTTCATTCTGCTGTTCCTCTTCATAACCATACTGGGCTTCGTTGCGGCGCATTGGCGCAAGGGCGATCTCGACCAGCTCCATGAATGGGGCCTTGCCGGACGGCGCTTCGGCACCTTCATCACCTGGTTTCTGATCGGCGGCGACCTTTACACCGCCTACACGTTCGTCGCGGTGCCGGCGCTCGCCTTCGGCGCCGGCGCAATCGCGTTCTTTGCGGTGCCCTACACCATCATGATCTATCCGATCCTGTTCCTGGCTTTCCCGCGGCTCTGGTACGTCTGCCACAAGCACCGCTACATTACCGCGGCGGACTTCGTGCACGGCCGCTTCGGCAATCGCTGGCTGGCGCTGGCGGTGGCGGTGACCGGCATCGTCGCCACGCTGCCCTATATCGCGCTGCAACTGGTCGGCCTGCAGGTCGTCATCGGCGGCATGGGCGTGGTCGGCAACGGCTATGCGGGCGACGTGCCGCTCATCATCGCATTCATTATTCTGGCCGCCTTCACCTATACGAGCGGCTTGCGGGCGCCGGCGTCGATCGCCGTGGTCAAGGACCTGCTCATCTACACCACGGCTTTCGCCGTGGTCATTGCCGTCCCCATCCAATTGGGCGGGTTCGCCAACGTTTTCGCCAAGGTGCCGCCGGCGAAACTGCTGCTCGCGGTTCCGGGCGCCAATACGACTGGCGCTTACGGCGTCTATGCGACGCTGGCGCTCGGATCGGCGCTCGCGCTTTTCCTCTATCCGCATTCCATCACCGGCATTCTCAGCGCATCGAGCGGGCACGTGATCCGCCGCAACGCCGCGCTGTTGCCCGGCTACTCGTTCATGCTCGGTCTGTTGGCGCTGGTCGGCTTCTTCGCCATCGCGACCGGCGTTGGCGGCCTTCCCGAATTTGCCTCGGGCTTCAAGCGCTTCGGCAACAGCTTCGCGGTGCCGGCGCTGTTCCTGCACACCTTCCCATCCTGGTTCGTCGGCGTCGCCTTCGCGGCGGTCGGCATCGGCGCGCTGGTGCCGGCGGCAATCATGTCGATTGCCTCGGCCAATCTTTACACCCGCAATATCCATCGCGAGTTCTTCAACAAGAATCCGACCGACAAGCAGGAATCGCAGATGGCGAAGTGGGTGTCGCTCATCGTCAAATTGGGCGCGCTCGTCTTCATTATCTTCGTGCCGACGCAATATGCCATCTACCTGCAGCTCCTGGGCGGCATCTGGATCATCCAGACCGTGCCCTCGGTGATGCTCGGCGTCTATACCCGCTGGTTCCATCCTTGGGCGCTGTTTATCGGCTGGCTCGTGGGCATCGTCATGGGCACCTGGATGTTCATCGCCGCCAAGCTGGCGCCGAATTATCCGCTGGTCATTGCCGGTCACGGCTTCCCGGGCTACAGCGCGCTCTACACCGTGATCCTCAACCTCGCGGTGACCATCGTGCTGTCGGCGCTGTTCAACCTTTTCACCAAGTCGCGCGCCGACCAGACGGTCGCCGCCGATTATCGGCCGTGAAGGAGCCGTCAGGCCGCCGGCGCCCGCAAGCAGCGCGGGCGCATGAGGCCGCCGCCGCATCCGCCAAGGTGCGCCCGGTTTGGCTGCACCTTGAAATGACGAATAGCGGCTAGGCGCCGGCAAGCTGGCTCCACCGCGTGGGTCGTGGCAAATTGCGGCCTTAGCCGAGAGACAAACATTCGGGAGAGCGACATGGCTTACGTCAAAGTCACCGATATTGCCTATGGGCGATTGCGCGTGCCCGATCTCGACGTCATGGAGGAATTTCTGACCCGATTCGGCATGGCGCGCTGCGAGCGCACCGCCAACGCGCTCTACATGCGCGGCACCGATGCGGCGCATCACATCCACATCAGCGAAAAGGGCGACCCGAAATTCGTCGGCCTCGCCTATTACGTCGACAGCGAGGATGATCTGGCGCGCATCGCCAAGGCGCCGGGCGCCACAGGCATCGAGACCATCGACGAGCCCGGCGGCGGCAAGCGCGTGCGGCTGACCGAGCCGAACGGCTATCAGGTCGAGGTGGTCACCGGCATTGCGTCGGTGAAGCCGATCGCGGTCAAGCGGCAAAAACTCAACTCCGGCGAGGTGCCGATTGCGCGCGCCGGCGAGCTGATGCGGCTGCCGCGAGGCGCGGCCCACGTCAAGCGCATCGGCCATGGCGTGATGATGACGCCGCGCTTTAAGGAAACCGTCGCCTGGTTCCGCGACACGCTCGGCATGATCTGCTCCGACGACGTCTATGTCGAGAACAAGGACAACCTGATCGGCTCGTTCAACCGCTGCGACCGCGGCGACCGCTACGTGGATCATCACGTGTTCTTCTGCCTCAATCATCCGAAGACCGGATTGAACCACCTATCGTTCGAAGTCTTCGACATCGACGACGTCTGCATGGGCCACGATTATCTGAAGAGTTTCGGCAAATACGAGCACATGTGGGGCATCGGCCGGCACGTGCTCGGCAGCCAGGTCTACGACTACTGGGCCGACCCCTGGGGCCACGTTCACGAGCACTGGGCCGACAGCGATCGCCTCAACCTCGCCAACGGCTCGAACCTCGTCGCCGCCGACGAGGCGCTGCGCTCGCAATGGGGCGAGGCGCCGCCGGAGAAATTCATCAATCACGCCAGCCCGTGACCGTAGTGTGCGGCGTCCGGTAACGAATTGCTAACGATCGATAGTTAACGACGGGTCACCGCATTGCGGAGGACCCTGCCGTGGATATTCCCCAGGACAAAAGCGACAACAAGCCAGGCCAGAACGGCGACGGCGAAACGCACAAATCCGCTGCCGGCGAATCGGCCGCCGCGCCCGGCGCGCCTGCGGCCTCGCAGCCGCCAGTCGACAATGAAGCGCCGACCGCGAGTGCGGCAAGCGATGCGATGAAAGAGCTGCCGGTCGTCGCAGCGCCGAGCCTCGACGGCGCGCAGGCTGAGGCGCCCGCCGCCGAACCGGCCGGCGCGCTTGCGAAGCCCGAAGCCGCGGTGCCGATCCTGGCGATCGCAAGCGACGCGGCAAGCGACAATTCGGACGACGCTGCGGCGATCACGTTTGCATCAGCGCCGCAGCCGCGCTCGTTCCGTTTTGCCCTGTTGGCCGCAACCATCGCGCTTGTGGCCGGTTTCGGCGCCTTCGTCGGCACGCTTGCCGCTTCGAGCATGGCGCGCCACCAGACCGCCGCCGCGCAAGCGCCGCGCACGGCGGATGCGCGCGGTGTGCTGCAGGCCGTGAAATCCGAGCTTGCGCAACTGAACGCGCTGAAGGCCAGCTTCGACGCGGCGAACCGCGGCGCCACCGCGCAATTCGCCAAGATCGCCGATCGGCTCGCCAGCCTCGAACGCCTGCAGGCCGACCCGGCGAAGCTGCAGCGGCTTGCCGAAGCGGTCGACCGGCTCGACAAGCGCGCCGCCGCGGCGCCGGAGGTCACCGGCTCGATCGCCAAGCCGGCGCAGCCGGCGCCGGTTGCGGCGCCGCCGCCAGCCGCCGCGGCGCACGTCCTCAACGATTGGATCGTGCGCGATGTGCGCAACGGCCGGGCGCTGGTCGAGAGCCGCTATGGCGGCATCTTCGTCGTCGGCTCCGGCAGCACTTTGCCGGGACTCGGCCGCGTTGAATCGGTGCGGCGGCAGGACGGCGCCTGGATGGTCGTCACCGCAAAGGGCACCATTACGTCGGACCGCTGAACGCTCTGCGGGCAAGGCCTGGACTGGTTGCCCCATCATCGTCAGCTCTTTTTCAATTGCCTCCACCGCTCTTCATATTTTTGATCGCGCTGGAATACGCCCAAGATTCCCATAAAAAACATCGTCAACTCAGTAACGGTACCAATTACAGCCAATGCCATTGCCGCTTTCCCTGAGTTTGCACTCACATCAAATGCGGCGCTCAACACGAATGGAAATGCAGCGGTTATCAAATTCAGTCCCAAAAATACCCATGTGAATGACTTGGTATATGCAAAATATTCATGTTGCCGATATTGCTGAAGATCATATTCCCATCCAGATTTCTCGAAGACGACAAGATACGCCGAGATCGCGATCGTCCAACAGCGAAGTCCGTAGTTCAGGATAAAAAGTCCGAACAGTAAAAACGACAAGACAATGCACGCTACGAACTCGAACGGACCGAAATCAGTCGGATTGCTGTTCTTTGGCACGATCCAAGTCAACATGACTCCGAACAGCGTTACGGCAACCGTTGTCACAAGAAATCTCATATAAGTAAGCTGATTAACTTCGGCATGGAGTTTGTTCACATCGGCGGTAGTCGGCCCCTTTAGCGCCATGTTCTCCTCCAGCGACTCCGCAACGCGATCGGTCCGCCTGCTTATACCATTACGAGAGGCGTTGGCGTTAGCGAGGACCAACGAATTCGCAGGCTTCCAGCCGCTCGACAACCATCATATAAACCTTGTGGCGGGGAAGACCCCGCAAGGCAGGCCGTCATGTTGAATCCCGAACTCAACGATCGCATCACCCGCACCGGGCCGGGCACCGCGGCCGGCGCGCTGCTGCGGCGCTACTGGCAGCCGGCCGCTTTGGTCGACGAGCTTGCCGGCAACCGGCCGGTCAAGGCGGTGCGGCTATGCGGTGAAGACCTCGTCGCCTTCAAGGACGACAAGGGCCGTTACGGCCTGATCGGCCGGCACTGTCCGCACCGCGGCACCGATCTCGCCTATGGCCGCCTCGAAGACGGCGGGCTGCGCTGCGCCTTCCATGGCTGGCTGTTCGACGTGAACGGCCGCTGCCTGCAGACGCCGGCCGAGCCCGACACCAGCAACCTCGCCGCCAATATCAAGCAAAAATCCTATCCGCTCGTGGCGAAGAGCGGCATCCTGTTCGCATATCTCGGGCCCGGCGAGCCGCCGGCGTTTCCGCATTTCGACTGCTTCGTTGCGCCGGACACCCACAGCTTCGCCTTCAAGGGCATGATCGATTGCAACTGGCTGCAATCGCTCGAAGTCGGCATCGACCCGGTGCACACCTCGTTCCTGCACCGCTTCTTCGCGGACGAGGATCCGGACCGCGGCTACGGCAAGATGTTCCGCGACAGGTCGAAGGATTCCGAGATGCCGATGACGCGGATCATGCGCGAATTTTCGCGGCCGCGCATCGAGCTCGAGCCCACCGCATACGGCTTTCGCCTGATCACGCTGCGCCAGATTTCCGATGCCAACGCGCATGTGCGCGTCACCAACCTGATCTTCCCCAACGCCTTCATCATTCCGATGAGCCGCGAGATGACGATCGCGCAATGGCACGTGCCGATCGACGATCGCCGGCACTATTGGTACGCCATCTTCACCTCGTTCGGCGCGCCGGTGAACAAGGACGAGATGCGCCGCCAGCGCCTCGAGCTGTACGCGCTGCCCGATTACGTGCCGCGCAAGAACAAGAGCAACGATTACGGTTTCGATCCGCACGAGCAGGCGCACGCGACCTTTACGGGCATGGGCACCGACATCAACGTGCACGACCAATGGGCCTGCGAGTCGATGGGCGCCATCGCGGACCGCACCCAGGAGCATCTCGGCACCTCCGACAAGGCGATCAGCGTCTACCGCCGGCTGTTGCGCCAGGCACTCGACGACACCGAGAGCGGCGCGCGGCCCATGATGGTGCTCGATGCGGCAGAGGCACGAAGCATCATGGGCCCGGCCTGCGTCGACGGCATCGGCCCCGCCGCCGACTGGCAGGGTTACTGGCAGCGCACGGAGGCCACGCGGCAGCAAACGAAAAGCTGGAAGAATGGAGGGTGGCGAATAGCGGAATAGCGAATGGAGAATAGGGAAGGCGCCAAGCCCATCACCATTCGCTATTCGCCATTCGCGACAGCCGATGCCGACCCGCCATCCGGCCCCTGCAAAAACCTTCGTCGAGCGCCACGGGCTGTGGAGCGCCGAACAGGCGCGCGCCGCGAACGCCGCGATCCGCGCGATCAAAAAACACAAGCTCGAACTGGTGCGCTTTTCGTTCGCCGATCAGCATGGCGTGCTGCGCGGCAAGACGGTCGTGGCCGACGACGCGCCGGCGCTGCTGCGAAGCGGCGTCACCATGACGACAACACTCCTTGCCAAGGACACCGCGCACAAGACCGCCTATCCGGTGTTCACGCCGGGCGGCGGTTTCGGCATGGCGGAGATGCAGGGCGCCGGCGATTTCGTCATGGTGCCCGACCCGGCGACGTTCCGTGTGCTGCCGTGGGCCGATGACACCGGCTGGCTGCTCTGCGACATTTATTTCACCAACGGCAAGCCGGTGCCGTTCTCGACCCGGCAGGTGCTGCGCGACGCGCTCGACCGGCTGCGCCGGTACGGCTTCGATTTTCTCGCCGGCCTCGAAGTCGAGTTTCATCTGTTCAAGCTGGAAAACCCACGGTTCGATCCGGCCGACGCCGGCTGGCCGCCGCGCGCGCCCGAGGTGAGCCTGCTCAACCAGGGCTATCAGTATCTGACCGAGAGCCGCTTCGATCAGCTCGACGCTGCGCTCGTGCCGATCCGCCGCGGCATCGCGGCGCTCGGCCTGCCGCTGCGCTCGCTCGAAGTCGAACTCGGGCCGAGCCAGTGCGAGTTCACGTTCCGGCCGCAGCTTGGCCTCGACGCCGCCGACGCCATGGTGCTGTTCCGCGCCGCCACCAAACAGATCGCGCGGCGCCACGGCCTTCTTGCCAGCTTCATGTGCTGGCCGGCGCTGCCAAACGTGTTCGCCTCGGGCTGGCACCTGCATCTGTCGCTGATCGACCGCAAGCGCCGCAACAACGGTTTCGTCGGCAACGCGCGCGAAGGGCTGTCGGCGACCGGGCGGCATTTTCTCGGCGGCCTGCTCGCCCACGCCCACGCCGCCACCGCGTTCACTACGCCGACCGTCAACGGCTACCGCCGCTACCGCGCCTATGCGCTCGCGCCCGACCGCGTCATCTGGGCGCGCGACAATCGCGGCGTCATGGTGCGCGTGCTCGGCGGGCCGGGCGACCCGTCGACGCATCTGGAAAACCGCGTCGGCGAGCCGGCGGCCAATCCATATCTCTACATCGCCGCGCAGATCTACGCCGGCCTCGACGGCATCGCGCATCAGCGCGATCCGGGCCCCTCGGCCGACACGCCGTACGAAACCAAAGCGCCGGCGCTGCCCAAGAGTCTCGGCGAGGCGCTCGCCGAGTTGCGCGCCAGCGAAATGTTTCGCGAAGGCTTCGGCCCGGCATTCCTCGACTATTACGCACGCCTCAAGGAGGCCGAGCTCGCGCGATTTACCAGCGAAGCGAGCGACAAGGGCGAGGTCACTGCCTGGGAGCAGAACGAATATTTCGATTTGTTTTGATCTTTCCTCCCCCGCTTCGCGGCATTGGCGCTAACATAGGCCTCTGTTTCCCGGATGCGGTGCAGCGCGAAGCGGTGCACCGCTGATCCGGGACCGTCCCAGACTCCGCAACTTGTTACGATCCCGGGTCTGCAGCGCACCACTTCGCTGCGCTTCGTGCTGCGCTGCGCCCGGGAAACGCAGCTATGTTAGCGCCTATGCGCTTCGGAGGGGAGGAAAGATCAAGCATCGACGCTGGCGGCGAGTGCGTTGTGCTCGATGAATTCGCGGCGCGGCTCGACTTTGTCGCCCATCAGCTCGTCGAAGATGGTGTTGGCCTCGTCGATTTCCTTGACGCTGACCTGCAACAGCGAGCGGGCGTTGACGTCGAGCGTGGTTTCCCAGAGCTGGCCGGGATTCATCTCGCCCAAGCCTTTGTAGCGCTGCAGCGCCACGCCTTTTTTGCCGGCGGCGGTGACGGCTTCGAATAATCCGACCGGGCCGTGGATCGGCGTTTCCTCGTCCTTCCTTCGCAGCACGGCGGGCGGCGTCGGCCGCGGATAGACGCCCTGCAACGAGGGCGCGAACTCGTCGAGCTTGCGGGCGTCGGCGGAGCCGAGCAGCGCCTGGTCGATCACCGCGACTTCCTTGACGCCCCGCACGGTGCGCTCGAACTGGAATCCGGCGGCGCCGAACGTGCCGTGCCAGCCGCGCTCGGTCTCGTCGGTCAGCGCGTCGAGCCGGCGCGCGATGTATTCGGCAGCTCGCGCGGCGGCGACCGCATCGCCGGTGACGCGCGGATGCAAGACGCCGGCGATCGCCGCCTGCTCGATCACCTTGCGGTTATAGCGGCTGTGCAGGCCGTTGAGCAGGTTGCGGATCGTGCGCGCCTGCTCGACCAGATGGCGTAAATCCTCGCCGGCGCGCACTTCGCCCGACGACAGCCGCAGCGTCGTGTCCTCCAGCCCGGCGTCGATCAGGTAGTCTTCGAGCGAGCGCTCGTCCTTGAGATACTGCTCGGATTTGCCGCGCGTGATTTTGTAGAGCGGCGGCTGGGCGATGTAGAGATAGCCGCCGTCGATGACGTCGCGCATCTGCCGGTAGAAAAAGGTGAGCAGGAGCGTGCGGATATGGGCGCCGTCGACGTCGGCGTCGGTCATGATGATGATCTTGTGGTAGCGCAGCTTGTCGATGGCGAACTCGTCGGCGCCGATGCCGGTGCCGAGCGCGGTGATGAGCGTGCCGATCTGCTCGGACGACAGCATCTTGTCCATGCGGGCGCGCTCGACGTTGAGGATCTTGCCGCGCAACGGCAGCACGGCCTGAAATTCCCGATTGCGGCCCTGCTTGGCGGAGCCGCCGGCGGAATCGCCCTCGACGATGAACAGCTCGGATTTCTCCGGATCGCGCTCCTGGCAATCGGCGAGCTTTCCCGGCAGCGAGGTGACGCCGAGCGCGCTCTTGCGCGTCATCTCGCGCGCCTTGCGGGCGGCTTCGCGCGCTGCCGCCGCCTGAATGACCTTGCCGACCACCATCTTGGCCTCGGCCGGATGCTCCTCGAACCAGGCCTTGAGCATGTCGTTGAGCACGCCCTCGACCACCGGGCGGACCTCGGAGGACACGAGCTTGTCCTTGGTCTGCGAGGAGAATTTCGGATCGGGCACCTTGACGGAGAGCACCGCGGTCAAGCCCTCGCGGCAATCGTCGCCGGTGAGCGCGACCTTCTCCTTGCGGGCGAAGCCGCCGTTATCCGCATAGGCGGCGACCTGGCGCGTCAGCGCGCCGCGGAAGCCGGCCAAATGCGTGCCGCCGTCACGCTGCGGGATGGTGTTGGTGAAGCACAGCACGGTCTCGTGATAGCCGTCGTTCCACCACAGCGCGCAGTCGACGCCGATCCCGTCGCGCTCGGATTTCATGACGATCGGCTGCGGGATGAGCGGCGTCTTGTTGCGGTCCAAATATTTGACGAAGGCCTCGATGCCGCCCTCATAGCGCATGTGCTCACGTTTTTCCACCGCGTGCCGCATGTCGGAGAGCACGATGGTGACGCCGGAATTGAGAAACGCGAGCTCGCGCAGCCGGTGCTCCAGGGTGGCGAAGTCGAACTCGGTCAGCGAAAAGGTTTTCTTCGACGGCAGGAACGTGATTTCGGTGCCGCGCTTGTCGCGCGCGGCGCCGACCGGCGCCAGCGGCGCCACCGGCTCGCCGTCGCGGAATTCCATGAAATGCTCCTGGCCGTCGCGCCAGACCGTGAGCTTGAGCCATTCGGACAGCGCGTTGACCACCGAGACGCCGACGCCGTGCAGGCCGCCCGACACTTTGTAGACGTTCTGGTCGAATTTTCCGCCGGCATGGAGCTGGGTCATGATGACTTCGGCGGCGGAGACGCCTTCGCCCTTGTGGATGTCGGTCGGGATGCCGCGGCCGTCATCGCGCACCGTGCAGGAACCGTCCGGGTTGAGGATGACGACGACTTCCTTGGCGTAGCCGGCGAGCGCCTCGTCGATCGAATTGTCGACGACCTCGTAGACCAAGTGAAGCAGGCCGGAACCGTCGTCGGTGTCGCCGATATACATGCCCGGCCGCTTGCGCACGGCGTCGAGGCCCTTGAGCACCTTGATCGACTCGGCATCGTAATCGGAGGCTGCCTCCGGGGCGGTCGTGCGGACGGGTTCGGCCATGCGGTGAGCTTTCGGAAAGGCTGTAAAAGGAGGCAAAGAATCGCCCTGAACTTGTACACCAAAACTGGTCTTCGTACAGGGCAAAGTCGCTGCCGTTAAAGTATTGTCAAAACTTGGTTTTTCAAGGATTCGCGGCGCAAAAAATGCCCCGCTTCGAGAGCCCGCAAAAGTCGCCGGATCAGCTCCGAGCAACGGCTTCGTATCCGCACCCCTGAGTTGCGAACGAAGCGAGCCTCGAAGGGCGACGGCCGGTGAAAGTCCTCGGCCGCATTCTTCGCGGGCCGAGCTCGGCGGCCGCCTCAGCATGACGGTCAACATGCGCGGACTTACATCATATCAGGCGGCGCGACTGCGCTCCGCGAGCCGGCCGGCATTGACCTCGACCACCATGGCGTCGTCGGCCAACAGCTCGGCAAACAGCGCCGGATCGGCGCCGGTCATCCACACCTGGGCGCCGAGTTGCGCCAGCTCCGCGCGCAACGCGGCGCGACGCTCAGGGTCGAGATGAGCGACGACCTCGTCGAGCAAGAGCACCGGCGCAAAGGACGTCATTTCGGCGATGAGCCGCGCATGCGCGAGTACAAGGCCGATGAGCAGCGCTTTCTGCTCGCCGGTCGACGCAGCGGCCGCGGCGATTGCCTTGGCCGCATAGGTGACGGCGAGATCCGTCAGGTGCGGACCGTCCAGGGTGCGGCCGGCGGCGGCGTCGCGGCTGCGATTGTCGTGCAGCACGGCGCGGTAACGTTCCTCGATCTCGCCGGCAGGGTGTGCGGGAATCAGCTGCTCGATCCAGCCGTCGAGCGCAATCGCGGCCGGCGGAAAGGCCGCGTCCTTGCGGCTTGCCAGTACCGCCTCGAGACGGCGCGCCGTCTCCACTCGCAAGCCGGCCACCGCGACGGCAAGCTCGGCGGTTTCATGCTCGACGGCGTCGAGCCAATGGGCGTCGGGGCGCGCGTCCTCCAACAGCCGGTTGCGCGAGCGCAGCGCGCGCTCGAGCGCATTGACGCGGCTGCCGTGCTCGGCATCGACGGCGAGCGCCAGGCGGTCGAGGAAGCGCCGCCGCTCCGACGGCGCGCCGACGAACAGACTATCCATCGCCGGGGTGAGCCAAATCACGCGCAGATGCGCGGCAAAAGCCGCCGCCGAGCCGACCGGCTCGCGGTCGATGCGGAATTTGCGGGCCGTCGCGGCGCCGTCCTCGACCGGCCGCTCGATGCCAGTGCCGAGCGTGGCGAGGCCGAGCGCGCCCTCGATCTCGGCGGCCGTCGCCCACGAGCCGTCGCCCTCGCTGAACGCTACCTCGTCGAGCGTTGCGCGCCGCAAGCCGCGGCCCGGCGCCAAAAACGAGATCGCTTCGATCAGATTGGTCTTGCCGGTGCCGTTCGGCCCGAGCAGCACGATGACCTCGCCGCCGGCTTCGAGCGATGCGGCAGGATAGTTGCGGAAGTTGCTCAGCGTGAGCTTGCGGACGCGGGCGGCGGGCATGTCAGGAATCAGGAATCAGGTATCAGGTATCAGAAATCAGAAGTCAGAAGTCAGAACTCGGAATGCCAGGCCCTCTCCGGCTTCTGATTCCTGATCCCTGATTACCTGATCCCTGACTTCACACCCGCATCGGCATCAATACGTAAAGCGTGCCGTGCGGCTCCTTGTCCTGGATCAGCGTCGGCGAGCCCGGGTCGGCGAGCTTGAGCACGGCCGCCTCGCTCTCGATCTGGGCGGCGATGTCAAGCAGGTAGCGCGAGTTGAAGCCGATATCGAGCGGATCGGCCTCGTATTCGACTTCCAGCTCCTCATTGGCGCTGCCCGAATCCGGGTTGGTGACCGACAGCAGCAGGCGGCCGCCGGTGATCGACAATTTGACGGCGCGACCGCGCTCGCTCGACACCGTGGAGACGCGGTCGACGGCGGCCTCGAACTCCTTCTTGTCGACGACGAGTTCCTTGTCGTTGGTCGCCGGAATGACGCGGGCGTAATCGGGAAAGGTGCCGTCGATCAGCTTCGAAGTGAGCACCAGTTCGCCGACGGTGAAGCGAATCTTTCCGGCCGACAGCTCGACCGCGACCTCGGCTTCGTTGTCTTCGAGGAGGCGCTGCACCTCGCCGACGGTTTTCCGCGGGACGATGATGCCCGGCATGCCGGCGGCGCCGTTCGGCAG
>JASHQS010000004.1 GCA_030038995.1 Xanthobacteraceae bacterium
TCATGCCGGGGCGCTCAATAACCGCGGCAATGCGCTGCATGAACTCAAGCGTTTCGACGAGGCGCTGGCGAGCTACGACCGCGCTCTTGCGGTGCGGCCGGATCATGCCGAGGCGCTCTGCAACCGCGGTGCGACGCTGCATGAACTCAAGCGCTTCGAGGAGGCGCTGGCAAGCTACGAGGAGGCGCTTGCGGTGCGGCCGAATCATGCCGGGGCGCTCTACAACCGCGGCAATGCGCTGCGGCAACTCAAGCGCTTCGACGAGGCGCTGGCGAGCTACGACCGCGCCCTGGCGCTGCGGCCCGACCATGTCGAAGCGCTGAACAACCGGGCAACGGCGCTGCAACATCTCAACCGCTTCGCCGAGGCGGTCGCGAGCTATGACCGCGTGCTCGCGCTCAAGCCCGATTACGCCGAGGCGCACAGCAACCGCGGCAATGCGCTGTGTCAATTGAACCGCCACGACGAGGCCTTGGCGAGCTACGCCAAAGCGCTGGCGTTGCGGCCGGATCACGCGAGCGCGCATTGGAACGAGGCTCTGGCGCGTCTGGTCTGCGGTGATTTCGAGCGCGGCTGGCGCGCCTACGAGTGGCGCTGGAAGACGCCCGCCATGTCGCCGCCGCGGAATTTTGCGCAGCCGCTGTGGAAGGGCGACGCCGACCTCGCCGGCAAGACCATCCTGCTCCACGCCGAACAGGGGCTCGGCGATACGATTCAGTTCTGCCGCTATGTGCCGATGGTGGCGGCGCGGGGCGCGCGCGTGGTCCTTGAAGTGCAGGCGCCGCTCAAGCCGCTGCTTCAGTCCTTGGCCGGCGTGGCGCAGGCAATCGCCCGCAGCGAGCCGCTGCCCCGGTTCGATTATCATTGTCCGCTGCTGAGCCTGCCGCTCGCGTTCGCCACGCGGCTTGAGACGGTGCCGGCAGCGATCCCTTATATCGCCGCGCCGCCCGAGCGCGTGGCTTTTTGGGCGGCGCGGCTCGGACCGAAGGCCGCGCCGCGCGTCGGCATCGCCTGGGCGGGCAGAGCCACGAACTGGAACGATCGCAACCGCTCGATCGGCCTGGCGCCGCTTCTCGCGCTTGCGATGCCAGGCATCACGCTCGTCAGTCTGCAAAAGCAACTGCGCGCACGGGATCGGGAGCTGCTCGCGGCGCAGCCACGCATCCGCCGTCTCGGCGAAGAGTTCGCGGATTTCGCCGACACCGCTGCCGTCATTGCTGAACTCGACCTTGTGATCTCGGTCGACACGGCGGTCGCCCATCTGGCCGGGGCGATGGGCAAGCCCGTCTTCATCCTGCTGCCCTACGCACCCGATTGGCGCTGGCTGCTCGAGCGCTCGGACAGCCCCTGGTATCCGACCGCCCGGCTGTTCCGGCAAAGGCGCCCCGGCGACTGGGACAGCCTCATCGCCGAGGTGTGCGCGGCGCTTGCCGGGCAGCCGGGATTTTAACCTTGCAGGGCGCCTCGAACTACGCGCGATTCTTTGCTCATCGCGCCTATTGGATGTATAGACTATCCGGGCTCGGAAGCAACTCTACTGTTCTGAGGTCAACCAAGAGCGTTTGAACATGGCCAGAGTGGCAAAAGACCTCACGTTCCACGGCGATGCCCGCGAGCGGCTGTTGCGCGGCGTTGATACCCTGACCAGGGCGGTGCGTGTGACGCTTGGTCCGCGCGGCCGCAATGTCGTGCTCGGCACGAAGTTCGGCATCGGCTCGCCGCGCATCACCAAGGACGGCGTCACCGTGGCCAAAGAGATCGAGCTGCGCGACAAGTTTGAGAACATGGGCGCGCAGATGCTGAAAGAGGTCGCGACCAAGACCAGCCACGAGGCGGGCGACGGCACCACGACGGCAACGGTGCTGTCCCACGCGCTGATCCGCGGCGGCGTCAAAGCAGTGGCGGCGGGCTTGAGCCCGATGGAGCTGAAGCGCGGCATCGACGACGGGGTCAAAGCCGCGATCGACGCCATCAAGAAACGGTCGAGGCTCGTCTCGACGTTGGACGAGATCGTTCAGGTCGGCACGGTTTCGGCGAACGGCGACCGCGACATCGGCATGCTGCTCGGCCAGGCCATGCAGAAAGTCGGCAGCGACGGCGTCATCACGCTGCAGCAGGCGAGAAGCATCGATACCGAACTCGACTTCGTCGACGGCATGCAGTTCGACCGCGGCTATGTCTCGCCGCATTTCATCACCAATCAGCAAAAGATGATCTGCGAGCTGGAAGACTCCTACATCCTGCTCCACGAGAAGGGGCTCGACCAATTGCAAGCGCTGCTGCCGCTGATGGAGGCGTTGCTCAAAAAACCCAAACCGCTGCTGGTCATCGCCGACGATTTCGCGCCCGACGTGCTCGCGCTCCTGGTGCTCAACAACGGGCGCGGCGGCTTGCAGACCGCTGCGGTCAAAGCGCCGCGGTTCGGCGAGCATCGCAAGGGCCTGATGGAGGACATCGCCGTCCTCACCGGCGGCCGCCTGTTCGCGGAGGAGCGCGGCATCACGCTGTGGAACGCGACCCTGGACATGCTCGGCCGCGCCAAGAGCGTGCGCGTCGAAAAGGAAAACACCATCATCATCGACGGCGCCGGCAAGAAGACCGAGATCGCGGCGCGCACCAACATGTTGCGGATGCAGCTCGCCGACATGACCACGGACTATGATCGGGGAAGGTTGCGCGACCGTTTGGCCAAGCTCGCCAGCGGTGTCGCGGTGATCCGCGTCGGCGGCGCCACCGAGCTCGAGCTGCGCGAGCGCCGCGACCGCGTGCAGGATGCGCTGTGCGCCACCCGCGCCGCGGTGGAGGAAGGCATCGTCGCCGGCGGCGGCGCCGCGCTGCTGCACGCCGGCAAGGCGCTCGCCGAGCTCAAGCCGGAGAATGACGAGCAGAAGGCCGGCATCGACATCGTGCGGCGTGCGCTCCGCGCGCCGGCCTGGCAGATCGCGGAAAATTCCGGCCTGGACGGCTCGATCGTGGTCGGCAAGATCCTGGAAAGCGGCGATGCGAACCAGGGTTTCGACGCGCGCACCGGGCGCTACGTCGACATGGTCGAAGCCGGCATCCTCGATCCCACCCGCGTGGTGCGGCTGGCGCTGCAAAACGCCGCCTCGGTGGCCGGTCTCTTGCTCACCACTGAGGCGGCGATTACACCTTAAGTGGAGCACGGTCCTCATATCCGTCACCCGAGGTGACCGGCGCGAAGCCTTACGGATGGCCAACGTTACGCTGACATTGCCCGAGGCGATGAAGCGGGCCGTTGCGGCCTATCAGGGCGGGCGGCTGGGTGAAGCCGATGGCTTGGCGCGCGCAATACTCGGTGTCAAACCAGATTATTTCGATGCCCTTCACCTGATCGCAGTGATCAGCACGCAGCAACGACGGTTCGACGAGGCGCTGGCGAGCTACGACCGTGCGCTTTTGCTACGGCCGGATCATGCCGAGGCGCTTTGCAACCGCGGCGTTACGCTGCACGAACTGCAGCGCTTCGACGAGGCGCTGGCGAGCTACGACCGCGCGCTTTTGCTGCGGCCGGATCATGTCGAGGCGCTCTGCAACCGCGGCGCGACGTTGCACGCGCTGCAGCGCTTCGACGAGGCGCTGGCGAGCCACGACCGCGCCCTGGCGGTGTGGCCGCATCACGCCGGGGCGCACTTCAACCGCGGCATTACGCTGCATGAACTCAAGCGGGTCGACGAAGCGCTGGCGAGCTACGACCGCGCCCTGGCGCTGCAGCCGAATCACGCAGAGGCACTCTATAACCGCGGCAACATGTTGCACGAGCTGCGGCGCTTCGACGAGGCGCTGGCAAGCTACGACCGCGCCCTGGCGCTGCGGCCCGATCATGCCGGGGCGCTCTTCAACCGCGGCATTACGCTGCATGAACTCAAGCGGGTCGACGAGGCGCTGGCGAGCTACGACCGCGCCCTGGCGCTGCAGCCGAATTACGCCCAGGCGCTCTATAACCGCGGCAACATGTTACATGAGCTGCGGCGGTTCGACGAGGCACTGGCGAGCTACGACCGCGCGCTGGCGCTGCGGCCGGATTATGCCGAGGCGCTCTACAACCGCGGCAATACGCTGCACGAACTGCGGCGCTTCGACGAGGCGCTGGCGAGCTACGACCGCGCGCTGGCGCTGCAGCCGGATCATGCCGGGGCGCTCTACAACCGCGGGGCGACGCTGCACGAACTCAAGCGCTTCGACGAGGCGCTGGCGAGCTACGAGCGCGCCCTGGTGCTGCAGCCCAATCATGCCGAGGCGCTCTGCAACCGCGGCGCGGCGCTGCATGAACTCAAACGCTTCGACGAGGCGCTGGCGAGCTACGACCGCGCCCTGGCGCTGCGCCCGGATCAGGCCGGGGCGCTCAACAACCGCGGCAATGCGCTGCACGAACTCAAGCGCTTCGACGAGGCGCTGGCGAGCTACGACCGCGCCCTGGCGCTGCGCCCGGATCATGTCGAGGCGCTCTGCAACCGCGGCGCGACGTTGCATGAACTCGAGCGCTTCGACGAGGCGCTGGCGAGCTACGACCGCGCCCTGGCGCTGCGCCCGGATTATGCCGGGGCGCTCTACAACCGCGGCAATGCGCTGCGGCAACTCAAGCGACTCGACGAGGCGCTGGCGAGCTACGACCGCGTTCTTGCGGCGCGGCCCGATCACGCCGAGGCGCTCTGCAACCGCGGCAACACGCTGCATGAACTCAAGCGCTTCGACGAGGCGCTGGCGAACTACGACCGCGCCCTGGCGCTGCGGCCGGATTATGTCGGGGCGCTCTACAACCGCGGCAACACGCTGCACGAACGCGGCGACCTTCATGCCGCGTTGGCGCACTACCGTCGCGCGCTGGCGCTCAAGCCCGACCTCGCCGACGCCTGCAACAACATGGGCAACGTGCTCGAAGCGCTTGGTCAGTTGCCGGCGGCGCAAAGCGCCTATCTGGAAGCGCTGCGGCTCGATCCCAACAGCACCGCCGCCTACGTCAACCTTGCCGCGGCGAAAACCTTCAAGCCCGGCGATGCGCATCTTGCCGCCATGGCGGCGCTGGCGGCCAAGCCCGAAGGCTTGTCAACAACCGACCGCATGCGGCTCGATTTCGCGCTCGGCAAGGCTTACGCCGATCTGCAGGACTAT
>JASHQS010000037.1 GCA_030038995.1 Xanthobacteraceae bacterium
CCTCAATGCCCCAGCGTGGTTATAGCCCGATCCACGTAGACGCGCGCAACGCGTGCTGCCCTCGGTTTGCGAAGCTCGTGGATTGCCGAGTGGCGCAAGCGCGTGACGATTTCTGAACGACTGTTGCCGTAATTGCCAAAATCTGCCGCTGGGTGGCTCTAATTTCGCCGCTCCGCTTGCGTCCAATGCCGACGTGGGGACGCACCAACAGGAGCAAGCAAATGCATAGAATAATCCGGGTGTCGCTCGCCGCCGGCGCATTGGCCCTCGGCGGGGCTGGACTGCATAGCGCCAAGGCCGCCGATATTGCGGTGCCCCCGTATCAGGCGCCGCCGCCATCTGCTTACGCGCCGCCGCCGGTCCAGGAGGGCTATGTCTATCCGCCGCCGGTCGCCTACTATGCGTACGCGCCGCCGCCCTATGTGGTGTGGCCCGGGCCGTACTATGGCCCTTATTGGCGTCGCGGGCCGCGCTTCGCCTACGGCTACGGCCGCTGGGGCTACGGCCGTTGGGGTCATTGGGGCCGCGGCTGGCATCGCTGAAAGCGGCACTTCCGAAGAGCGAAGAAGGCGGACTCCCTCTCTCCAGTGCGGGTAAAGGGAGCCCCGCCGCGCCGCCAAATGAATTGCTATTATCGGCCGGTCTGCAAATCCTGATGCAGGAGCCCGCCATGCGCATTCGCTTCGACTTCGGCTCGCTGACGCTCGATGCGGAGCTGCTCGACACGCCGACCGCAAAGGCGATCACCGCCGCGTTGCCGATCAGCGCCTCGGCGTTGACGTGGGGCGAGGAGGTTTATTTCGACATTCCGGTCAAAGCGGCGCGCGAGAGCGACGCGCGCCCTGTGGTGACGCCGGGCGAGATCGCCTATTGGCCGGACGGCCACGCCATCGCCATCGGCTTCGGCCGCACGCCAATCTCGAAGGGCAACGAAACGCGGCTCGCCAGTCCGTGCAACATTTGGGCAAAGGCGCTCGGCGATGTGAAGGCGCTCGGCAAAGTGCGGGCGGGGACGAAGATCACAGTGACCCGGCTTGGGTAATTGCATAGTCGCACCGGCGCGGCCGATGCGGTGCCGAGCAGCCCATAGATATCATGCCACGGAGCCGGCAGGACGCCCGTTCAGCCGCGGCCGACGAACGGCATCTTGTTGGCCATTACGGTCATGAACAGCACATTGGTGTCGAGCGGCAGGCTCGCCATGTAGACCACGGCGCGGCCGACGTCCTCGGCGGCCATGCGCTGTTCGATCATCTTGCGGCCGTCGGGCTGCAGCACGCCTTCGCCCTGCACCATGCGTTCGGTCAACGGCGTTGCGGCATTGCCGATGTCGATCTGGCCGCAGCAGATCTCGTCGTTGCGGCAGTCGAGCGCGGTCTGCTTGGTCAGGCCGGTGACGGCGTGCTTGGTCGCCGTATACGGTGCGGAGCCGGGCCGCGGCGTGTGCGCGGAGATCGAGCCGTTGTTGATGATGCGGCCGCCGCGCGGGTTTTGCGCCTTCATGATCTTGATCGCTTCCTGGGTGCACAGCAACACGCCGGTGAGGTTGGTGGCGATCACGGCCTGCCATTTGTCGAGCGGCACCGCATCGATCGGCATCGCCGGCGCGCCGATGCCGGCGTTGTTGAACAGGAGATCGAGCCGGCCGTACGTCTCCCTGGTCCTGGCGAACAGCGCTTTGACCGAGGCCGGATCGGCGACGTCGGCGGGCGCGACCAGCGTCGGACCGTTGGCCTCGCGCGCCACTTCTTCGAGCTTTTCCCGGCGCCGGCCGGCCAGCACCACCGCATAGCCTTCGCGCAACAAAGCGAGCGACACCGCGCGCCCGACGCCGGTTCCTGCTCCCGTGACCAAGGCGATTTTCCGTGCCGGCATCGGCGCCTCCTCGACCCGTCATTGCGGAAGCCGCGATAGCGGCTCTATCCGGAATCCATAACCACGGATCGACAGGAGACGGAAGGGTACGGTCGCGCCCGGATGGCAGGGATCATGGATTGCGGCTCTCGCCTGCTGCGCTCGCGCGGCCGGAATGACGGCGCATGGAGCCGCTCAGTTCGCCAGCGCAACTTCCCGGTCGGGGCTGCCGACGCGATAATCATCGGGCGAGGCAAGGCGCGCCGTGATGCCGCTCGCCGGCCCCGGCCGGCCGAAACGATAGCCCTGCATCGAATGCACGCCGGCGGCACGCAGGAACAGATGCTGCTCGGGCGTCTCCACGCCTTCCGCCGTCACCTTCATGCCCAGCCCGCGGCCGAGGCTGACCACGGCGTGGACGATGGCGGCGGCGTCCGCCGCCTTCTCGATGGCGCGCACGAAACTCGAGTCGATCTTCAGCTTGTCGAATGGGAAGCGGCGCAGATAGAGCAGACTCGAATAGCCGGTGCCGAAATCGTCGAGCGCAAAGCGCACGCCGATCGCCTTGAGCCGCAGCATCGAGAGTTCGGCGGTGTCGAGGTTGCCGAGCAGCGTGCTCTCGGTCAGCTCCAGTTCGAGGCGGTTGGCGTCGAACTCGGTCTCCTGGAGGATGCGCTCGACCAGCTCGACGAAATCCGAGCGGCGGAATTGCAGCGGCGACACGTTGACGGCGACGGTGACCCCCGGCCAGTTGCGGCCCTCCAGGCAGGCGCGCCGCAGCATCCATTCGCCGAGCTCGATGATCAGGCCGGAATGCTCGGCGATCGGAATGAACTGCGACGGCGGAATGTCGCCTATCGACGGATGGGCCCAGCGCGCCAGCGCTTCGACGCCGACCACAGTGTCGCCGCTTGAGTTGACGATCGGCTGATAGACGGCGTTGAGCCCGTCGTTCTGGATCGCGTGCAGAAGGTCGCCTTCGAGCAGCTTGCGGTTGGATAGGTCGGCATCCATCGCCGCGTCGTAGATGCAGGCGCGGTTGCGGCCCTCGTTCTTGGCGCGGTAGAGCGCCATGTCGGCGTAGCGCAGAATATCCGCGGCGTCGCCGGCGCGGCGGTCGATCACCGCGATGCCGATCGAGGCGCCGATGATGATGTTGTGGCCGCTGATCGCGTACGGCGCGCAGACCGCGGCGATGATGCGGCCGGCGATCGCCTGCAGCGAATAGGAATCCGACGGGCAGCTCGTGATGATGGCGAACTCGTCGCCGCCGAGGCGCGCCACCAGGTCGTCGCCGCGCAGGATGCGGCTCAGCCGTTGCGTGACGTTGAGAATGAGCTCGTCGCCGATATGGTGGCCGAGCGTGTCGTTGACGTCCTTGAAATGATCGAGGTCGATGAAGAACACCGCGGCCGTCGGTCCGCCGGCACGCACCTCGCCGATCACCTTCTCGAGCCGGTCGCCGAAATAGATGCGGTTGGGCAGGCCGCAGACCGGATCGTGCATGGCAAGATGCCGCAACTGCGATTCGCCGGCGGCGATCGCTTCGGCGGTGCGCCGCATGTAGCGCATCGCCAAGCCCACGAGCAAGGCGAAGCCGGCGAGCGCTATGGCGATGAACGGCGCAACTCGAAGGACGACCTGATGGCCGGGCGTGCTCGGCTTCCAGGCCAGCCACGCGATCGCTGCGCCGCTTGCGGCGGTCAGCTCGACACCGGCGTCACCGTGCAGGTCCGTCGTGCCGGCGACCTGATGCAGGTCGGAAATCTGCAAATCGCCGCCGATCTGGCGCAGCATCGTCGCGTCGATGTATTTGACCGAGACGACGATCGGTGCGCCCCGGTTGCCGGCGGCGAGATCGCCGGCGGAGCCGACCGCGACGGCGGCGACGATGGCCGGCCGGTCGAGAAAGCGCTGCAGCAAAGCGGTGCGGCGCCCGGGCCGCGCCGGATTTTGCCCGGCGACCACAGGGAGCGTGCGGTCGGGGAAGGCGCGCAGCCGGCCGCGCAACAGATCGAGGCTCGCGGCAAGGTCCGGCCGCAGGTCGACCGCGGCGTCGCCGACGGGTTGGCGCTGGCGCACGTATTTGATCTGATCGGCCCCGTCGAGCACGATCACGATGTCGTGCGCGAAATAGGTTTGCAGCCAATTGCCGACGTGGCGCTGCACCCAGGACGGATCGTAGGCGACGCGGATGGCCGCGGCGGCATGCGGCGTTCCGGCAACGCTCTCGAGTTGCTGCAACGCCTGCTGGCCGTGGTCGATGAACGCCTCGCGGATCAGGCTCTGCTCGTGCCGGAACGAGACCTCGTCGGCGCGCTGCGCCGAGGTCAGCACCGCGACGATGACGCAAACGATGGCCACCGCGACGATCACGCCGATCGGCACGACCAGGCTGACGCGGGCCTTGTCCCAACGCGACCGTTGGCCTTCCGTGGCGATGCGCTGCTGCGCCGAAGGCGGCACGTTGCCATCCTTTGATATCTTGTTCGCCACGACCTTAAAAAGCAAAGATTGCAAATCGCTTGCAATTTACCGGAGCGCACCGCGGGCTTTGCCGCACGCGAAACCGCCCGCATCCTTAATTTTGGGTAAACGTTGCGCTCCGGCCCGTGCCGAGCCCGCTGGTTGACCTAAAGGGGCTGCCTGGAAAACACGGCCGCGCTCGATGGCCCAGATGGTCTCTTGCGTGCCGAGATAGCCCGTGACCGCTTTGAATTTGGTGCCAAGCACGTCGTTGATGGTCACCGGCCGAGTGTCGGCCTCCGAGCCGGCGCCGGTGCCGGCGACCATCATGGTGCGGCGGCGCACGTCGTCGATGGTCTTGCAACGGCGAAGCGGCCGAGGACACGCACAGCCCGACGTCCTTGGGGACAAAGCTCAAGAGGCGTTACACGAGAATTCAGGAGAACTTAGACCCTCGGCTTGCCGAGCATATCGGACACAGCTTGAGCCGCCATCGTCGCCGCGCTAGAGGAGGCGCTGGCACGGAGAGGCGCGCATGGCCGACAGTGGGGCGGAAAACGAAGGCGGCATCGTCACCGCCGCGCTGCTCGTCATCGGCGACGAGATCCTGTCCGGCCGCACCAAGGACAAGAACATCGGTTACATCGCCGAGTATCTCACCGCTATCGGCATCGATCTCAAGGAAGTCCGCGTCGTGCCCGACGAGGAGCTGGAGATCGTCACCGCGGTGAACGCGCTGCGCGCCCGCTACACCTATCTCTTCACCACCGGCGGCATCGGTCCGACCCACGACGACATTACCGCCGACAGCGTCGCCAAGGCCTTCGGCGTGACCATCGGCTTCGATCCGCGCGCGACCGCGATCATGACCGAGCGGCTGGCACAGACCGGCGGCGTCATGAACGAGGCGCGCATGCGCATGACGCGCATTCCAGCCGGCGCCGAGCTCGTGCTCAACAAAATCTCGGCGGCGCCGGGCTTTTGGCTCGGCAACGTCATCGTCATGGCCGGCGTACCGCACATCATGCAGGCCATGCTCGAATACGTCACGCCGCGGCTGAAAACCGGCGCCCGCATGCTGTCGGAATCGGTGCGCGCCGATTGCCGCGAGGGCGACATCGGCACCGAGCTCGGCGCCGTCGCCAAGGCGCATCCCGACGTGGTGATTGGCTCCTATCCGTTCATGGACGAAAAGATCGGCGGCAACACCCACGTGGTGGTGCGCTCGCGCGACGCGCAAAAGCTCGCGGCCGCCAAGGCAGCGGTCGAGGTCATGCTCGAACGGGTCAAAGCGGAGCTCGCCGCCGGCAAGGTTTGATCCGGCGCTCGTTCCCAAGCGCACCGGCAGCTTGCCGCGTCATCCCGGGAGGCGGCCATGAGTTTTGCTCGGCAATGGCGTCCGCCGCGCCTCTGCTCAAGCAGCTTGAGCAGAGGTGTGCTCGTTTTCAAAGCGGCCGTCCGGTTTGAACATGCCGACCCCATCTGCACCGGGCGAAGGGCGCAATCGGTACAAATGTTGCACTTTCACTCAGCCTCTCTCCTTGATACTCTGCCGTTCGATTAAGGGTGGTGCTGGAGCCGCGACCGCAGCGCTTGAAGGGAGCTTGTTCAGCCGACGCCGTGAAAAAGCGTGGCGGGAAGGCGTTATTGCGTCGGCAGTACCCGCTGCCAATGCGCGTAAAATCTGCACGCGGGGCGGCATGACATGAGTGATGATGAAACTCTTCTACCAGAAGTTATGCTGTGACTGCGCCTGAATAGGAGACAGGACTTGGCCCGTAGAGAAGCTCGAGTAGCGATCGTCGGAGTTGGCAATTGTGCTTCGTCGCTTGTTCAGGGCATCCACTTTTACCGCGACGTCAAGGACTCTGAAAACGTTCCGGGTCTCATGCATCCAGTTCTCGGGGGATACCGCGTTCGCGACGTCGTGTTTACCGCGGCATTCGACGTCAGCGCTGCAAAAGTCGGTCGCGATCTCGCGGAAGCCATCGCCGCACCGCCCAATAATACACTCCGCTTCGCCGAGGTGCCGCACACCGGCATCACCGTCAGTCGGGGCCCCACTCTCGACGGACTCGGCAAATATCTTCGTCAGGCGATCGTCGAAGCCGCGGCTCCGGCGGCAGACGTTGCGGCAATTCTGCGTAAATCCCGCACCGACATTCTGGTATCCTACCTCCCGGTCGGCTCCGAACACGCCACACGATGGTACGCCGAGCAGGCGCTCGCGGCCGGTTCGGCGTTCATTAACTGCGTCCCGGTCTTCATCGCGTCGCACGCCCAATGGCGCAAGCGCTTCGAAGAGCGAGGTCTGCCGCTCATTGGCGACGACATCAAGAGTCAGGTCGGAGCCACTATCGTGCATCGTTTGTTGACCAACCTGTTTAGCGAGCGCGGCGTCCGGCTCGATCGCACCTACCAACTTAATTTCGGCGGCAATGCCGATTTTCAGAACATGCTCGAGCGCGAGCGCCTCGAGTCGAAGAAGACCTCGAAGACCCGCGCTGTGACGAGCCAGCTCAATCGTCCGATTGCTACGGCCGATGTCCATATCAGTCCGAGCGATTATGTGCCGTGGCTCAACGACCGAAAGTTCTGCTACATCCGCATGGAAGGAACCGCCTTTGGCAGCGTCCCGCTCTCGTGCGAGCTCAAACTCGAGGTCTGGGATTCGCCGAATTCCGCGGGTGTGGTAATCGACGCTATCCGTTGCGCGAAGCTGGCGCTTGACCGCGGCATCGCCGGCGCGCTCGACGGCCCATGCAGCTATTTCATGAAGGCGCCGCCGCGGCAGTGTAGTGATCGAGAAGCCAAGCATCTCGTCGAGGCTTTTATTTTGAGCGATAGGACTGCATCGGCGCGCGAGCAGCGCCGACACACAAAACGCACTCAGTTCGGCAACGGGCGCAGCCGCAAGGCCGCCCGGCATGCTCGTCCAATGGGAAATTTACGCCGCCGCCAGATTTCCACTCCGCGCGATGCAGCCCGGTAGAGGTTGCGGAGCGTGACGCCATGGACATTCAATTCGTCTCGGGACCGCAACAATGAAACCTGTTGCTTCGGCTTTGGCGCGGTGTGTCCGGCTTGAAGTAAAGATCCCGGCTGACCACTCCGGAGCAGCGCCGGCAGCCAATCAGGCTGGAGCGGATGTGCGGGTCGGCGGCAAGCGCTGATCGGCGCGACGGCGGACCGCGAGCAATGAAAAACGCTGCTGCACAGTCCGCTTCGCCGATCATTGAATTGCGGTTCATCGGATGACGGCTCCCGTTGTGATCGTCGGAAGCGGGCTTAGCGGCAGCGCGGTCGCCGCCGAGTTGCTTCGTCATAATGTTGCGGTGGCAATGATCGATGCGGGTCCCGGAGGCGCTCAGCATCATTTCGCTGCGCACCCCAAGACCGCCGCGATGATAGAGCCCGACGCCGATCCACAGTTCAGGCCTTACCGCCGGGAATCCTCCGCACTCCATTACGGCCGCTGGGCTGGTATTCGATCTCGCGTCGGCGGTCGATCATTGTATTGGCGCGGAATTGTGCTCCGTCTCGAACTTTACGGACTCGCTTCGTGGCCTGCGGACCTGCGCGCCGCCTTGCTGCACGGCAACGCGGGAAACGACGGTCTTTACGTCGAAGTCGAGCGCCGGCTTGAAGCTTGGGTCGGGGCGCCATTTGATGCAGTCAGGAACGCGAAGGAGTCGCGGCTTCTGGAGCGCGTCCAATCACTTGGCTTCGCGTCGGCGCGGCCAACGCCTCGCGCCGTTCGTTTGCTGCCAGACGGATGCTGGTCGGCATACTCGCAGCTTACGCAGATACCTGCCGCCGTCATAAAGGAGCGGCATCGGTTGGTCGGGCTGGCATTGAACTCGGGCGGCGGCGTCGATTTGCGCTTGAGTGGACCAAACGGGCAGGAGACCTGTCGGGCGGCAGCCGTCGTCCTCTGCGCGGGCACCGTTGAAAATGCGCGAATTGTCTCGCAAATCCGCGACGAGCACAGCACATTTCGAATTGTCGACCATCACGTTCAAGGCTGGCTCTGTGCCTTTGAACGGCATGGCTTCGGTCGCGACCGCCACGATGCGTCGGTCCTGGTGTGCCAACGATGCAAGGACAGGATAAACGTGTTCTTGGAACTTCATCGTATTGGCGATCACGAGGTAATGGACGCGTGGTCGATGGGCGAGCAAATTCCGACCACTCGGACAAAGCTCATTTTCGATGCGGCGCGAAGCAACCTGGAGTTCCACGTCGATTTTACCCGGGAAGATGCGGCGGTTCTCGCGGCGCAAGCTTCATTTCTCGCCAGCTTGGCGGGCGCGATGGGTCTGCAGATCAAGATGCCGGAGTCGCCTGCGCGGAATTTGGAATTCAAGGAGGCGTTGAAGAGAGCGGTCTCCGCTCCGGGCGCTGCAGTTCCGTATTATTGTCCGCTGGGCGTTTCAGATCATGAATCCTGCACGATTCCGATAGCGGCAGACATCGTCGATAGCCATGGAGAGTTACGTGACTTTCCCGCCGTCTTCGTGGCAGGGCCGTGCTTGTTTCCACGTGCGGGCGCGGCTAACCCGTCACTCACTATCCTCGCTCTCAGCGCCTACGTGGCGCGACAGGTGGTAGCCAAGTTGCGATAAAATCAAGCATGCAGAGAACCAGCCGAAATCCCGACTTGCCGAGGCTTGTCGTCGCCCTGACGGTCGATCAACGCTACGCCGAGGGAGCGGCCGTGACGATCGCTTCGCTTATGGAACATATTCCGAAGCATCTGAGCCCGCAGATCTGGCTGTTGCATACTGGGCTGGACGACGCGCAATTGAACCTGATTGCGTGCGCCGCCGGTCGCGGCGTGGATCGTCTACATACGTTCGAGCTATCGAGCGCCCAATTGGCTCTGCCGACAAATTCCGACTACATTAGTGGAACGACCTTCGGAAGATTGTATCTGGGAGAAATCCTGCCGCCGCAATGTAAACGTGTATTGTATCTGGATTGTGATGTCCTTGTGAGAGGCAGCCTCCAAGATCTCTTGAGCACCGACTTGCGCGGCCACATGATGGCGGCCGTGCCGGAACCGACACTGCCCGTGACCAGGAAACCTCGAACCTACGAGCGCCTGCGCGACCCGCGTCTGGATCCGGGCCTGCCTTACTTCAATGCCGGCGTCCTGCTGATCGATCTCGATTCCTGGCGCCGTGCGCGCATTGGCGAGCGTGCCTTGAGTTTCCTCGTGCAACACAGGCCCGCGCTGATGGATCAGGATGCGTTGAACGCGGTCGCATGCGGCCGCTGGCTGGAGCTTGATCCGATGTGGAACACGATAACGTACTGGTTTCGCTCACGCAGCAGGCAGCGCCGCCATAGCGCGCTGTTACGCCGCGCTCGCATCGTTCATTATGTCGGCCACAGGAAGCCGTGGTTGCGCAATGATGTGTGGGAGGCCGAGAGGTGGCTGGAGTACCGCTGCCAATTGGGCGCCACATTCGCCTGACGCCAATTCACCTGACGTCATGTAGCGCATGGATGCGGGGCAGGACTAAAATCGAGATCGGGGATCAGCCGGCGGCCACAGGAGCGCCGGCCGCCGCTGTGGCGCAAGCTCGGTTTGGCGGCAAACGGCACGAACAGAGGGAGTTTTGTTCCGACATTGCGCCGGCGATCAAACCGCGTGAAGGGTAGAGCGGCCGTGACGCTGTGATGCTCTGGCTTTAAGGGGATTTTGCCTGTGTTGCACCGCCGCAGAGCCACGCGAGTGCTGAGCGTTGTGGGGACGAGGCCGGAAGCCATCAAATTGGCGCCCGTCGTGCGGACGCTCGAACGGACGTTGGGCTTCGAGTCCATTCTATGCTTGACGGGCCAGCACGCCGACATGGTTGACCCCATCCTGGAACTATTTGGGCTTGTTCCGCAGCTCGACCTGCAGATCATGCGGTCGTCACAGGGCCTCAACCACATTCTGGGAACTGTTGTGACCAGAATGGACGCAGTGTTGGCGGAGTTCAGCCCCGATATGGTGCTGGTGCAGGGCGACACCACGACCGCAGCGGCAACGGCCATTGCGGCTTTTCACTCACACATTGCGGTCGGCCATGTGGAAGCGGGCCTGCGCACCTACGACCTGAGCGCCCCCTGGCCGGAAGAAGCGAACCGGCAAATCATCAGCAGGGTTGCACGGCTGCACTTCGCGCCAAGCGCCGATGCCCGCAAAAATCTGCTGAATGAGGGCGTCGTTGCCAACCGGATTCATGTCACCGGCAACACGGTGATCGATGCACTGCTTTTTGTCCGTGAAAAGATATTGGAGTGTGGAGCTTCGATCCGTGGCGAGTTCCCCTGGTTGGATTCGCGAAAGCGCCTGATTTTGGCGACCGGGCATCGGCGTGAAAATCAGGATGGCGGCCTCGCACACGTCTGCAAGGCGCTGGTAAGGATTGCCGCCAGGGGTGATTGCCAGATCGCTTATGCGAAGCACAAGAGCCCGGCCGTCCAGGCGACGGTTGACGAGCTTCTATCAGGCACCGATGGCATTTTCGTTATCGAGCCGCAGTCCTACGTACGCTTCGTCTGGCTGATGACACAGGCCGAGATGATCATCACTGACAGCGGCGGCATTCAGGAGGAAGCTCCTACTCTGGGCAAACCGGTACTGGTTACCCGCGCAACGACGGAGCGTCCGGAACCTGTCAATATGGGCACGACGCGGCTGGTCGGAACCGACGAAACCCAGATCTATAATGAAGCAACGTCGTTGTTAGACCACCCGGACGAGCTGTCGAGGATGAGCCGCATGCACAGTCCGTACGGCGACGGACGAGCTTCAAGTCGCATCATTTCGGCGCTGCAAGCCGAGCTCGTGCTGGATGCCGGCCGCCGGCGCTAAGAGGTTTGATCCAGGCCGGCGCCGGGCGGCGCCGAATCGGAGTGTCGTCGTACTGGTGTGGCACCTGTCATGGTCAACGATAGAGAGAGCGTGTTCTCGGCGTTGGAGATCGAGAGCTTGATGCGTTCCCGACCGGATTGCGTCCTGCTGATAGATGCGGGAGGCGTGCTGTTCAACAACGTGATCGAGGACTCTGCTTTTATAGACACGGTTGCGGCCGAGTTCGACGTCGATGCCGACGCACTTGGGAACCTTTACAAAGACGGCGACGCGCGTTTTGAAACGAATGAAGTTTGCGCGCGCGATTTTTTGGAAAGCTGCCTGATCACCCTCGGTGTCGATCGGCTTGATGATCAGGCGCTGCAAACAATTGACAGAATTTTTGTTGCCTCGGTGGTGCCGGATAAGGAGATATTCTCGGCTTTGCGGCGACTTCGGTTGATTGGCCGTAACCTGGTGCTTGCCAACAACGAGGGCGAGCACTGGGAGCGGCTTAAACATCGAGCTTTTGGACATCTCGACTTGTTTGATACCGTTGCGTCGTCCTGGAAGTTGCGGGCTTGCAAGCCGGGACGGGAGTACTTCAGGCGCTTGCAGCGCGTGCTGTATCCCACGCCGAAGGAACGATGGTGGCTTGTAGACGACAACGTCGATAATGTGGCGGCCGCACGCGCTGACGGTATAGCGGCCAGCAGATACCTGAGAAATGATGTTGCCTAGCGCGAACGCCGGCCGTGGCGGCATGCGGCGTCGTGCGAAGGCGTGCACGGCGACTTTCGCCGCCGCCGCCGCGGTGTTTTGCGCAGCCGCCTCGGCTGGCGCGGCTGGCGCGCAGTTCGTGCAGCAAACGCCGCCGATAATGGCCGCCGCGCTCGGTAGGCTCAAGGATGGCTGAGCGAGTGGCGCCGACGGTTGCCGGGGCCATTTTGCGACGGGGCCTCGGCATTTTCGCGACTGGATCGCGATTCCGCACGCAGTCGCACGATTCAACTGCTGCTTGATCTTGCCGAAATTTCTGTGCATGCTTGCCGGGGCGAAGAGGAGCAATGCGTGCGCTCGGGCCGACCCGTTAAGCCTCTTGTGGGAATCGGTTTCCGACTGCCGATCGCATCGTGGATTTGCGATAACCTGAATTTGTTCGACGCGTTGGAAATAACGGTTGACCATTACATCGCCGCCGGCGATCGCGGCCGGGCAATCGTCAACGACCTTGTGGGGCGCCTGCCGTTGATCGCACATGGCGTCGGACTCTCGATCGGCACCGATGCGCCTCTCGATGAAGCCTATTTGGATCAGGTTGCGCGCACCATCGACGACCTGAAGATGCCCGCCTACAGCGAGCATCTGGCGTGGACCAGGGCGCCCGGCATAGAGCTGTCCAATCTGCTGCCGCTACCGAAAAACGAGGAGGTTGCCGCCTCGATAATCGAAAAGGTCAGAATCGTTCAGTCCCGCATCCCGGTGCCGTTTTCGCTGGAAAATATTTCATATCTTTTCGATTTCCCCGACTCCACGTTGAACGACGCGGAGTTCTTCAATCTCATTTCACGGGAAACCGGCGTGCAGATGCTTCTTGACGTCGAAAACCTTCACCTGAACTCGCGAAACCACTGCTTTGACCCGAACGATTTCATCGGTGCTCTGGCACCTGGCGTGGTGACGGGCATCCACGTCGCCGGCGGGCCCATCGTGTCGAGGAGTTATCTTGAGCGCCCCGTCTGGATAGACAGTCATAATCAACCGATACCGGACGCGGTGCTGCATTTGCTGGACCGGGTGCTCGACGATCAGCAGCCTGAGACGATTGTTCTCGAGCGCGATGACAATCTGGAAAATTTCGCGGAAATATCGATGGATATCCGCCGTATTCGCGCCTTCGTCGATGCCAGATACCAAAAGGTCAGTCGGCATGCAGAACCGAACGCTGTTGGATCGGCAAATTGAGCTGCTGCGCTGCCTCACCGGTGCCGACCTGCTCTTCGCTCAAGAAAAGGCGCCCGCATTGGCGGGCCAGGCAGGCTCTCTGGACGGGGTCAGCGTCGCGCATCTCCGACTGGAAGCCGAGATGTCTCTGCAGAAAAGGATGAATAAGATTGCCAAAGTCCTCGAGCGAACCTGCTTTTATCTGGACCAACGGCTTCATCAATTACAGTGCGAGTTTGCCGCCGCATGTCCGCCGAGATCGTATCGAAGTTACGATGAGGCAAGCCGCTTTTATGAATTCCTGCTGAATCATTGGAAATCGGCGCCGCCTGCGCCGCCGTTCATTGTCGACGTCGCGAGACTCGAAATGGCGGTGGCAAGGAGCAGGATGTTTCGCGCCACCGATGGCGCTTTGCCTCCGGTCGGTTCGGAACTGCCGCAGCGAAAACCATTGGTGCGGGTGGCGCGGGGAACGGAGATTTTGCCAATGGATTACGACGTGCGCTCGGTATTTGAGGGCGGCGCTGCAAGCGGCGGCTTGCCAACCCGGCGCAACCATTTTCTCATGATAGCCCCCGGTCCGAACATCGTCGAGATCCCGGAAGCTTTTGCGACGGCTTTAAAGCGAATGCAGACATGGACGGCGCTCGATCGAGTGCTTGAAGAATCGGGCGCCGGTGCAGTCGATTTGCGCACGTCGCTTGGCGCGTTCCTCAATGCCGGCGGCTTCTTGGAAGTGGTCCAATGAAGATCGGCATCGTCGGAAAATTTCCGCCGATCGAGGGCGGAGTCAGCATGCGGACATACTGGACGGCGCACGGCTTGGCGAAGCGCGGACATTCGGTTCACGTCATTACCAACGCCAAGGAAGCGGGTGCGCCGTCTCGGCTATACATGCGCGACGAGGATTGGGCTCGCTGTGAGGCGCAGTATGGACCCGGGTCGGTGAAGGTGCATTGGACCGACCCCTACAGGCGCCGCCAGTGGCATGTCCCCGCTGGCACGCCATACATAGCCAAGCTGGCGTCGCTCGGCTTGGAGCTGGCGCATCAGGGCGCAATCGATATCATTCATTCCTATTACGCGGAGCCATATTGCATAGCGGGGCACATCATCGCCCAGGCCACGCAACTGCCGCATCTGGTGCGCACCGCCGGCAGCGACGTTGGCCGCTTGTGGGCGCTGCCGCAATTCGTCGCCCTGTACAATCATATTTTCACTTCGGCTGCGGCCGTGATTTGCGGCTCGGCCGTGGCGCAAAAAATGGCGGCGGCGGGCGTCGCGCCGACGCGACTTGCCGTCGACCCGCAACTGGTGCGGCTGCAGGAGCTCTTTACGCCGGAAGGAGAGGCGCTCGACGTTGGCTTGCTGCTTGGCCAAATGGCGGACGAAAATGATCCCGATTTTCGCGATACGTCGTTCGGCGAGTTCGATCCGTCGCTGAGATATTTCGGCATTTATGGCAAGTTGTTGAAGGAAAAAGGGATCTACGCGCTGCTGGAAGCGCTCAAGCGCTTGCTGGCGTCCGGCGCTCGCGCAGGTCTGCTGGTGATGGCGCATGCGCCGTTAGGCAACGACGGCGTATTTCGCGACTATCTCAAGGCTAATGCTTTGCAACGACATGTTTGCCAGCTGCCGTATCTTCCGCATTGGCGCGTGCCGGAGTTCATCCGGCGCTGCGTGGCGGTATGCTGCCTCGAGCAGAATTTTCCGATTAAATTTCACACTCCGGCGATCGCGCGGGAGGTCATTACCTGCGGCGGTTGCTTGATCGCCTCAACCGAGCTCATTCGAAAACTGCCGGCGGCACAGCGCTTGATCGATCGAGGCGGCTGCATAGCGGTCAGCGACGTTCACTGTGCCGACGACCTTGCGGCCAAGCTGGCGTGGGTTCTGGACCATCCCGACGAGGTAACTCGCATGCGATGCGAAGCGCGAAAACATGGCGTTGCCCTCGACACGGGCAACACATTTCCGCAGAAGCTGGAATCCATTCTGAGCGACATTCTGAGCTCGAGGCGGCTGTCGGCCGAAAACATTCGCGGGCCGTCGGTCGATTGGATTCCGCCGGCGGCGAAAACGCAACCGCTTCCATCCTAGGCGCGCGCGCTCGAGCGAAAGCGGCCACCACCATCAATCGCGGGCTGCAGACATGGCAGTTGAGGCGGCGGACGGCGAAATTCGATTGCAGACGCAATCCGCGCTGAACAATGCCGCTCGCAGCCTCGGCTTTTTTGCCAATCAATGTGGCGTTTGGACCGAATTCAAATCGATTGCCGACGGCATCGCAAGGCTTGGCAAGCCGAGCATCGCCGCGGTTGTGCGGTTTGCGGACACGTTGGGCCTGCACTTTGCCATCATGCGGGTCGGACGCGAAGACCTCCTGACATTAGGAGAGCCGGTTCTTGCAGAATTGACCGGCGCCGGAGTCGTGGTCGTCACCAAGCTCGCCGGCGACGACGTGGTTGTCCGTGGCTTGCATACGCCCGCCGCCGTGCGGCTGCCATATGCAAAATTCGAGGAGGCCTGGACAGGTACCGTCGCGCGCCTGGTTTCGTACACGTCGCTTGACCGGATCGATCGTCGCGCCATATGGCAGCTCGTCAAACGATTCAAGGTTGCCTTTGGCTCTATTGCCGCTTTGTCGCTTCTGGTCAACGCTTTGGAGCTGACGCTGCCGATCAGCTTCATGCTCATCATCGATGCCATCATTGCGCATCGCCGGTCGACGGCCATCGATCTGGTCATAATCGGCTTTGTCGCGCTGACGACTTTTTCCGGCGGGCTGTCGCATTTCTCGCATCTTTTGTCGAGAAAGATCGGAGAGCGCATCCGCATGGATTTGATCTCGCGATTTACCAAGCACATTTTGGCGCTGCCGGTCGGCGACTTTGAGCGCATCAAAGGTTCGGAAGTATTGTCGCGCATCGCCGAACTCTCGGTCATGCATCGAGTGATATCGAATTCGGTTGCCGTACTCTGGGTTGATCTTCTGTTCGTCGTCGTTTGCGTCGCGATTGGCTTCTATTTCAGCCATATGCTCGGCTTGATCATGTTCATACGGTTCCCGGTCTATCTTGCGGTTGCCCGCGCGACGATCGCCAAGCTCAGGAAAGCGGTGGGCGAGGGCCAGCGAACCCGGCGCGAAGGCAACAACCTGATTTTGGAGGTTTTGGCGGGCATCGAAACCGTCAAATCCAATCACGCCGAACAATATGCCGCCAACCAGATCAATCGCAAGCTGAGCGAAGCCACCGAGACGGGCGGCGATTTGGCCGATTTCAGAACCGCGGTCAGCCGCTATAGCGTCATCGTCGACCGGCTGGCGATCGGCGCAATCTTGTGGATCGGAGCGCATCAAGTCATTTCAGGCGCGCTGACCGTGGGTCAAATCATGGCGGTGTATCTGATGAACAGGCTGATGACTCGTCCGATAAACCGCCTGGCGGGGACCATTTACGATACACAGCATGCGCTCGCCGGATTGGCTGAGATCAATCAGCTCCTGGAGAAGCAATCGGAGGCGAACCCCGGGCGGCAGGTCCGGCCCGCTCGGCTCGACGGCGCCATCCGTTTCGCCGAGGTGCATTTCCGCTATGCGGCCGACGGCGGCGAAATCCTGCACGGCGTCTCCTTCCACGTCCGTCCCCGGGAAGTCGTCGGCATCGTCGGCCCGTCGGGATCGGGCAAGAGCACCGTCATAAAGCTCATCGAGGGACTTTATCTGCCGTTTGCCGGGCGTGTCGAGATCGACGGCACGAGCACGGCTGAACTTGATCCGCACTGGTTACGCGAAAGAATGGGCGTGGTTCCTCAAGACTGCTGGCTCTTCAACAGAACGATTGCCGAGAATATTCATCTTGGCGCTTCGGCGGTATCGCGGGCGGAAGTTGTCGAGGCGGCGCGAGTGGCCTGCGCTCATGAGTTCATTGTTCGGCTGCCGAAAGGATACGAAACCATCGTCGGTGCGCTCTCCGGAGGGCAACGCCAGCGCATCGCCATTGCCCGCGCCATCGTCCGCAAGCCGAGAATTCTCTTGTTGGACGAATCGACAGCGGCACTCGATCAAGAAACCGAAGCGGCCGTGGTCAAGAATCTGGAGAGTCTGTTCAAGGATTGCACGGTCATAATCGCAGCGCATCGAATCACGACATTGCGGCATGTCCATAGGGTCATTTCACTTGAAGAGGGCAGGATAGTGGAAGTCGGAAGCCCCGGAGATCTTCTCAACAGCGGCGGATATTTCGCCAAGATGGTTCGCGACCAGCTAAGCATGCTCGGTGCCGTTTGCGGCGCCGCCGGTGCGGGCGTCGGCGATCTGCTGAAGGGTGATCTCCGTCCCGATATCCCGCATTCCGACGTAGTTGGCAACTTCCCGCTCTCGTGAGCTCCACGCGCGAGGGGCGGGCAGTGCAATCATATCCGGCAGGATTGCCGGCGGTGCCGGCCGGCGTGGCGGCTGATGTCCGCCGACGTCGCTGCTATCGGAAATTCCGTCAGCGAAACGGTTCTGCCGGCCTGCGGCCGAGCCGCATCGGCGTGCCCTGGGCGGTGAACTATCGCCGGCGCTGCATCCGCACCCATTCGATGTTCATTTTCAGGCCCTCTTCCAGGTCGACTTCGGGCTTCCAGCCGAAAAGCCGCCCTGCTTTCGCGGCGTCACAGCGCAGGTGATTGACCTCGGCGAGCCGCGCTGTGTTATTGACGATGCGGCTGCTGCTCCCGGCCAAGGCCACAATGAGCTCGGCCGTATGGGCAATCGAATGGCTCACACCCGAGCCGAAATTGACGACCTCGCCGATTGCCTTGGGATGGCTGCCCATGAGAAGAAAGCCGCGCACCATATCTGTCACGAAGGTGAAGTCACGGCGCTGTTCGCCGCTGCCGTAGATGGTTAAATCCCTGTCCTCCAACGCCAGCTTGATGAATTTTGGAATAACATCGTAGACGTGCCGGGGCCCGTAACAGTTGAACGGCCGGATGATGGCGATCGGCATTTTCCAGGTGTCGCGGTAAGAGTAGGCGAGCCGGTCGGCGGCGGCCTTGGAAGCCGCGTACGGCGAGGTAGGATTGAGCGGGTGGCTCTCGTCTATCGCCCGGTCGCCGAGCGCCGTTCCGTAGATCTCCGATGAACTCGTAACCAAGACCCGCTCGAGCCTCGGCAGGCGCCGCGCCGCTTCGAGCACATAGAGCGTGCCCATGGCGTTGACCGCGAAGACTTCTTCAGGATGCTCGAAGGAGCGCGGAACGTAGGCTTCGGCGGCGAGATGCATGATCACGTCGGGCGCCGCGTCCTCGATAATCCGTGTGGTTTCCGGGCTCGATACGCTGCCGGCAATGACGCGCTCGAGTTCACCGGCGACGGATTTGAGGTGCTTGAGCTCGATTTGTGACGTGCCGTGCGTGGAGGTGCTGCGCGTAAACGCGGTCACCCTGGCCTTGCGGCGCAGCAGCTCCTCTACGAGATGCGAGCCGATAAAGCCGTCGGCCCCCGTAACGAGCACCCGCTTGTTATACCAAAATTCGTCGATCATTCTGAGTCATCGAAGCTAGAGCGTCGCCATGATCGATGCCAGCGGAATCCGCTGCCGCCGACGTCAAACACTCACACCGTTACAATTATCGAGGCGCATTACTTGATGAAAATGCGTACCCCGATAGAACGCAAGCCCAAACGGGCCGCAACGTTCCGCGACGAGCGGTTCCTGGTCGGAGTGCTATAGGTCAGGGTGCGGCCTTTGAGGCTGTCGAGCGACGACCAGCCGGCCGTGACGGCGGCCGCGAGGCCGTGACTTCTGAATGGCGGGAATGTGAATACTCCGATTTCCGCACCTGCCTCGGTAAGATGCGGTGTGAAAGCCATGGACAAGATCTCATGCCCGTCTGTTGCGGCGCACCAAGGCCACCAAAAATCCTCGAGGTTCAGAAAACCGGCGTCCAACAGCGGTTGCGGCAAGCCTTCTGCGGCGAGGCGGTTCAACAGCTGCTCGCCCTCTGCCGTGTCGGCCTGCACGATCGTGGCGGCGTGCTCATAGGTGAGGCCGGGCGTCAGCGCGAATACCACCTCGGGACCGATGATTTCGACGGGAGCGTTGCGCGAAAATAGCGCGGCGACCGCGTCCAGAAAGCGCGGCGCGGCTTCAAGGTTGCGCCAGGGTGGCTCGGCTTCGGCGGCGGCGATCGCACGCGAGGCCGTCTCATCGTCGACATCATGACGCACATGCACGATATTGCCTGCAGAGCACCCGGCGAAGAACAGCCGCGGCCCGGCGACGATTTCCACCGCCGATGTTTGCCGCGGACCTAAATGACGAAGTGGTCCTCGCTCGATCCGTCCCGACGCCGAGATCAGGAAAGTGGCCGCGACATGGCGCTTGAGCTGGTCGAGATCGCGCCGCGCCGCAGGGTCACGGGAAAAGGGCGGCGTCACCATCGACCAAATACCCCTCTATCGCCATGCCGGCTCCGCGACAACGCAGCAAACAAACCTGCCGAGGCGACGCTAGGCCCAACTTTCCATGGCCCAGCGAAACGGCAGAAAAACGTCGACCTGTCCGACCGAGCCGAGCATGATATGTTCGATAAGAGCCAAGTCCGAATCCGACAGCGTTGTTCGCGTAGCAGCCATGTTCTCTCTGAGCTCGGCGGGTGAGCGGGCACCGACGATGGCGGTGGTGACAGCCGGGTGACGCAGCACCCAGGCAAGCGCCAACTGTGCGACGGTCAGTCCTCTGGGCGTCGCGACCTCGTCGCGCAGTCGATTGACGACGCGGACGTTCTGGCGAAAGTTCTCTCCAGAGAGAATAGGTTGACCGGACACCACTCCTCGTGAGCGCCAATCCCGTGGTTCGAACTTGAAGTCCTCGGCAAAGGCTCCGCTCAACAGGCCATGGGCCAGCGGTCCGTATGCCATCACGCCGATGCCGTGCCGAAGGCAATAGGGAAATACGTTCCGTTCCATGCGGCGGTCGAATAAGTTATAGCCGACTTGGAGGACGTCCACGGGCCGCAGGTTGCGGCACTTTACGATAAGATCGAGATCGAAATTTGAAACGCCGACCAAGCGTACCTTGCCGGCCCGGACCAGATCGTCCAGCGCGCTCATGGTCTCTTCGAGAGGCGTTTTCGGATCTGGCCAATGCACCATATACACATCGACATAATCCGTCTGCAGCCGACGTAAGCTTTCCTCCAGCTGGCTCAAGGTCCAGGCTCGACTGCAATCTCGGCCGGGTTGACCTGGTGGTCCGGCAACGACGCCGAACTTCGTTATGATGATCGCTTGCTCTCGACGTCCCCGCAGCGCAGCGCCGAGTAATTCCTCGGCGTGACCGCCGCCGTATCCGGGCGCCGTATCGAAGGTCGTGACGCCTCTTTCCAACGCAACGTGGATTGTCCTCGTTGCCTCGCCGTCGTCGATCTTTCCATAGCGGCCGTCGCCGCCCATCGGCCACGTGCCGAGCGCTATGGTGGATCCGTTATAATTCATGGTCATCCCACGTTGACAGGCAGCGCCCCCGTGATCGGCGCCGATAATCGAGGAACGAGTCGGATACGGCAAGCAGGGAAATCACGTGGCAGCCGCTTCGACGATGCGGCGCTTCGCCGGTCCGCCTTGACCGAACCATGCCTTATAAACTACCCCTTTGATCCGGCGGTCAATTCCATTGGTCGGTTGCCGAGCCGATTGATATGGGCGACCGGCCACGATAGACAAAGTCTCTCCTTATTGCACCCCGGTCGATACGATTGGGCGATCGCCGCGCTTGCCTTCATCGTCCGCAATCATGCAATCAGCTCCGTGAAGTTCAACCATGCCGGAAGCAGCAGTTGACGGTCTCAATCTCCACCAGCTCCTGACCTGGGGCCGAGACCACCTGTGGATGCAGGACCGGCGAGCCAGCGACCTTCAAACCAACGGCAGATACAGCATCATCGTCAAAGCGGAGGGCTGCTATTTGTATGATATCGCCGGAAATAAACTGATCGATGGCAACTCCAGCGGTTTCGTAAAAGCGATCGGACACCGATGGCCGGAGATCGCGGAGGCGGTTGCCGGCCAGCTGACGACCCTCGCTTTTGCTCCGATTTCCCACGGCTGCGCCACGGTTCCGGCCATACGTCTGGCAAAGAAGATAGCGGATCTCGCCCCCGGCTCGCTGAACCGGACCTTTTTTTGCGGCGGCGGCAGCGAGGCGGTAGAAATCGCCATCCAGCTTGCGCGCCAATATCAATTCCTCTCAGGCAACACCAGGAAGACAAAGATCATCTCGCGGCGGCCGGAGTATCACGGTTCGACTTATGCAGCCATCAGCATCGGCAGCCACGGCGATCGGAACAATCCGATTTTCGAGCCATTGATGCCGGGCGTTCTGCAGGTTGACGCCCCTCACTGTTACCGATGCCCGTGGGGATACCGGGATCGGAGCCCGTCCGATTGCTGCATGCTCAGCGTCGCCGACCTGCGAAACGTCATTGCAGCGGAGGGTGCAGATACCATCGCCGCGTTTATCGCCACTCCGTTCCGCGTAGGGTCATCGCTGCCGAGCCCGGACTACTGGCCGCAGGTGCGCCGGATTTGCGATGAAAACCAGATTCTGCTCATCGCCGATGAGGTGACGTTGGCATTCGGCAGAGCAGGCACATGGTTCGGTATGGAACGTTTCCACATCGTCCCCGATATCATAGTCATCGGCAAAGGCCTCACCAGCGGAGAACTGCCCGTGGGAGGGCTCATCGCCAAGCAGGAAATAGCGGAAGCCTTTGATCAAGCCAAAGCGGGCCTGGGAAATTTCTACCACGGTGTGACGTTTGGCAGCCATGCGGTGGTAATGGCAGCGGGACTGAAGAATCTGGAGATTATCGAACGCGAAGGTCTTGTAGAGAACTCCAATAAGATGGGTAAATACTTCCATGAACGCGTCATCAGCAAGCTGCGCGATAACCATCCGATCGTCGGCGAGGTCTTTGGCGGCTTGGGTCTGATCCTAAGCATCGCGTTGGTGAAGAACCGCAGAACGCGGCAAGCGTATCCTGGAGGAGACGAGAAGGGGACCTTCTTGTTCCGTCTCAACGAACTGGTCAGGTCCAATGGCCTGTTCGTGAACATGCGACACACGACCAACATTGCCCCGCCACTGATTGCGACCAAGGCAATCTTGGACGACATCGTCGATATACTTGATCGGTCGTTTTCCCAGATTGAACGGGAGTTTCCGCCTGAGGACTGAAGCGACGTTCGGTGGTACTTGACGATCCTCCGCTCGACGGCCCGACCGCCCGTTCAACCGGGCCCGCTTGCGTGCGTCAAGCTGGAGTACGCCTCAATGTAGCGGCTGACCATTTTCGCCACCGAGAACTCCGATCTGACCAGCGCGAGCGCGCGCGCCACAACGCCGCCTGAGTCGCTGAGCATCACATGCACCATCGTTTCAGCCAGGGCGTCGACGTCTGCCGGCGGGTAGACATAACCGGTAATGCCATCGCGGAGGAATTCGTCGGGTCCTGCGATGGCGGTCGCTATAACGGGACGCGAGGCCGCCATCGCCTCTAACAGCGAGACCCCGAATCCTTCATTGCCTGACGGCAGAACCACTGCGTCGCAGGCGCTATAGAGCGGCGCCATGTCTCGCCATGAAAGGTCGCGTTCCCAGCTTATGCACCGGCCGATACCGCTGCCGCGCACCTGCGCCTCGAGTTTCCGCAGGTATGCGGCGTCCAGACGGTCCGTCGGAGCAGTGAGAACCACTCGTATGGGGTATTTTCCGAAAATCGTTGCGGCGGCCGCGAGCACATCTTCAATGCGCTTTCGCGGTATCGGCCGTGCCGGCACCAGAAATACGAATTCGTCCTTGGACCACCCCCGGTTGGCGCGAAACTCTTTGCGCGTGTCGGGCGCGAACGAAAAGCGCGCCGCGTCGGTAGCAAACGGTATCAGACGCACGATGCGCTCGTCGAAGCCGGCGAGAAGCGCCCATTGTCGATATGCCGCTGAGCCGCAAATTAATAAGTCCGCGCGGAGGGACTGCACAAGCGAGCGCTGCAGCGTCGCCTCAAGCTGGAAATCGTCGAAAAGACCAAAGACCCTTTTCGACGGGATGAAAGTTTCGAATGCGGAAAAAACCAGTGGCACTTGTACCGACGGCCGTAGCCAGCTCAGGATCAATGCCGGGACATAATTGATCACATGCACCAGGTCCGCTTCCCGCGTCGTCAGCACGCGATATGCCGACTCTACTGCCCGGTAACAGCTTAACTCGTTGCACGCATCCGCAAGGCCGGGTAGGTCCAGGATATGTACGCCATCGCGGTCATCCGCGGACGGCCGCAACCCTTTGCCATCCGTCGCCACGGTTACTTCGTGGTTCGCCGCGGCGAGCCCGGTGGCGAGCAGTTCCAGGTGCGTCTCCCCACCGCCCGCGATAGGTGGGTATTTCTCGGCGACAAGCAGAATTCGCATAGGTAACCGCGTTCATTATCGCGCAGTGACGCCAATATCGAAATGCGCGCTCTGAACCGATGCTGATCCACCGGGGCGAAAGAGCGCCGGGTCGCCGTTGGCAACGGTCGATACCATACGGCACCGGCGGAGTTTCGTTCAGCGCATTTTTGGGGAATCTATTCGCCGATTTCTCCGCGGCTGAGATCTATTTCACCATGTGCCGATTCAACGGCTTGGTCAACCGATGGGAATCGAGCACCCGATAGCGAATTTATTTTGGCCCGACGACGAGTGGTGATCGAAGATCGAGCCGCATTTGCCGAAAAAAGCAACCCGATCCAAGCGTCATGATGCGTCATCGCTGGTTTGTTTTCACCGATGCGGTTCGGGCCATCAGCCAAACGCGCGCAAGGCCAAGGTTGACGGTACGACTGCATGGCGGCAGATAGGCGTTCGCGTTGGTGCGCAGAGCGGCAGCGAAGGCATGAGGACCATGCGCTACGAGCTTTATTACTGGCCGACCATTCAGGGGCGCGGCGAATTCGTCCGCTTGGCGCTGGAAGAAGCCGGCGCCGATTACGTCGACGTGGCGCGCCGACCCGGCAAACGCGGCGTCCCGGCGATGATGAAAATCTTGGAAGACAAGCGGCTGCAGCGGCCGCCCTATGCGCCGCCGTTTCTCAAGGCCGGCAACACCATCATCGCGCAGACTGCGCTCATTCTGTTCTATCTCGGGCCGCAGCTTGGGCTTGCGCCGCGCGACGAGGTCGGGCGTTTGTGGGCGCATCAGCTGCAGCTCACCATAACCGACCTCGTCGTGCTCATCCACGACACCCATCATCCGGTGTCCGGCTGGCTCTATTACGAGGAGCAGAAGCCGGCGGCCAAGCGCCGTACCGCCGATTTCTGGCGCTACCGCATGCCGAAATTCTGCGGCTATTTCGAGCGCGTCTTGAAAAACAATGGCGGCAGCTTCATGGTCGGGCGGCGGCTCAGCTACGTCGATCTTTCGCTGTTTCAGATCGTCGAGGGGCTGCGCTACGCCTTCCCCAAGCGCATGAAACGCTTCGAAAAACGCGTGCCGCTCCTTGTCGCACTGCACGACCGCGTCGCCGCGCGCCCGCGCATCAAGGCGTACCTCGCCTCGGAGCGGCGCATTGCGTTCAGCCAATGGGGCATCTTCCGCTATTTCAAGGAGCTGGACCGGTGAGGTAGCAAATGTTGTTTCCCGGATGCGGTGCAGCGCGAAGCGGTGCACCGCTGATCCGGGGCCTTCATATACTGAGCCGGTGACGATCCTGGGTTTGCAGCGCACCACTTCGTGTTGCGCTGCGCCCGGGAAACATAATTTTCTATTGCGGCCACGCCGGCGGGTGCGTGCCGAGCGGCACGGCCGGCCGGGCCCAGTGCGGCGGCGTCTCCGACAGCGTGGCGGCGTGGCGCACGGCGGCGAGCGTGCCGAAGCCGGACGGCGTCTCCTCCATCAGATCGCGCACGTCGGCAAGGCGCGGGTCCCGGCATTTGACGCCGTCGATGCGGCCGAGCCCGCGCAGCCAGGTGGCGGTCTGCGCCAGCGAGCAGCGCACGTGCCATGAGCCGCCGCGCTCGGCGCGGCGGCTGAGCGCCGCCATCGCCGCAAAGGCGAGCAGATAGCCGCTGGCATGATCGAGCGCCTGCGCCGGCAGCGCGCGCGGCTCGTTGTCTTTTGTGCTGTCGCCGAACGCCTCGGCTTCGGCGATGTTGAAGCCGCTTGCGGTCTGCACCAGCGAGTCGAAACCGCGCCGCTTCGCCCAGGGCCCGTCGTGGCCGTAGGCGCAGAGCGACACATAGACGATGCCGGGCCGCAGCTTGGCGACGTCCTGCGGGCCGAAGCCGAACGCCGCGATCGCGCCGGGCCGGTAGCCTTGCACGAACACGTCGGCTTGGCGTGCCAGCGTCGCGAGCGTCTCGCGTCCAGCGGTCTGCTGCAAATCGATTGTGGTCGATAATTTGCCGCGGCCGCTGTCGATGATGAGCGGCAGCAGGTCCGGCAGATGCTGCGCGGTGACGCGCAGCACGTCGGCGCCGTGCGCCGCCAGCGTGCGGCCGCACACCGGCCCGGCGATGATGCGGGTGAGGTCGAGCACTTTTAGGCCGGACAGCGGTCGGGCGCCGGGCGGCAGCGATTCGGCGGGGGCGTCGCCGATGCGCTCGATGGAAAACAGCGGCAATTGCGCGAGCGCGCGCCCCTGCGGATGGGCGTCCCATTCGGCGAACGAGCGGCAGGCGGTGACGACCAGGCCGGCCGCGGCGGCGGCGTCCTCCAGATCCTCGGTGCGCCAGCCCTTTAGCGCGCGCGCGACCGCGGAGCGGTCGTGTTCGCAGTCGAGCAGCTTGAGCAGGCCGCTGCAATGATGCGGCAGGTTGGTGTGCAGCCGTACCCAGCGGCCATCGCCGCAGCGATAAAGGCCGGCGACGGGGTCGTGATACTCGTCCGGTACTTTGCCGTCGACGCGCAGAT
>JASHQS010000038.1 GCA_030038995.1 Xanthobacteraceae bacterium
GCGGCGCGCAGCCGCGGATTCATCGTCGGGTCGGGCAGGCCGAGCTTGGCCGAGACCGTGATCTCGCGGGCAAGCTTGCCGAACAATTTGGATTTCGCCGCATCCTGCCGCCCCTTGCGGTGCATGATGTTCTTGAACTGCGAATGTCCGGCCATGGCATGTTCTCTGTTTCGTCACTGCGAGGAGCGAGGCGACGACGCAATCCAGATTTTCGTGCACCGGCCCCTGGATTGCTTCGCTTCCGCCTTCGCGCTGCGCGCTGCGGCGTGACTCAAACCGCGCCGTAGCTCGCGCAGCGAGCGTAAGCGGGTCGCTCGCAATGACGAACTAATATGATCGCGCGGGGCAAAAATAAAGGTCAGGCGGTGCCCCCATCGTGCGCCCAGAACGCCGGCAGCGCCGGTTCCAAACAGCCGCCGAGCCGCACCGCGCCGACGCGCGCGCCGCGCCCGGTCGCCGGGTCGGTCTCGACCGCCAGCGCGCACAAGGTCGCGGCCCCGGAGGCCGGCTCGAAGCGCGCCGACGGAATCTTGCGCAAAAAGCGGAGCAGCGGCTCGTCCTTCAGCATGCCGATGATGGAATCGTAATCGCCGGTCATGCCGACGTCGCTGACGAAGGCGGTGCCGCCCGGAAGAAGCCGCAGGTCCGCGGTCGGCGCGTGGGTATGGGTGCCGACCACGAGGCTGGCGCGGCCGTCGCAGAACACGCCCATCGCCTGTTTTTCGCTGGTCGCCTCGCCGTGAATGTCGACCACGACGGCATCGGCGCCGCGGCCGAGCGGGCAGGCCGCAAGCTCGCGGTCGACGGCGGCGAACGGATCATCGAGCGCGTCCATGAAGACGCGGCCCATGGCGTTGACGACGAGCGCGCGGCCGCCGTTCTTGGCCTCGATCAGAGCGGCGCCGCGCCCCGGCGCGCCGGCCGGATAGTTGATCGGGCGAATGAGCCGCTCGGCGCGCTCGATGAACACCAGCGCCTCGCGCTGGTCCCAGGCGTGATTGCCGAGCGTGACCGCATCGGCGCCGGCATCGAGCAGCTCGCGATAAATGGTCTCGGTAATGCCGAAGCCGCCGGCGGCATTCTCGCCGTTGACCACGACGAGATCGAGCTTCCAGTCGCGAACAAGTCCGGGCAGGCGCTCGTAAACGATCGTCCGGCCGCTGCGCCCCACCACGTCGCCGACGAACAGGATGCGCATGCCTCAACGTCCTCGCAGATCGATCACCTCGCCCTCGGTTAGCACGAGATCGAGCCGCGCGTCGCGCTCCGTTCGCGGCACGGCCGGCACCTCCTGCGCCGCAAAGGCGATGCCGACGGCGATGGCGGTCTTGCGTCCACGCAGCGGCGTGATGGTCATGTCGTAATAGCCGGCGCCAAAACCGAGGCGACAGCCGGCGCGGTCGAAGGCAAGCAGCGGCACCAGCAAAATATCGGGATCGACTTCCGGCGCATCCGCCGCCGGCTCGCGAATGCCCCATTGGCCGCGCGTAAGCGGCGCGCCGAATTCCCACGCCCGCATGCTCAAAGGATGCCCGCGGCCGACGATGCGCGGCAGCGCCAACCGCGCGCCGGCGCCGGCAAGCTTTTGCATCAGCGGCAGCGGATTGATCTCGCTCTTGATCGGCATGAAGCCGGAGACGATGCGTCCCGGTGCGACCGGCAGCGGAAACGCCCGCGCCGCAATCGCCTCCGCCGCCGCCTTGCGTTTTTCTGCCGGCAGCGCATCGCGCCGCGCCGCCGCTTGGCGGCGCAGCTCGGCCTTCGCTGTTACGATGTCAGATATGATCGGTGGCAGAGTTTGTGTCCCGGATGCGGTGCAGCACGTCAGCGGTGCACCGCTGATCCGGGACCTTCGCAAGCCCAGCCTTGCCGACGATCCCGGTTCTGCGGCGCACTGCTTCGCTACGCTACGTGCTGCGCCGCGTCCGGGGAACCGAAAAATAAATAAGGCGCGGAGCCGCTGCGGCCGTTGGAGCGTCGATCCCGGGTTCCCTACGAAAGTAGGTGGGCGCCATATGTCCGGACCCACGAGCCCGGTCAGGGACAGCTCCCTTGCGGATCGATAAGGCCCCGGGGATATGTCTCCTGACGCACCGCGCAGCCCCGCGCCGGCAATGTAACCGGTGGCGGCGTGCGGCGCTACCGCGACGCAAGGATCAAGCCGGGTCGCTGGCCGCCTCACTGGCCCGGCAGTTCCATCTTCCACTTTGACTGCGCCTCGCGCTATGCTGAAGGTCGCTAAGGTAGGGGGGCACAGGGGGTGCAATCATGAAACAATGGATGTATGCGCTTGCCGGCGCGGCGATGGCGCTGGCGACGGCAATGCCGGTCAAGCCGGCGGCAGCGGTGACGCAGCGGCAGATCGACGCCTGCGTCAACCGCAATCAGCAATTCTCGCTCGATGAGCAGGTCAGCGGCTGCACGGCGTCGATCCAGTCGGGCCGCTGGAGCGGCAAGAATTTGGCCTGGGCCTACGGCAACCGCTGCATCGCCTACAAGGACAAGAAGCAATACGACCGCGCCATGGCCGATTGCAACCAGGCGATCGCGCTCGATCCGCGCGACGACCACGCCTACAACACGCGCGGCGCCATCTATCACCTGACCGAAAAATACGACCAAGCCATCGCCGAATATTCCAAGGCGATCCGCATCAATCCGCACTTCGTCGATCCGTTCCACAACCGCGGCATGTCGTACGCCGCCAAGGGCGATCTCGACACCGCGATTGCCGATTACAACGCGGCGCTGCGCATCAATCCGCAGGATGCGCTGGCGCTCTATGAGCGCGGCATCGCCAAGCAGAAGAAAGGCGACGAAACGGGCGGCCAGGAGGACATCGACGCGGCCAAGCGCATCGATCCAAAAATGGGGGAGTAATACTGATCGCCGTAATTGTTGACCTGTCATGGTCCGCGAAGGCGGACCATGACAGTAAACGCCTTGGCATCGGTGATTTTGGCATCGGTGATTTTGGCATCGGTGATTACTGGATCATCCGCAATGCGCGGATGATGACATGCAATGGATTGTTCTGCACGCGGTTGGTATCACTTCTTCGCCGCTTCGGCTGGCGCCGGCGTCTGCGGCGGCTTCGCGGTTTTCGCTGCAATGGCCTGCTTGATGAAGGCAATCCAGGGTGCGGCGCGTTTTTCGGCGGTGGCGCGCGCGGTCGCGTCCATCTTGGCGACGAATTCATCGAGCGAAAGATCGGTGTCGCCGGCGGCTTTGGCAATCAGGTGCCATTTCGCCGCCTCGATCGGATCGGCCTTGGCGCCGACGCCGTTGGCAAGAATGAGCGCGAGCCGGTCCTGGGCGATCGGATTGCCCTTGAGCGCGGCTTTGCGAAAGATTTCCGCCGCCAGCGGCTGGTTGCGCGCGATGCCGTCGCCGTTGAACAGCGCGATGCCGTATTCGACCTCGGCGTCGGTCTGGTCGGCGAGCGCGGCGAGCGCGAACAGATGCACGGCCTCGTGCATGTCGCGCGGCACGCCGCGGCCCTGCTTGTAGAGCGTGCCGAGCGCGTATTCGGCCTGCGGATTGCCGGCGGCGGCGGCTTGCCGCAGGAGTTCGGCGGCGCGGGTGAAATCGCGCGGGAACAACTCGCCCTCGATGTAGAGCAGAGCCAGATCGTAGGCGGCGATCGGGTGGCCGAGCTTGGCGGCGGCGGCGAGCCATTTGGCGCTTTGCTGGCGGTCGCGCGGGCCGGCGCGGCCTTGGAGCGCGAACATCGCCAGCGCGAACATGGCGTTGGCGTCGCCGCGCGCGGCGGCGAGCCGGTACCAGGCGGCGGCTTTTTTGTCGTCCTGCGGCACGCCGAGCCCGTTGGCATAGAGTTCGCCGACGAGCGTCATCGATTTCGGATCGTTCTTGCCGGCGGCGCGCGCCGTGGCGAGCGCAAAGGCGGTGATGTAGTAACCGCGCTGAAAGGCGCCGAAGGCGAGATCGGGCTCGGGACCTTTTTGTTGCGCCGGCGGCGCCGCATGCGCTTGCCCAGGTGGCGGCGTCGCGGCGGCTTTCTTTGCCGGCGCGGGCGCGTGCTTTGCCGGCACAGGGCGCGCTGGCGCGGGTGGGTTTTGCGCGCTGGCGCCGGCGGCGAGACCGAGGCTCACAATCGCGGCGAGTGCAGCAGCCGTGACGGATCGCACGGCATGACGCCAACGAACGACGTTACCGGATCGGATTCGGTTCGGGCTGATGCACGACTGAGCAGGACGCTCAGCGCGTTCCCCTCCCCCTTGTGGGGAGGAGTTGGGGGTGGGGGTCGAGAGGCAATTCACGCGCGTCAACGCTTGCGCGTGACATCCCGACCCGCACCCCAACCCTCCCCGCAAGGAGGAGGAAGGAGCAGGCGCCATCAGCCGGGCACAGCCGCAAGGCTCGCGGCGGCCGCCGCCAAAATCGTCTCCGCTCCGCCGCTTTCGCTCCATATCCATTCCCCGAGCGCGACGAAATCGGCCCCGGCCGCTGCCAGCGGTCGAATCTCCTCGGCCGTTGCGGCGTAGCCGATGCAGGGCGGCTGGAAAAGCTCCGCCCACCAGGCCACCCGCTCCTCGACCGCCGCGAACGGCGGACTTTTGCCGCCGCGGCCGGCGCCACCGCCGCCGCGGTCGGGTTCCCCGAACATGAGGTAGTCGGCGTCAGCTTCGCCGGCGAGCATGGCATCATCACGGCTGCGCAACCCGCCGGCGCCGGCGATGCGGTCCGGCTTGAGCGCGGGCAGTGCCGCGGACAGCGCCGCGATGCCGGTCAGATGCGCGCCGTCAGCCCCGGCGCGCGCCACGAGCGCGACCCGGCCATCGAGGAGGAGCGCGATGTCGCGGCGCTGCACCACCGCCGCCACGCCCTTGATGCGGTTGACGAGCGTGCGCTCGTCGGCGTCGCTCAGGCGCAGCAGCACCGCCGCGACATCGGCGGCCGGCAACGCCCGCTCCAGCATCGGCACGAACGCCGCGGTGTCGTCGAGCAGCGGAGTGAAGAGGTAAAGCCGGGGCATGGACGCCATCCTCGCCCGCGACGGGGCACCCGCAAAATTCGCTGCGCGAATTTTGTGGGGTGCCCAGCGGGGGGGGATAATTTACGCCGCCTTGCGTTCCAGGTCCGCCTGCCATTGGCCGCGGGTGGCGAGGCCGTTCATCATGGCGCGGTGGTTGAAGGCGCGCTGCGCCGCCGCGACGTTCTCCGGCTTGCCCGACCACACTTTTTGCGGCGCGTGCTGCAGCGCGCGGCCATAGGAGAACGTCAGCCGCCAGGGCAAGGGACCAATGCGGTTCAAGGCGTCGAGATGCGCGGTCGCCTCCTCGTCGGATTGGCCGCCGGACAAGAACGCGATGCCCGGCACCGCGGCCGGCACGCAGGTTTTCAGCACGCGCAAGGTTTTTTCCGCGACTTCTTCGACCGACGCGCGCTTGGCCGACTTTTTGCCCGGCACCACCATGTTGGGCTTGAGCACCATGCCTTCGAGCGCGACGCGATTCAAAAACAGCGCGTGAAAAGTTTCCTTGAGCACCCATTGGGTCACTTCGGCGCAGCGGTCGATGTCATGGCCGCCATCCATCAGCACTTCGGGCTCGACGATCGGCACCATGGTCTCGTCCTGGCAGAGCGCCGCGTAGCGCGCCAGCGCCTGCGCATTGGCGGCGACGGCCGTGTGGCTCGGCATGACGTGCCGCTCGCCGACATCGATCACCGCGCGCCATTTGGCGAACTTGGCGCCGAGGCCGCGATACTCGACGAGGCGCTCGCGCAGGCCGTCCAAACCTTCGGTGACGACTTCGCCCGGGCAGAACGGCAGCGGTTTCGGGCCCTTGTCGACCTTGATGCCGGGAAGTGTGCCCGCCTTCTCGATCAGCTTGACCAGCGGCGTGCCGTCCTTGGCGTTCTGCCGGATCGTTTCATCGAAAAGGATGACGCCGGAAATGTATTTCGCCATGCCCTCGGTCGAGCGGAACAGCATCTCGCGATAGTCGCGCCGGTTGTCCGGCGTCGATGGCACGCCGATGGCGTCGAACCGCTTGCCAATGGTGCCGGTGGATTCGTCGGCCGCCAGGATGCCGCGGCCCGGCGCCGTCATCGCTTCGGCGACTTTGTTCAGTTGCTCAAGGTTCATCGGGCCCTCCTGCGACAGATGAGGACATTATAGCATCATCGGTCCTGCACCATCAGCACCGCGACGCCCGGCAGCGTCTTGCCTTCGAGCGATTCCAGAAACGCCCCGCCCGCGGTCGAGACATGGGTGAGACGGCCGGCGACGCCGGCGGCGTTGAGCGCCGCCACGGTGTCGCC
>JASHQS010000039.1 GCA_030038995.1 Xanthobacteraceae bacterium
TGAGCACATCAACAACGACGCCGCGCGGCCGTGGCTTGCGGCGGTCATAGCCTTGCGGCGTCCAGTGCAGCAGTGACTTGCCGCGGATGGCGAACGCTTCGCCGTCGAGCGCGACAAAGGCGCCGTCGGGCAGCGCGTCGAAGGCACGTTCGTGCAGGCGCTTGGCGCGGCCATCGAGCCGCTCGGCATGCAGCACCCTGTCCATGACACCAGCGCGCGGGCGAACGCACAGCCGTCGCGCTTTGCGCCAGGCCTCGGCAAAGCCTTCCGCATCCTTGCGGCGGCACTCGAAGCACGGCCGATGCCCGGCGGCGAGCGCCGTCGGCTCGTCGAGAAGAAATAGCTCGGTGTAGAAACGGCCCCAAACGTCGCGCTGCCGGCCCTTGAAATCGAGCACGCAGCAGATCCATTGCCGCGACACCCAGCGCCGCCGGGTCAGCGTCTTCGCATCGGTATGAAACCGCCCTCCCCGGTTGCCCATGAACAAGCCGCGCGCCGGCGTTGCGAAAAGTTCGCCGAACGGAGTTACGCGATTTTGCAGCGGCATTTTTTTGTTCACCTCATGCTGCGGCGCAAGCCGCAGGCGCGCCTCGAAGGATGCAGGCCGAGGCGCAGCCGAAATCGGGCTTGCCCGATTTCGGCATGTGTAATGTCCAAATCGGCCGAATCGCGCAAAAATGCGTCGGCAGCCGCCTTGGGCGTCATTTGTTGCCGCCATCGACGTGCCGTCCGGAAACTTACTGGTGCTCCTCGCCCGTGTTCTCGGGGTGGCGCCTCCATTCCAGGAACTGGGCATAGAGCTGTTCGACGTCTTTGTCGGACAGGTCGGAGTTTCCGCGCTGTGCCATGAAGTCCTTGAAATCTGCCAGCGAATAAGTCACCGCCGCCGAAGCGGATTGCGTCGTTTTCGCGGCTCCTTCTTGCGATGATCCGTCGAGGGCACGCAAGAACCAGCACTTGCGCTGTGTCGTCCGGTCCGTGCGATAGTACCAGTGACTATTCGGCGGCGCGGACGAACCCGGAGCGGTAAGACAATTGGCGGCGCGTGCAGCGCCAGCCGACCCGATGATACCCGAGATCGAGACGAGGAGCGCAGAGACAACCGCTATTGAACCGATCGGCAATCGAATTTGTTCTACCATGATGACTGCCATCCCCTTCCATCATCGGCGAACAAATTTCTTCGCTAAATTCGATCACAATGCGATGCAAACTCGGCAATCCTGCGGTGATTGCGGAAGCGGATTGCGGCACGCAAATTTGCGCGCCAATGCGGCGGCGAACGAATGTCGGCTTTGCGTCTTATTCGACCGTCGCGGCACCGAAGGCGCCCCTTGACACCCTGATTTGTTCGGAAAAAGGCTAACCATTGCGATCGACGGCTTTCTCTGATCGGCAGCGACCTCGATAACGCGCTCGGCATTTCGGTTTGAGCAACCTGCCTTGATCGCCCCGCGCGGCGCGATACGCTCGCTGCAAACGGCACAGGGAGCAAGACATGACCGGAAAGAAAATCGCCATCGTCGGCGCCGGCGCGGTCGGCGGCTATACCGGCGCCCATATGGTGGCGGCCGGCGAGGACGTGACCTTCATCGATCCATGGCCGGCCCATGTCGAGCACGTGCGCGCGCATGGCTTGCGCGTGACGCACGCCATGAAGGAGCCGGAATTTTCCGTGGCGGTGCGCGCGCTGCACGTCACCGACGCGCAGGCGCTGGCCAAGGAAAAGCCGGTCGACATCGCCTTCGTCTGCATGAAGTCCTATGACACCGCCTGGGCGACGATGCTGATCGCGCAGTATCTGGCGCCCGACGGCTACGTGGTGTCGCTGCAGAACTGCATGAACGAAGCGGCCGTCGCCGGCGTGGTCGGCTGGGGCAAGACGCTCGGCTGCATCGCCAGCTCCATCACGGTCGGCCTGCCGGAGCCCGGCCACGTCCACCGCGGCGCTGCCAAGCATGGCGCGGCACACACCGTGTTCCGCGCCGGCGAGGTGCACGGCCGCATCACCGCGCGCGCGCAGGAAATCTGCCGTCTGGTCGGCTACGCCGACAGCGCCAAGGTGACCAACAATCTGTGGGGCGAGCGCTGGTCGAAGCTCGTTGCCAATGCCATGCAGAACGGCTTGTCCGCCTGCACCGGGCTCGGCGGCGGCGACATGCTCAAGAGCGAGCCGATCCGCCGGTTCGCGGTGCGGCTGGGAAGCGAAGCGATCCGCGTCGGCCAGGCGCTCGGCTACGCGCTCGAGGACATTCTGCACCTTGAGCCGGAGACGATCGCGCGCGCCGGCGAAGGCGACGAGGCGGCGATGCGCGCCTGCGACGCGCAGCGTTTTAGGGACGCCGGGCGCACCGCGTCGGGCCAGCGGCCGTCGATGGGCCAGGACATGCAAAAAGGCCGCCGCACCGAGATCGAGTTTTTGAACGGGTTCGTCGTGCGCGAGGGCGACAAGGTCGGCATTACCTGCCGCGCCAATGCGGTGCTCACCGACCTCGTCAAGCGCGTCGAGAAGGGCGAGCTGAAGCCCGATCCGCGGCATATTACGGAGCTGCGGCTCAATTGACCTTCGTCAGAGAAGCCCAGGGCATGATGGTTTTGGGTCGATCCAACTCGCTCGTCATTGCGAGCGGCGCGAAGCAATTCAGTGCGGCGGCGCCGTGCTGGATTGCTTCGTCGCTTCGCTCCTCGCAATGACGATGGACTGAATCAAGTTAACTTCATTATGCTCTAACTTGCGTGTCGGCTGCACTCACGCAGCGACAGGTGCGGCGGAGCTTTCGGCGACGCGCGTAAAGACCCGGACCAGCGCGGCTTCGAGCTTGCCGCCCATGCCATGTAAAATGTCGAATGCGCGCGTCGGCGGCATCGGTTGTTTGTAGGGCCGGCGCTCGATCAGGGCCGCGTAGACGTCGCAAATCGTCGTCAGCCGCACCAGATCGCCGATTTGCGAGCCGGACAGGCCGTCCGGATAACCGCTGCCGTCGAGCAACTCGTGATGCCGCAGCACGACCTCGAGGATTTCCGGCTCATAGCTGCCTTGCCCACACAAAATCTCGTGACCGATGCCCGGGTGGGTGCGCATAATCGTGAGTTCTGCAGGCTCCAAGCGGCCCGGCTTGTTGAGGATCGACAGTGGGATTTTCGCCTTGCCGAGGTCGTGCAGCAGGGCGCCTCTGACCAGACGTTTCTGATCGTTGGCCGAAAGACCGAGGCTCCTTGCAAATTCGGCGGCCAGGCCCGTCACCAGCATGCAGTGCTGATACGTGCCGTTATCGTAGGTCCAGACGATATCGAGCCAGCGGCGGATGCCGCCGTCGGCGACCGCTTCTACCACCGAGCCCGTGGCGTTCTCGACCTCCGCCCGCGTGAAAGCTTCTCCGCATCTTGCCGCGCGGAAGATGGTATGAAACTCAAGCCTTGCCTGTTCGACATGCTCGGCGGTGGACGCTGCCACATGTGCCGGCTTGGCGCGGATGTCGGCGCCAAGCGCCTCAGAAATTGCCCGGCAAACCTCCGCTGATGACGCCGTGGACGGCAGCACACCGGTGGCGCCGAGCGCGACCGCTTGAACCTGCCCGTAGTGGCTATTGTCGCGCAGCACAGCCATGATCGGCGTTGCTGCGGCTCGATACGGCGCCAACAGCGATCGCAGCCGCGCAATGCCGGCGGCATCGCGAAACGCGACATCGGTGACGACCGCGGCCACAGCGTTTGCACCAGCAGGCCGCTCGTCCAGGGCGACATTTCGGCAGGTACAAACGCGGCCGATCCAGCTGCCCAATTCGCGGCTCTGATCGTCGCGGTCGGAGATCAGAAGGACTGTCGGATTACCGGTACTCATGAGGTACGCACGATTGGCCGCCGATCCGAGTGCCGTGCCGTTGTCATACGACGATCAATGTCCCGCAAACGCTTTGCTGATCGCGTCCAGCCGTTGCATCGTACCGACCGGTACAGGCTGGCCGCGCGCGTCACGGACGCTGCCGTCGCACGGCACGACGTCGCGAACGATCTGGCCTTTGCTGTCGAACGTCAGGCGCCGGCAGGCCAGTATGCCGGTCTCGGCAATCGCGCCGGTCGACAGCGATTCCGGCACAGCCTCGGTAACGGTGGTTGAAGATCCGGCTGAAAAAAGCCGAGGCGAGAAGCCCGCCAGCGCCGCCACGCCGAGCGACACAACGATCATCCAATTTTTCGATCGCCGCGATTGGCGTCGCGCCGCTCGCGCGGCAGCGGAATTCGCGCGGATTTTTGCCTGCGAAGGATGCATCATGGCAGCGACCAATACCGTCGGCTCGTTTCGGAGCCGCAAGACCCAGGCGATCGATGGCAGCCAAGCCCTGGGTATCGCTAACCGCCGCGTCCATGAAGCGCGCGAATGACTTAACAGAAGGTAAAATTCGCAGCTTCGGCCGCGGATTAGTGCGGCTCGCGCACCCTCCCGGCCGGCATGGCTGCCTCTCGCGTCCACAAACAATTGAAAGTCTTGCGCGCGATCTGAAACCGCTCGGCGCCGCCGGCCGGTACAAGCGTGGACGTTGTTTGTCAGCGCCACCAGTAACTGCGCCGCCAACCCAATACGGTCCGTAATAAGGACCATAGCCGTAATAGTAGCCAGGCGGCGGCGGGTAGTAGCCGGGCCGCCCGGACAAGACCGCGCTCCTCCATTGCCGCGCAACCCTCGCCGGCGCGGGCCAACGCTGCTAATGATGCGGCATGACGATTTTGCTCGTCCGCCATGGCGAGACCGACGGCAACGCAGCGCGCGTTCTGCAGCGCCCGGACGTGCCGCTCAACGAACGCGGCCGGCGTCAGGCCGAACAGCTGGCGCGGCGCTTGCTCGCCATCGGTTTCGTTCACATCGTATGCAGCGACTTGTTGCGCGCGCGCATGACGGCGGCGCCGCTCGCCACGCGCTCCGGAATGACGATCGAAGAAAGCCCGCTGTTGCAGGAGCGCAATTTCGGCGATCTGCGCGGCACGCCGTATGCCGCGTTGGCTGAAAATCCGTTTGGGCCCGACTTCGCGCCGCCCAACGGCGAAGACTGGGCGACGTTTCACGACCGCGTCGCCGATGCGTTCGCTTTCGTCGTGGATCGGCGTCGCAGCGTGAACGGCACGTTGGTGGTGGTCACGCATAGTCTGGTCTGCCGCGCCCTCGTCGAGCGGCATGCGCTGGTGCCGGAAGGCATCGTTGTCCCGCAGCTCTTCGACAATACCGGCGTAACCGTGCTGCACGAGGATGCGCCGCACGGGGTGAGCCTGATCAATTGCACCCGGCATCTGCTGACATCGCCGGCAACGGACCGCGACTGCGGCCCGGCCTAGCCTGCACGGCCTCAGATCCGTTTGCCGAATTCGTGCTTGCCTCGAAAGGCTGCGGAACGACAATCAAAGCTGCAGCCTGATTGAAGGCCACAGGCGGGTCGAGAGCAAGCGAAACCGCCGTTGCGCTGGAAATCCGCAGCCTCAGCGCGGGCCTGCGGCTTCGCCGTCGAGAATTTTGAAGCGGCGTTCGAGCTCCGCCACGTCGCGTCTGCGCCGCTGATCGGAGCGGCCGGCACCGATCTGCAAGCCGAGCCAGAAGCAGCCGAGCCAGCTCGCCAACAGGAGCATGACGACGACAATGCTCATGGGCGCGCTCATGCGCGCTCGCGGCACGTGCGTCGACCGTAAGAGCCCAAAATGGTCGCCAAGGCGCTAACCGAATCGACGCAAACCGATCCATTAATGTTACGACTGCGCCAGGCATGATGATTTCAGGTCTGGATACTTTACGGTCATTGCGAGCGCAGCGAAGCAATCCGGTGCGGTGCCGCCGTTCTGGATTGCTTCCGTCGCTTCGCTCGCAATGACGGCTCGCGATGTTTCAGCTCACCGTTCCGCGCCAGGCGCCGATTGCAGGCTTGGGCAGGCCGAGATTTTCCCGCAAGGTGGCGCCGGCAAAATCGTTGCGGAACAGGCCGCGGCGCTGCAGTTCGGGGACGACGAAGCGCACACGAAATCCTCGTACGCGCCCGGCACGTGCGTCGCCGAGAGCACGAAGCCGTCGCAGGCCGGCGCGCAAAACCATTGCTCGAGCGCATCGGCAACGTCCTTCGGCCCGCCGACCAGCGGATTGTGCACGCGGCCGCGGCCGCTGATGCGGATGAAGTCGCGCACCGTCGGATTTTTGTTGCTGGCGCCGCACGCCTGCAGCACGCGGTCGCGGATGCCTTGCAGGCCGGACATGGCCGCCAATTCGGCGTCGCTGAACGGCTCGTCCATGGCCTTCTTGGCGAAATCGAAATTGAGCGCCTCCGAGAGGAGCGACAGCGCGTCGATCTCAAGCGCGAGCTTGTCGATCGCGGCCCATTTGTCCTCGGCCTCGGCTTTGGTCGCCGCCGCCACGGTGTTGATGAGTTGGGTGACGTGGACATGCGCCGGATCGCGGCCGGCGCGCGCCACCTCGGCCTTGAACGCCGCGTAATCGCGCTTGCCGAAGTCGGCGTTCGGATAGGCGACGAAGATCACCTCGCCCCAGCG
>JASHQS010000040.1 GCA_030038995.1 Xanthobacteraceae bacterium
GGTGCGTGAGTGCAGATGCCCATCAAATTTGAAGTCAACGGCAAGCCGGTCGAAGTCGAGGTCGAGGCGCGCATGACCTTGGCCGATTGCCTGCGCCATCGGCTGCGGCTGACCGGCACCCATGTCGGCTGCGAGCATGGCGTGTGCGGCGCCTGCACGGTGCTGGTCGACGGCGCCGCGGTGCGCTCCTGCCTGATGCTCGCGGTGCAGGCCGAAGGCGCCAAAGTGGTCACCGTCGAAGGTCTCTCCCGCGACGAGGGCCTCACCCCGCTGCAAGCCTCGTTCCGCAAGCACCACGCGCTGCAATGCGGCTTCTGCACGCCCGGCATGATAACAACCGCGCACGCGCTGTTGAGTGAAGAGCCGAATTGCGACGCCGATCGGGTGCGCGAAGTGCTGTCCGGCAATCTGTGCCGCTGCACCGGCTATATTTCGATCGTCGAAGCGGTGCTCGATGCGCGCACCGCCTATCAGCGCGCCGGCGGCGGGAAGGATGCATGAGGACGGTCAATTCGTTCGTCGGCCAGCCGATCGAGCGCCTCGAAGATTTGCGCCTCCTTCGCGGCCGCGGCCAGTTCATCGACGATCTCGCCCGCAAGGATGTGCTGCATGCCGCAATTTTGCGCAGCTCCGTTGCGCATGGCCGCATCCGTTCGATCGACGTGTCGCGCGCCAAGACGATGCCGGGCGTGCATGCGGTCATCACCGCCGCGGACCTTGGCGAAAAAATTCCGGTCGTGCCGATGCGGTTGCAGCCGCTGCCGGATTTCGAGCCGTTTGCCCAGCCGGTGATGGCGCGCGACAAAGTCCGCTATGTGGGCGAGGCGTTGGCGATGGCGCTCGCCGACGGCCCCGCGCTGGCCGAGGACGCCATCGGCGCCATCGACGTCGACATCGAGCCACTGCCGGCGGTCGCCAATTGGCAGAGCGCATTGAACAAGCAAGCGCTGCTGTTCGACGACAAGCCGACCAACGTCTCCATGCTGTTTCGCGCCGTGCGGGGTGACGCCGCGGCGGCCTTCAAGGACGCGCCCTACACGCGGCGCGAGCGCTTTGCCACGCAGCGCCACACCGCGCTGCCCATGGAGCCGCGCGGCGTGCTCGCCGAATGGGATTTTACACGCGGCCGGCTCACGGTTTCGGGCGCGGCGAAGGTGCTGTTCGCCAACCGCCGCATCCTCGCCAAGCAGATGGGCATCGCCGAAGATGCCATCGACATGGTCGAGTACGACGTCGGCGGCGGTTTTGGCGCGCGCGGTGAGTTCTATCCGGAAGATTTTTTGATCCCGTTCGCGGCGCGCCATTGCGGCCGGCCGGTGAAGTGGACCGAGGACCGCCGCGAGCATCTGATGACCATCAATCATGCGCGCGAAGCGGCCTGCGAGGTCGAGATCGCCTGCCGGCGCGACGGCGCGATCTTGGGCTTGCGCGGTCACGCCTTCGTCGACATGGGCGCCTACATGCGCACCAACGGCGCGGTCGGCGCGCGCAACATCGCGCAGTTCATGTCCGGGCCGTATCGCGTTCCCAATATCGACCTCGACGTGTCGCTTTTGCTCACCAACAAGACGCCGGTCGGCACCTACCGCGGACCGGGCCGCTTCGAGACTGATTTCTTTCGCGAGCGGCTGTTCGACATGGTGGCGCGCGACCTCGGCTTCGACCAGGTCGAATTCCGCCGCCGCAATCTCGTGCGCGAAGCCGAGATGCCGTACACGGTCGCCACCGTCGCGCCGTACGAAAGCAAGGACGAGCTCGACAGCGGCGATTATCAGGTGACGCTCGACCGCTGCCTCGCCGAGTTCGGCTGGGCCGACAAAGCCAGACTCAAGGGCTGTTGCATCGACGGCCGCTACCAGGGCCTCGCGGTGGCCTGCTTCATCGAGGGCGGCGCCGCCGGGCCGAAGGAGAGCGCGCGGCTCGTTCTGGAATCCGACGGCACCGTGACCGCCTACATGGGCTCATCCGGGGTCGGCCAAGGGCTGGAAACCGCGTTCGCACAGATCGCCGCCGACGCCATGGAAATGCCGATGGAGCGCATCAACCGGGTGCTGCACGGCTCGACCGCGTACGTCAGCGATGGTTACGGCGCCTATCATTCGCGCTCCATCGTGATGGGCGGCTCGGCGCTGCTCGACGCCGCCAAAAAGCTGCGCGACCTGATGCGCGCCGAAGCGGCGCGGCGGCTCAATTGTGGCGTCGATCAGGTCGTGCTCGCCGACGAGCGCGCCAAAGCCCCCGACGGCAAGTCCGTCTCGTGGGCCGAGCTTGCGAGAGAGCCGCTTTCGGCCGAGGGCGCGTTCCACAATCACAAGCACACCTGGTCGTATGGCGCGCACGCCGCGCACGTGGCGGTCGACGCCAGGACCGGACACGTCGCGCTCGTCGATTACGTCGCGGTGGAGAATTGTGGGCGCATGATCAACCCGCTGACCCTCAAGGGCCAACTGGTCGGCGCCGCCGTCCAGGGGCTTGGCGGCGCGTTTCTGGAGCACCTCGTCTATGACGACAACGGCCAGTTGCTCACCGGGTCGCTCGCCGATTATCTGGTGCCGACGGCGAGCGATTTTCCCAACATTCGCGGCTATGTGATGGAGTCGCATCCCTCGCCGATCAATCCGCTCGGCGCCAAGGGCGCCGGCGAGGGCGGCATCATCGCGGTCGGCGGCGTGATCGCCAATGCGGTCGGCGATGCGCTCAGTTCCTTCGGCGCCGAGCCGCGCGACCTGCCGCTGACGCCGAGCGCGGTGTGGCAGTTGGTACAGGACGCGCGCAAAAACCCTGCTTCCTCACCCCGAGGGTGACGGAAAGCATTGCTCGACAGCCCTCACCCCGCCGCCACCGCGCGGCGCTCCCGCGATGCATGCAGTGCGTCGTAAACGATGCGGCCCAGCGCGGCGATCTGGTAGGGCTTGCGCAGCACCGGCCATTGCGGCTCTTGGTCGAACACCTTGGAGTAGCCGGTGGTCAGCACGACCGGAACGCGCGGATAATCGTCGGCCAAAGCTTGCGCCAGCGCCGCGCCATCGATTCGTCCGGGCAGCACCACATCGGTGAAGACGAGGCTGATCTGGTGGCCGGTGGCGAGCTTTTCCAGCGCCGCAGCCGCATCCTCGACCGCGATGGTGCGATAGCCGAGCTGCTCGAGCAGCGAAACCGCGACGCCCCTCACGTCCTCGTTGTCTTCCACCACCAGGATCGTGTGCTCGCCTTCGGCGCGGTAGGACGCGGTGTCCTCCGGCGACGCGGCCGGCATCGGCGCGTGATTGCGCGGCAGATAGATCGTCACCTTGGTGCCGGCGCCGACCTCGCTTGCAATCAGCATGGTGCCGCCGGAGCGGCGGGCGAAACCGTAGACCTGGGAAAGTCCGAGCCCGGTGCCTTTGTCCGGGCCCTTGGTGGTGTAGAACGGCTCGATCACCCGCGGCACCAGCTCGGCCGGAATGCCGCAGCCGGTGTCGGCGACGGTCAGCGCCACGGCGTCGCCGGTCAAACCTTCGGGCGTATCGCCCTCGCGCAGCCGCACGTTCGCCGCGCCGATCGACAGCGTGCCGCCGTCCGGCATGGCATCGCGGGCGTTGACGGCGAGATTGACCAAGGCGAGCTCCAGTTCCGGCCGGTCGACGCAGACCGTCCAGATCGTGTCCGGCAGCTCGATGGCGAGCGCGATGTTGACGTGCAGCGAGCCGGCGAGCACGTCGCGCAGGCCGCCGATGGTGTCGCGCAGGCTGATCACCGTCGGGGCAAGCGGCAGCGTGCGCGCGAAACCCAGAAGCTGCCGCGTCAAATTCTCGCCGCGCGACGCCGCCATCGCGATGGTCTGCACGGCGCGCAGGTCGCGCGGCTCGGTCAGGCGATTTTTCAGCCGTTGAGCATGGCCGCTGACGATCATCAACAGATTGTTGAAGTCATGGGCGATGCCGCCGGTGAGCTGGCCGATCGCTTCCATCTTCTGCAGATGCGCGGCGCGCAGCTTCGCCTCTTCGAGCGCGGCGGCGGCTTCCTTCTCGGCGGTGACGTGGCGGCCGGCGACGTAGATCAGGCCGTCGTTCTCGGTCATGGTCCAATGCAGCCAGCGCCACGAGCCGTCCTTGTGGCGCATGCGGTTTTCCATGCGCACGGTAGAGGCGCCCTGCGCCAGTTGGCGCACCGCCGCGAGCGCCCCGGCGGCATCGTCGGGGTGGCGCAATTCGTTGACGTGCATGGCCCTGATCTCGGCTTCGCTCCAGCCCAAGAGCCGCCGCCATGCCGGATTGAGGCTGAGGAAATAGCCCTCGAAGTTGCGCACCCCGAGCAAATCCTCCGACACATTCCAGATGCGGTCGCGTTCCAGCGTGCGCCGTTCCACCTCCGCGCCCAGCGCCTCGCTGAGCAGGCGCAACTCCGCTTCGGTGCGCTTGCGGGCGGTGATGTCGAGCAGCGAGGCGATCCAGCCGTCGACGCGCCCGGCGGCGTCGGTCTCGGGCCGATAGGCGACGTGCACCGTGCGCCGGCCGGCAGCGTGAAACTCCATCTCGCACTCGAAATCGTCGGGCTTGCCCTGCAGCACTTTTTCGATATGCGAGCGCAAGGTCGCGAGCGACGTTTCGCCGATCGTTTCGGCGATGGTCTTGCCCAAGACCTCGTCGCGCGGCTGGCCGATCCACTCCGCATAGGCCTGGCTGATGAAGCGGTAGCGCAGGTCGCGGCTGCAGCGCACCAGCATGAACGGCGTGCGGTTGATGACCGTCTGCAGCTCGGCTTCGCTGGCGCGCAAGGCTTCTTCGGCCTGTTTGCGCTCGGTAAATTCGTGAAAGCTGCAGACTGTCCCTTCGACGCGGCCGGCGGCGTCCTTCAGCGGCGCGACATTCATCAGGACCGGGAGGCGCGATCCGTCGGTCCGCTCGATGGTGAGTTCGGCATTGAGCAACGTTGCGCCGGTGCGCAGCGCCACGCCGACCGGAGTCTCGGCGAATGGCAGCGGTGCGCCGTCGGCGGCAAAGCGCCGAAACATGCCGCTGTCGAGTTCGCTTGGATCATCGAGCCGCGGCGCCCTGCCCCACAGCGCCACGGCGCGCGCGTTGTGGCGGTGCAAGCGCCCGTCGGCGCCGCACACGCACAAACCGGTCGGCACGGCGTCCAAGACGCTTTGCTCGACCTCGAGGAACGCCGCCAATGCAGACGCGGTCGTATCGAGGGCGGCACTCGGAGCATCACTCATCGCGCCCTCGGTCGCAGGCGACACGGCTCGCTCCGGACCGTTCGGAGTCCAGGGACGAGTGTGGCGCCCGCCGCCTGTCAGTCCATTCTCCGTATTTGGCGATCTTGGGGCCGAATGATGGCGGATGTCCAACCTCCTTTGTTGCAATGCCGACTCAAGCTTGGACGGCATCCCCGCCTTTGCGCGGCGCATAATACCATTCGCGCAGCTGCAGAAAAGTCATCGGCGCGTAGAGCGGCGGCCGTCCCGGATCCGGGATGACGGTAAACAGTAAGGCTCGCCGACAGAAACCATACTCTACTGCCGGCTACTACGGGGCCAGGGAGCGCTCTGCGCGTGCGAGGCGCCTTAACGTAAATTTCCTGCTTTAAAATAATTTGAGCTGGCGGTCTTCGGGGCGGCGCGGCAATAACTCGGCGCGCTGGTGCTTGACGAGCTCGGCCTCGATATCAGCCAAAAACGGCGAAGGCTTTTGATCGCGCACGCGGCCGCGCCACAGCCGTCTGGCGGCGCGGCTGAGCATGAGGCGATCCTTGGCGCGCGTCATGCCGACGTAAAACAGGCGGCGTTCCTCGGCGAGCTCATCGCCATCGGCTGCGTCTTCGGCTTTCGACCAGCGCAGCGGCACTACGCCGTCTTCGAGCCCGACAATAAAGACGAAGGCGAACTCCAAACCTTTTGCCGCATGCAGCGTGAGCAACGCCACCGCATCGGCCCGCGCATCCCACACGTCGGCATGGCCCGCCAGCGTCACCACGTCGAGAAAGCGTGTTTGATCGCCGGCGCAGTTGTCGGCGAGCCGCAGCAGCCATTGCAGAGCGAGATCGATCGCGGCCTTCTCGCCGCTGTCGGTCGTTTGCGCTGCGGCTTGCGCGGCCGCCGCTGCGAGCCGGCCGGCCAAGTCTTGATCGGACGCATCGATGGTGTCGAGCGCGCCGAGCAGCGCCTGCACGTTCGGCTCCTGCGCCAGCGCGCCATTCGAGTGCCGGCGGAACGGGATGCCGGAACGGGCCAAAGCCTCGCTCAAAATTTCGGCCTGCGCCGCGGTGCGGTAGAGCACGGCGAAATCGGCAAACGACAGCGCCGCGGCCGGCGCGCCGCCGCCGCGGCCGTTGTCGATCGAGAAGAAGCTGTGGCCGCCGATCGCCTGCTCGATCGCGGCGACGACGAATTCAGCCTCGGCGCGCTCGGTCGGCGCGGCGTGGATGGTGATACGCTCGTGCATGCCGCGGACGATCTCGGCAAATGGCTGTGCGGCATCGCCGGCGATGACCTGCGACGAGGCGGCCACGATCGTGCCGCTCGAACGATAATTGCGCGGCAGCGTGACCTCGGCGGCGCTCGGGTAATCGGCGCAGAAGCGGGCAAAGCATGACGCGTCCGTGCCGCGAAAACCATAGATCGCCTGGCGCGGATCGCCGATGACGCACAGATTGCCGGTCGGCGGCGGCGCAAGCAGCGTCAGCAGGCGATATTGCTGCGCATCGACGTCCTGGAATTCGTCGACCGAAATGTAGCGGAAGCGCTCGCGATAACTCGCCGCCACGTCGGGATTGCTCTCGAAGAGGCGCACGGCCAGCGCCACCAGATCGTCGAAGTCGAGCCAGTTGTTCCCGGCGAGAATTTTTTGATAGGCGGCGCGCTCCTGCGCGACTTCGCCCTCGATCGTTGCGGCGTTCCGCGCGGCTTTCGAAATGGCGCGGAGCAAATTGTGCGCGCGCGGCTGCGGTACGTCGAGCGCCGCCGCCAGTGCGGCGACGCGCTCCGCCTCGCCGGCGATGCGAAAGCCGCGCTGCAGACCGGCCGCATTGGCGTGCGCGCGCAGCATGGCGAGACCGAGCGAGTGAAACGTATGGACGGCGATCTTGCTCGCGGCCCCGCCGAGGCTGTGGCGCAACCGTTCGCGCATTTCGGTGGCGGCGCGGCGGGTGAACGTGATGGCAAGGCAGTGCTCGGCCGCAACGCCGCGCTCGCCGACGAGGTAAGCGATGCGCTGCGTCAGGGTGCGTGTTTTTCCCGAACCGGGCCCGGCAATGATCGCCAGCGGCCCCTCGACGATCGTCGCTGCCGCACGCTGATCGTCGTCGAGGCTGGCGAGCGCGCTCGGATCATCACCTCCCCCTGCAGGGAGGAGGTCGCCGCGCGCGATGCGGGCGGCGGGTGGCGGTGACGGCGGTTCAGCAAACGCGGCTCCGCGGTCACCCCGCCCCGGGCCGCCTTCGGTAGTCCGACCCTCCCGCTGGGGCACCCGACAAAATTCGCGAGCGAATTTTGTCGGGACCCCGCGCAGGGGAGGTTGGGCGAATTTGTTGCTCGTCTTCGCGACAAGCGTTGATGCCGGCGCCTCGAACAGCAATCCGCCGCCGGTGCGGCGCCGCAACTCGTCGGCCTCGAACAAGCGGATCACGCCGTATTCGCCGTCGTAGCCGGCATCGCGAAAAACCTTGCCGGCGCGCAGCCGCGCGATGGCTTCGGCGAGCAGCGCTGAATTGAGCCGCGCGATGTCGTCGAGCGGCACCGATTGCAGAATGGCGAGTTCGGAGCCGAGCGCCGACAGGAGCCGGCCGTAGCCGCGCTCGACGGATTTGCTTTGCGCGCCGCTGCCGGCGATCTCGCCGAGCACTTCGGCAAGCGGCACGAGGTTCGAGACTTCGCCGGCGGTCGCCGGCGGCAACGCGTCCGCTTCGCTGCGGTCGGCGAGCTCTTCCACCCGATGCAGCACGCCGATGGTCATGGCGCCGCCGCAGACCGGGCAGCGGCCGCCTTGCGCCAAGGTCTCGCGCGGCGACAGCTTGATGCCGCACTTGCGATGGCCGTCGAGATGATACTTGCCCTCCTCGGGAAAAAACTCGACGGTGCCGAAATAACCGCTGCCGGTCTTGAGCGCGTCGCGAATGGCGAAATAATCGAGCGCGCAGTCGAACGTGGTCGCTTCGCGTCCGAGCTTTCCGGGCGAATGCGCATCCGAATTCGAGACCAGCCGATAGCGGTCGAGCATCGACAGCCGCCAGTTCATCGGCGGGTCCGACGACAGCCCGGTCTCGACCGCGAAGATGTGATCGGCGAGATCGCCATAGCATTCCCGGATCGAGTCGAAGCCGGACTGCGAACCGAGCGCCGCGAACCACGGCGTCCAGATATGCGCCGGGATGAAATAGGCGTCGGGCCCGGACGTAAGGGCGATCTCCAGCAGATCGCGCGAATCGAGGCCGAGGATCGGCCGGCCGTCGGAGGCGATGTTGCCGATGCGGGCGAGGCGGTCGGAGATGCGGTCAGCGGTGGCAAAATCCGGTGCGTAGATCAGGTGATGGATTTTGCGAGTTTTGTCGCCTTTCTTGTAGATGGTGGAAATTTCGACCGAGAGCATGAAGCGTGCCGGCGCCTGACAGGCGGGCGGTAGCTCCTTGGCGATCGCCTGCTCGATGTCGGCGCGCAAGCGGAACAGCCCAGGCTCGGCCGGCACGAGTTTATCCTTAAGCTCGGCCCGCCAGACCGGGTGGGTAAAGTCACCGGTGCCGACCACGGCGATGCCCTTGCGGGCGGCCCAGCCGGCCAGATGCTCAAGGTCGAGATCGCGGCTCGTGGCGCGCGAATATTTCGAGTGGACGTGCAGGTCGGCGTGAAAGCGCATTGCGGCCACGCGCGCGGGGCGGCGCGACTCGTTGGCTCAAGCTTACGCCCGTACGCCGATTCGCCGGAAAGCCGCCTGTGGACATCGCGGGTGGACATCGCGGCCGGCCGTAACCATTTGAGCTGAAGAGCGATTTCCGTCGGCCGGGGCCAGTTTCCCGCTCGTCCCCGCGGAAGTGGGGACCCAGACCTGGATGCCCGCCTTCGCGGGCATTAGCGGAGATGCGCTGGGCAGCCGGGAAAACATTGACCCGGTCTATCGGCCCGGGAATAAAGCATTCAACGGTGCCAAAACAAAAAGGAATGAGAATGTCCGGCATGGAAGACAAGGCCGACAAGAAGCCGACCGGCCACACCCTTGCCGACCACGTCTACGGCCAGAATCTCGTCCACGTGCACGATGAGGATTCCGACCACGATCACGATCACGACTACGATTTCGCGAACGACGAAGTCCCGCTCGAGGACAACCCGCTGTGGCGGCAGGACAATGTCTCCCTGACCACGGTCGGCATCGATATCGGCTCCGCCGGCACCCAGGTCATTTTCTCGCGCGTGCATCTGCGCCGGCTCGCCGAGGATTTGACCAGCCGCTATTACGTGGTTTCGCGCGAGACGCTGTTTCAGTCGCCGGTGGCGCTGACGCCGTATCAGAGCGAGGAGCGCATCGACGACCAAAAACTCGGCGACATCATCGACGACGCCTACATCGCCGCCGGCGTGCATCCCGATAATGTCGACACCGGCGTCGTCATCCTCACCGGCGAGGCGCTGCGCCGCGAGAACGCGCAAGGCATCGCCGCAGTGCTGTCAGAGGCAGGCGGCGAGTTCGTCACTGCGACGGCAGGCCATCATATGGAATCGATGCTCGCGGCTTACGGCTCGGGCGCGGCGCGGGTGTCGAGCGACGAAGCCAAGCGCATCCTCAACATCGACATCGGCGGCGGCACCACCAAGCTCGGCCTGGTCGAGAAGGGCAAGGTGATCGCCACCGCGGCCGTGCATATCGGCGGCCGCCTGCAGGTGGTCGAGAACGGCACCATCGTGCGGCTTGATCCGGCCGGCAGACATCACGCCAAACGCGCCGGCTTTACCTGGAATCGCGGCGACAATATCGATCGCGCCGACATGCAGAAGGTAGCCGACGCGATGGCCGACACCTTGGTCGCGGCGATCGCCAAGCGGCCGATGCCGCACGACGTCGAGCATCTCTATCTGACCGATCCGATCGCCGATCTCGGTGCCGTCGACGGCATCATGTTCTCGGGCGGCGTCGGCGAATACATTTACGAGCGCGAGCAGCGCGATTTCGGCGACATGGGGCCGTGGCTCGGCCGCGCCATCCGGGCGCGCATCGCGGCCGGCGCGTTGCCCTGGCCGGTGCTGCCGGCCGGCGAGTGCATCCGCGCCACCGCGCTCGGCGCCTCCGAATACAGCGTGCAACTGTCCGGCAATACCAGCCACATCTCGGCGCCCGGCACGCTGTTGCCGCGCCGCAATCTGCAGGTGCTGCAGCCGCCATTCGTCTGCGGCGAAACGATCGACGCCGAAAAGCTCGCTGCCGCGATCAAAAACCATATCGTGGCGTTCGACCTGGTCGGTTCCGACCGCGAGATCGCGCTCGCCTTGCGCTGGACCGGCATGCCGGCGCACGAGCGGCTGTCGGCGTTCGCGCAAGGCATCAAGTGCGGCCTTGCCGAGCGCCTCGCCAAGAAGCAGCCGGTGTTCATCATGCTGGACGGCGACGTGGCGCAGACGCTCGGCCACATCCTGCGCGACGAACTGGACGTCGACAGCGAGCTTCTGGTCATCGACGGCGTCGTGCTGTGGGATTTCGACTATATCGATCTCGGCCGCATCCGCATGCCGTCATACACCGTGCCGGTGACGATCAAGTCGCTGGTGTTCAGCGAGGATCCACGCGGCCCGCGGCCGCGCCAGCGCCTCCACCATCATGACCATGATTACGAGCATGGCCATGATCATGGGCATCATCACCATCATGATGGTCGCGGCCATCATCATGATCATGAGCCGCACCAGCACGGCCCGGCGAGCCCATCGGAAGCGAGCTAGGGTCAAGGCCTGATTGCTTCGCGCCGGCGCCGGCAATTGCCGCAGAATGCGATCAAACGCCTTGGTTCGGGCCCCTCTCGACGATGCCCGCACCGCCTCCCATAATGCGGCCGCTGTGAGGGTGCAGGTTCCGTGAAAGTTTTATCATTCCAGTCGGGTCTTCACGACGCCTCGGCCGCCGCATTCGAAGACTACCGGCTGGTTGCCGCCGTCCAGGAAGAGCGGCTGCGCCGCGAAAAAGGCTGGGGCGACGACGTGCCCTGGCTCGCCATCGACGAAGTTTTGCGCATCGCCGGCTGGGGGCGCAACGACGTCGACGTGATCGCGACGATCCGCGGCGTGTTCCCGCTGCACTATTTCTCCTTTCCGCTGCCGCGCGACCTCTATTACACGGTGCGCAAGCATGTCGGCCGCGAGCGGCTCAACCGCGACCTGTCGCACGCCATGATCCGCAGCGGCGCCGCCGAGCGCCGGCTGTTGCGCGCCGACCGCTTTTTGGCCGAGAACGGTTTTCGCGAGGACGTGGAGCTGCACTTCGTCAATCACCATGAAGCTCACGCGCTCGCCGCTTTGTTCTTCACCGACTGGGACGACGCGCTCATCTATACGGCCGACGGCGTCGGCGACAACGTCAGCTATAGCATCCGCACCTTGCAGGGCGGCGAACTCAAATGCCTGTTCGGCGGCGACGAATGGCTTAAAGTGCCGCGCGCGCCGAAGAACAGCTTGGCGACCGCGTACGGCCATGCCACGACCGCGGCCGGATTCCGCATGTGGCGCCACGAGGGCAAGCTGACCGGGCTGTCGGCGCGCGGCGAACCAAAGCTGCGCGACGCGCTCGGCCGGCATTTCCGGCTCGGCCCGGACGGCCTGATCGCCTGCGACTTCACCAGCTGGCGGGTGATGGAAAAGGCCATCCGCACCATCTGCCGCGGCCAAAACCGCGAGACGATCGCGGCATCTATCCAGCAGCTCGTGGAAGATTTGATCTCGGGCGCGGTGGGTTATTGGCTATCGCGCACCAAGGCGAAGCGGCTTGCGCTCGCCGGCGGGTTATTTGCCAATGTGCGGCTCAACCGCCTGCTCGCCGAAACCCTGCCGATCGAGGAAATCTTCATCTTCCCCGCCATGGGCGACGACGGTTTGGCGGTCGGCGCGGCGCTCTGCTATCTGCGCGACCGCGACGGGCTCGGTGCGTGGCTGCGCCGGCGCCGCCGTCTCGACAACGTTTATTTCGGCCAGGATTTCGACTCGCGTATCGACGCGGTGCTGGCGGACGCGCCCGACGTTGAGCGGCTGCCCGGCGATCCGGTCGACCTCGCAACGCGCCTCGTCGAGCGCGGCGCCGCCGGCGCGGTGTTCGTCGGCCGCATGGAATACGGCCCGCGCGCGCTCGGCGCCCGCAGCATCATCGCGAGCCCCACCGATCCGACCATCAACGACCGGCTGAACCAGCGGCTCAGCCGCTCCGAATTCATGCCGTTCGCGCCCTATGTGCTGGAAGAGGACGCCGCGCGCGTTTTCGAGATCACGCCGGTCAACCGCTACGCGGCGCGGTTCATGACCATCACCTGCGCGGTGCGGCCGGAATGGCGCGCACGCATTCCGGCGGTCGTGCATGTCGACGACACGGCGCGGCCGCAGATCATCCGCGACGCCGACAATCCGCTGTTCGCCGCGATCTTGCGGCGGTTTCGCGACCGCACCGGCATTCCGGTGCTGATCAACACCAGCTTCAACGTGCACGAAGAGCCAATCGTCAACCGGCCGGAGGAATGCCGGCGCGCGCTCATCGAGGGCCGCGTCGATTTCGTGGTGACGCAGCAGGCCGTGTATCTGACCAGGCGCGCCATGGTCGAATTCCACGGCGCAACGGGCGCGGAGGAAAAATGCGCGGCGGCGGCAGCCGCGGCAGCGCTTACTGCGGCCGAAACCGGGCGATAACCTCTTCGGGAATGCGCTGCGCCTTCATCCGCGACGGGTCGGCCGGATCGCGGCCGGCCCAGACGCGCGTCTCGCGGCCTTCGACCGCAAGCTCGCCGCGGATCGTCAGCCGATGCTCGACGTCGAAGCTCGAGCGGCGGAACTCGCTCACCCGCGAGGTTTGATCGACGACGTCGCCGAACCGCGCCGGGGCGATGAACCTCGCGCCGGCATCGACCAACGGCAGCCCGACGATGCCGAACGCGGCGGCAAGCCCGGGCGGCTTCACGCCGAGCGCGGCTTCGAACAGCATCCAGGTGCCCCAATCGAAGAATTCGAAAAAGCGGCTGTTGAACGCCATACCGGCCGGATCGCAGTGCGACCACTCGATGGTGAATTGCCGGCGGTTTATGAAATCGGCCATCGCTCGCTCTCGTTCGTGCCGATGAAGCGCGGCGGCGGCGGCGATGTCAAATAGAGGGAGTATTTGGTACGCGGGCTTGTTGCTTCACGCGTCATTCCGGATCGCCGCGAAGCGGCGAGTCCGGAATCCATAAGCCCTGTGCCGGGGTTATGGATTCCGGGTTCCGCGCTTCGCTCGGCCCCGGAATGACGAAAATCAAGCTCACGAATCATGGCGGGCGAGCCTGCGCAAGCCCGCCCGTCACGTTCTCAGCGCTGCTACCGCGGCTGGGAGCCAGGATCAGATCCGCAGTGCGATGCCGGTAGCGCCTCAGCGCCACGCCAATCCGACCTTGGCGATCTCCCGCTTTCGGCAGAACCGAACGCAAGCGATCTGAGAGTAATGATAGCGCACGCCGTGCGGGCTGCAAGAAAAAGCGCGTGTCCAGGCGCGAGCCGTGCGCGTTGGGGATAACTTTGGGGATTTGTTGCTCAAGTTGTTTTCCCGGATGCGGTGCAGCGCGAAGCGGTGCACCGCTGATCCGGGATCGTGACAAACACCGGCCAAACTCTTCATTCTGTGACGATCCCGGGTCTGCAGCGCACCACTCCGCTTCGCTACAGCGCGTCGCAGACGCGCGTGAACGCGCTTTTGCTGCGCTGCGCCCGGGAAACGTCGCTCTTTTCGACGCTGCTGTGCTTTTGCGCTTGGCCCCGGAATGACGGCCGGACAGGTCCTTGACGCATGCCATTGGAACCCCCAAGCTTAGGATATGGCGGCGGAGTTTTCGACGTCGGTGGTTGCGGTGAGGGACTGCCGCATCCGGCTGATGCGCGGCGGCGCAGGCGATCCGCTCATCTATCTGCATGGCGCCAGCGGCGCCGCATGGCTGCCATTTCTGCAGAAACTGGCGTCGAAATACGAGGTGATCGCGCCGGAACATCCCGGATTCGGCGAATCCGACACGCCCGATTGGCTCGATACCATCCACGACCTCGCCTACTTCTATCTCGATCTCTTTGCCGCGCTGAAGCTCGACCGCATCAATCTGGTCGGCAACTCGCTCGGCGGCTTTATCGCCACGGAAATTGCCGTGCGCAGCACGCAGCGGCTCGCCTCGCTCACGCTCTGCGACGCGGCCGGCCTTTTTGTCGACGGCGCCGTCGCCGAGATCGATCCGTTTCTCGTTTCCGACGAAGCGCGGCTGCGGGCGTTCTTCTACGATCCCAAACGCGCCGAAGCGATGATCGCCCGCGTGCTCGATCCCAAGCACGAGGAGACGGCGCTGAAGAACCAGGCCACGGTCGCCAAGCTCGTCTGGCAGCCGCGCAGCCACGATCCGCATCTCGCCAAATGGCTGCACCGCATCGACGTGCCGACGCTGTTGGTGTGGGGCGATCACGACCGCCTGTTCCCGCTGCAACACGCGCAAGCCTTCGCCAAGGCGATTCCGGGCGCCAAGCTCGTGGTCATTCCGAAATGCGGCCACGTTCCGCAGATCGAAAAGCCGGAAGAATTCGTCGCCGCGCTCGACGACTTCTTGGCCGCGCGCAAGAAGGCGGCATGAGGATATCTGATGAGATTTTTCAATTTCCATCTGATGCCGTATGCGCACGCCGATCTCGACGAGATCGGCCGGCTCGGCTCGGCCTGGGTGACTTACCCCAACAGCCATTACGATCCGGAAAAGGGCGCCGAACTCTATCACGACTATCTCGACCAGATGGAGTTCGCCGACCAGCTCGGCTTCGACGGCGTCTGCCTGAACGAGCATCATCAGACCGCCTACGGCCTGATGCCGATCCCCGGCGTGATCGCCGGCGCGCTGGCGCGCGGCGTCAAGCGCGCCAAGATCGCGATTCTCGGCCGCGCGCTGCCGCTGACCAACAACCCGCTCAATGTCGCCGAAGAATACGCCATGCTCGACAATCTGACGCGCGGCCGGCTGATCGCCGGCTTCGTGCGCGGCATCGGCGCCGAGTATCATTCGTCGGGCGTCAATCCGGCGGCCTCGCAGGAACGCTTCGCCGAGGCGCATGATCTGATCGTGCGCGCCTGGACCAAGCCCGGCCCGTTCGCCTTCGCCGGCAAGCACTATCAGTTCCGCTACGTCAATCCGTGGCCGCGGCCGTATCAGAGCCCGCATCCGCCGATCTGGATTCCGTCGCAGGGCTCGAGCTCGACCATCCGCTGGGCGGCGCGCATGCGCTACACCTATTGCCAGACGCTCTCCCCGATCGCCGCGGTGGCGCGATTCTTCCAGCTCTACCGCGACGAGGCCGAGAAGGCCGGCTACGAGGCCACGCCCGACCAGCTCGCCTGGTCGAACACGATCTATGTCGGCGAGACCGACAAGAAGGCGCTGCGCGAGGCGCGGCCGCATCTCGAGGCGCTGGTCAATTATTTCCTGAAAATGCCGATGCAGATGCTGCTGCCGCCGGGCTATACCGACGTCGCCTCGATGAAGCGCGTGCGCGCGGTGAAAGTCACCGGCAAGACGCAGTCGATCGAGGAGCTGATGGCGGCGGGCGTCGTCATCGTCGGCGGGCCGGAAACGGTGCGGCAGAAGCTCGCCGAATACCAGGATCTCGCCGGCTTCAACACCTCGCTGACCAAGACCCAGTTCGGCACGCTGCCCAACGAGATGGCGCGCGCCAACATGACGGCGATCGCCGAGGAAATCATCCCGCGTTTGCGCGACCGCGCCCCGCAGCGCGCGCCCAAACAGGCGGCGGAATAGCTTCGCTCCCCCGGGCTGCAGCCCCACGTGGTTCACGCAAAAAGCCGGCGGCCTGTAATACGCAGTCCGGGAATTACATTATGGTCATTCCGGGGCCGAGCGAAGCGAGGAGCCCGGAATCCATAACCCCAGCGCTGGGGTTATGGATTCCGGACTCGCCGCTTCGCGGCGATCCGGCATGACGAAGAATGCCCTAACCGCGCTTGAATGCCGGCATCACGTCCTTGGCGAACCAGCGCAGCTGGTCCTTGAACGCCTTGGGCCCGAGCCCTTCGGCCCAATGGATCATGAAGTTCTCCAGTCCCGGATATTTGGCCTCGATCGACTTGATGCCGTCGATCACCTCCTTGGGCGGTCCGCAGAACCACGCCTTCTGCTTCACGCCTTCGGCGAGCTTGGGCACGCTGGTCGGCGCGCCTGGCGAGCCCCAGGTGCGGCCCTGCTCGTCGGCGTAACGCACGAAGCCGAACGGCGCGAACCATTTGAAGCGCTCGTCATGGGCCGGCTCGAGGTCGCGCACGGCCGCCTCGCGGCTGTCGGCGAGATAGACGCCGGCGCCCCAGATCACGTCCTCGCCGAGCTTGATGTTGCGGCCATGCTTGAGGCAGGCGGCGTGAAAGGCCCGGATCACGTCGTCGAGGATTTTTTCGCCGTTGAGCGTCACCATGGCGTTGAGGCCGTTTTGCGCCATCAGCTCGATGGTCTTGCCGCTGGCGATCGGCATCCAGATTTCGACCGGCAGGTGCCTGGGCCGCGGCACCATGGTGATGTCGGCGAGCTTATAGCCGCGGTACTCAACCGGCGGCGGGCATTCGTAGAATTGGCCGCGGTGATGAAACGACTGCCTGTTGAAGCAGGTCAGCAATAGCTGCAACTGCTCCTCGAACAGCGCGCGGTTCTTGGCGGCGTCAAGGAGCGGCGCCCCGAAGGTCTCGACCTCGCGGGTATGGTAGCCGCGACCCACCCCCATGATGATGCGGCCGTCGGTGACGATGTCGGCCATGGCGTAGTCCTCGGCCAGGCGGATCGGATGCCACATCGGCAGGATGTTGAAGGCGCAGCCGAACTTCAGGCGCTTGGTCTGGGTGGCGAGCCACAGCCCAAGCTGGATCAGGTTGGGAAAGACCTCGTAGCCCTCGCGCTGGAAATGGTGCTCGGCGGTCCACAGCACGTCGAAGCCGAGCTCGTCCATCAGCTGGGCGACGTCGCGCGCGGTGAAGAACGCCTCGCGCAGCCGCTCGTCCGAATAGCGCCGCTCATCGGCGGGGGTGCCGTTTAGCCCGACATTGTCGAGCTCGATCTGGCCGACATAGAGAACGTGAAATTTTTTGATCATTGCGTTGCTTCCCTGGTCCGATGCGAAAGCTTCAGGCGCGCCCGCCGACAATAGCCGAGGCGCGCCGCAGCGGCCACACGGCGTCCGGGCGGGCCCCCTTTTACGTCCGACCCCTTTCATCCATTATAGTCCGGACAGTCCGGGCCCTGGCGCGACCGCGGCCGCAGTCGCGGCTCAATCAGCAACGGTCGGGAGGCGGCGGGCCGAGGGCCGGTCGGGGAGAGCGGTTCATGTTGACGCTTTATTATGCTCCAGGCGCATGCTCGATGGCGGCGCATATCGTGCTCGAGGAGAGCGGCGACAGATACGAGGCCAAGAAGGTCGACCTCGCCGCCGGCGAGCAGCGCACCGAGGCCTATCTGAAGATTCATCCGCTCGGCCGCGTGCCGGCGCTGCGTCTCGACGACGGCGAGCCGCTGACCGAGAACACCGCGATCCTGCCTTACCTCGGCAAGCGCTTCGATCTATGGCCGAGGCATGCGGCGACGGAGGCCAAGGCGCTGTCGCTGATCGGCTTCTTCGCCTCGAGCGTGCATCCGGCGCACGGCCATGTCGGTCGGCCCGAGCGCTACACCGCCGAGCCGAGCGCGTTCCCCGGCATCAAGGAGATGGGGCTGAAAACCTTCCACGGCTACTTGAAGCAGATCGACGGCATGCTGGCCGGCCGCGACTGGCTTATTGACCGCTACAGCGTGCTCGATCCGTACGGCTTCGTGTTCTATACCTGGGGCGTGCGCCGCGAATTGCCGATGGCGGAGCTGAAAAACTACACCGCCTACAAGGACCGCATGCTCAAGCGCGCCGCCGTCGGCCGCGTCGTCGCCGACGAGAAGATCAAGGTGTGAGCGCCTGCTACCGCTCATTCCCGCGAAAGCGGGAATCCAGATGGAACGCAATTAACGCAGAACGATCCGCTCCTGGGTCCCCGCTTTCGCGGGGACGAGCGGCGGAGGAAAATAGGGAGACAATGAAATGGCTCAAATCACCTGGGACCACATTCATCTGCGCACCACCGATCCGGAAGCCATGGCGCGGTGGTTCGAAAAAGTGCTCGGTGCCGAAGTGATCCGCACCATGCAGCAGGGCAAGCCGCGCATCGACCTGAAACTCGGCGGCGCCAACATCTTCATCGCGCCGGTGGCGTCCGGCGACGGCACCAACCCGGCGCCGACGATTCCCTATCGCGGTCTCGATCATTTCGGGCTCGCCGTGAGCGGCATCGATGCGATCGCGGCGGAGCTGAAAGCCAAAGGCGTCGAGTTCACCAGAGAACCCACCACGGTGCGGCCGGGCGTGCGCGTCTGCTTCATCCGCGCCCCCGAGGGCGTGTCGATCGAGCTGTTGGAGCGCAGCGCGTAACGCGCGCGGCAATACTTTATCCTTGTCATGCCCCGCGGAAAGCGCGGGCATCCAGTAAACCCGTGATGACAAGTGATTACTGGATCATCCGCATGCGCGGCTGATGACACGTAATAAAGTCGCGCGGCGCCTATTCCAGATATTTGCTCGGCGGGAAATCGCGCGAGAACGGCGGCTGTTTGACGAATTCCGCGGGATCGTAGATCCAGAACTGGCTGACCTGCGGATAGGTCTTGAGGATGGTGTTGACCAGCCTGCCGTTCACGCGCGCCACCTTGCGGATATAGATGTCGAGGATCGGCGTGCCGTATTGGTCGAGCCGCACCGGACCGATCGGCCCATGGCCGAGCCGCACCTCGTGCATCGCTGCGAGGAACGCCGCCGCGTCCTTGGTGTTGCCGCGCGTCGTATTGAGCGCCTGCTCGATGATCAGCAGCGCCGTATAGGGGCCGGCGGTGTAGAAGCCGGGGTCGTGCTTGTAGGCGGCATTGATGGCGGCGACGAAGGCCTTGTTGTCGGGCGTGTCGAGCCCGGCGGCGTACCAGCCGGCGCTGTAGACGCCGACCGCTTCCTCGCCCATCAGCTTGAGAATGCCCTCGTCGGTGCTCGTGGTGTTGCCGAGCACGGCGAATTTGCCCTTCAGGCCGTATTCGTTGAACTGCTTGAGGAAGCGCAGCGGATTGATGCCGGCAAAGCCCATATAGATGCCGTCGATGTCGGGACGGATTTGCGCCAGGAACGGCCCGTAATCCGGCGCGTTGAGCGGCGGCCACAGCTTCTGCACGATCTTGCCGCCGGCGCCCTCGAAGGCGAGCTGAAAGCCGCCGGCGCCCTCGTAACCGTAGGTGAAATCCTCGGCGACGATCGCCATGCGCTTGAAGCCGAGCGTCTTGGCCGTGTAATCGCCGAGCGGATAGGTGACCTGCGGCGCGGTGCCGAACGCGTGCAGCACCCACGGATTGACCGCGTGGGTTTTCAGATCGACGGTCGCCGCCGAGGTCGTAGTGATGAGCGGCACCTTGGTTTCACGAATGTAGCCATCGATCGCCAGCGCCTCGTTGGTAGCGAGCGGCCCGATCATCACCGGCACGTTGTAGCGTTCGACCAGCTCCTGGGTCTTGGTCTTGGCGAGCGAGGTGTTGCCGGCGGTGTCCTGGGTGATCAGCGCGACCTTGCGGCCGGCGATCATGCCGTCGCGTTGTTTGAGAAACAGCGCGGCGCCTTCCTCCTGCTGCTTGCCGCCGGCGGCAAGCGGACCGGTATCGACCGTGAGGAATCCGATTCGCAGCGGCTCCTCCGCCTGCGCCGAGACGCGCCGCGGCCGGGCCAGCGCGAGCGCAGCGCCGCCGGCGAACAACGCACGGCGCGTCACCGCACTGCAGCGATTGTTGCGTGGCATGCTGGATCCCTCGAATTATCCGGCCCGCCCCCGCGGCACGGAATGCCAAGGCGGCGAGCGTATTCACTCCCGCCGGCCGGCACAAGCGCGACCGCGGTTATTTTGTTATTTATGACATCGGCCCGACACTGATCGCATGATGCGATCCGGCCTAGCGGCCATTCAACGCGACGCTGATCGGAACGATGCGGCTCACGTGGTCAAGCACGCCGGGAGGAGCGCAAAGCAGCGCCACGATGATGAGCGCAGCAAACGCCAGCGCGGCAAATACGCCGGTCGGCAGCTTCAATTCCTCGGCGGCTTCGCGCTTTTCGGCTTCCGACATTTCGTGAAAATTGCGACGGTGAGTGCTGCGGCGCATGGCATGCAAGCAATGCGCAGCGCGGCGTTTGGTTCCATTCGCTTTCTCATTCCCGATCCAGCCTAAGCCATGGACCAACAGCTTGCCGTGGCCGCAACTGTTGCCGCGGCGCGTGTACAGCGACACGCTCGGCGCATGGCGCCGTCGATCGCAACGGCAGCAACAAGTTTCATGGCTATCATTGATGATGCATTCGTCATTGGTAGTTTGCTTTTTCTACCTAATATCGCCTCACGAACTCCAAGACCTTGTCGTTGAACGCGCCGGGCTGCTCCCAGGCCATGGCGTGGCCGGCGTCGGTGATGACCGCCCATTCGTGATGCCGTAAGTGCGCGGCCCACAGGCGCATCAGCGCCGGCGGCGCCAACAGGTCGGCATCGGCGGCGATGATAAGCGTCGGCGTCGCGATGGTGGCGATCTTGGCGAGCGTGTTGGGCGTGCGCAGCGGCGGCTGGAACGGCACGCCGGGCTGGCGCGAGTTTTCGTCGATCTCGATCCAGCGCCTAGTGCCCTCCGGATTGGCGCCGCGATAGGACGGGCCGAGCTCGCGGTAATGCGCCGACTGTTTTCTGATCTCCGGAATGGCGATGCGGGCGATGAAGTCGGCGATCGCCTTGTCCTCGATGGCGCCGGTAGAGCCGCCGACGATGAGGCTGCGCAGCCGCTCCGGATGCCAGGCGGCGTAATCGAGCGCGGCAAAGCCGCCGCCAGCGACGCCGAGCAGATGGAATTTTTCCAGCCTCAGGTGATCGACGAGCGCATGCAGATCCTCGGCGATCGAGCCCGGCTGCGGTCCGGACGAAGGATCGGGCGTGCTCTTGCCCCAGCCCCTGCGGTCGAAAGCGATGACGCGGCAGCCGGCGAGCGCGAAGCCGGCGATCTGCGGCTCCCAGATCTCGACCGTGCCGGTATTCGGATGCAGCAAAACGATCGGTGCGCCGTCGCCGCCGCTATCGACGAACCACAGTTTGACGCCGGGAAGATCGGCGTAGGCTCCGTTGCGGTTTTCTGCGGCGGCCGGCATCGTCTTGATCCGCTCGGTTCGGCTGCGCCGGCTCACACGACGGGCGATACGCGTTCGAGAACCTGCGCGCGGGTTTCGACGGCGAACCCCGCCGCGACGATGGCGCCCATCAGGGCGAACAGACCGAACATCACGAACACCGCATTGATGCCGTAGTACGGCAGCACCCAGCCGACCACGGTGGTGCCCACCACCGAGGCGCCGCGCTGCCAGGCGCTGGCGACGCCGCCGCCGAGAGCGCGCAAGTGCGTCGGATAAATTTCCGCCGTGTAGGTCGCAAGCGACAATAACGTGGAGCTGAGAAAGAAGAATCCGCAGGTTGCGACGATGAGCGTTCCGGCGGCGCTGAGCTGGGGCAGGAAGGCGAAGGACAGAAGAAACACACAGCAGCCGCCGAGGCTGACGATGAACATCCGGCGCCGCCCGATGGCCTCGATCAGATAAAGGGCAAGGAACGCACCCGCGAGCCCGAAAACGTTGTTGATCAGGCCATAGATCAGAGATTGCTGGACCGGCAGATGATAAACGGCGCGGAACAGCGAGGGCATCCAGGCGGTGATGCCGTAGGAGACGAAATAGGCGCCGATCCAAAGCAACCACACGGTGATGGTGCGACGCAGATAGATGCCCTTGAACAGGTCGGCGACGCGCGGGCGCGCCTCGGCAATTGCCGGCAGGTCGGCCGGCAGCGCCGGGAGCGGCATGCCCTCGCGCCCGGCGATGGCTTCGATTTGCGACAGCGCGCGGTCGGCCTCGTCGTAGCGGCCCTGACTGGCGAGCCAGCGTGGCGATTCCGGCAGCACCGCGCGCATCGGTATGGCAACGAGCGCCGGTATGGCGCCGATGATGAACATCCATTGCCAGCCCCAATGCGGCACCACATAGACGCCGACCAGCGCCACGGCCAACAGGCCGATCGAGAATAGTATCTGGATGGAGATCGAAAACCGGCCGCGGCCTTTGGCATGGGCGAATTCGTTGACGTAGGCAGCCATCAGCGGAATTTCGCCGCCCAGCCCGATGCCCTGAATAAAGCGCAGCCAGAACAGCATATCGTAGCTCGTCGCCGCCGCGCACGCCAGCGCGCCCACCGAAAAGATCAACAGCGTCGCCAGCATCGAGCGCCGGCGCCCCCAGCGCTCGGCGATCCAGCCGAAGGCGACCGCGCCGAACAGTTGCCCGAGGAATCCGATGCCGATCAGGGGGCCGATATGCTGCGGGTTGAGATGCCACATCCCGATCAGCGGCGGCAGCACGACGGCGATGGCGATAGAATCGAAGGCGTCGAAGAACCACGCGGTGCAGATGATCAGCCGCATTTTCAGATGCCACGAGCAGTATGGCAGCCGCTCGAGCCGCGCCACGACGTGGCGCATGTCGCCACGCGCTTCGTTCAACGCGGCGCTATCGGCCGGCGCAGCGACGCTGCTCATTGGTTCCTCCCCTGCGGGACGCGCAGCCGGCGCTGCCGCGCTTCTCTGTCGCGTGCGGCGCCGACCCCCCGTTCGCGCCAGACCATAGCCCGGAAGCAGGACGTGAGGAAACGATTGAGCTCATCCCGCGGTGGCCGCGGCATTCGGGCTCACCACTTTCGGCGCCCGCGGTGCTCGCCTCTCATACCAACCGCGTGCAGCACACCCCATTGCATGTCATCATCCGCGCCTGCGGATGATCCAGTAATCACCGATGGCAAGGCGTTTACCGGATGGTCCGCCTTCGCGGACCATGACAGGTCAAGAATTAAGACGATTGGTATCGGTCTGATGAGGAAATGATCGGGGCGGGGGTCGAACGAGGGCGAAGGTTAGCCGTCCCGTGGCGGCGTGTTATCTTCGCGACCAAACGAGGGAGGGAACACATGGCCCATTATCGGCGGGCGGCCGCTGCCGTCGCGGCAACGCTTGCGTCACTGCTGCTGTGCAGCCCGGCGGTCCACGCGCAGGCCAATTATCCATCGCGGCCGATACGCATGATCATTCCGTTCGCCGCCGGCGGGCCGACCGACATCGTCGGCCGCATCATGGGCGCCAAGATGAGCGAGGTTTTGCGCGAGCAATTCGTCGTCGAGGATCGCGCCGGCGCCGGCGGCAATATCGGCGCCGACATGGTCGCCAAAGCCGCGCCCGACGGCTACACGATCCTGATGGCGACGGTATCGACCAACGCCATCAATCCCGGCCTGTACCGGCATCTGCCCTACGACCCGATCAACGGCTTTGCGCCGATCGGCCGGGTCGGCGTGACGCCGACGCTGCTCTTGGTCAATCCGTCGGTTCCGGCCAAGGACGTGAAAAGCCTGATTGCGCTCCTGAAAGCCAATCCGGGAAAATACAGCTACGGCTCCTCCGGGCTCGGCTCGATCCTGCATCTGTGCGGCGAGGAGTTCAAAGCAAAGGCCGGCGGCCTCGACGTCGTGCACGTGCCGTACAAGGGCTCGGCGCCGATGGACACCGACCTGATGGGCGGCCAGGTCGCGTGGGCGTTCGACGCCACGCCGACCGCGATGCCACTGGCGAAGGCCGGCAAGGTGCGCGCGCTCGCCGCCGGCATGGCGCAACGGCTCGCCGCCATGCCGGACCTGCCGACCTTGCAGGAAGCGGGCCTGCCCGGCTTCGAGTGCTACACCTGGAACGCGTTTTTGGCGCCGGCCGGCACGCCGCAGCCGATCGTCGAGAAGCTCAACGCCGCGGTCAACAAGGCGCTGGCCGATCCCGCCGTGTCCGGCGCACTGGAAAAAGCCGGCATCGATCCGACGCCGGGCTCGACGCCGCAAAGCACCGAAGACTTCGTCAAGGCCGAACTCGCCAAATGGGCGCCGATCATCAAGGCCTCCGGCGCGCATATCGACTGAGCAGGCCGCACAAAATCTGGCAATACGCCGCGAGCAATGCTTTGACAATTGTAACAAAGGACGCGGATTTTTCTCATCGCGTCCTGCCGACGGCGAACGGTCCAAGTGTAATTCACATCAGGGTCGGCAATCTCACGATTGAGGAACTACACCGCTATTTCTCGAGCATCTGGACCGTCGTTTGCCGAGCAAGCGATCGCTGCCGATTGGTCGAGGTTTACCGCAACCGAATTGAAAGCATAGAATAGTACAAGTTCGCCGCTAAATCCTGCGCACGCCGCGCGTCGCCGCCCAGATCGCCAGCGCCAATAACCCCATCGCCGCGAGCGTGCCGGCGACCGGCCAGGCGGAGCGTCCGAGAAAGGCGCCGATGGCCGCCGCCGCGATGGCAGCGCACGATTGCTGGGTAAAGCCCATCAGCGACGAGGCGGTGCCGGCGCGATCCGGAAACGGCGTCAGCGCGCTCGCCTGGGTCTGCGGCAGCACGAAACCCATGCCGGCGAGATAAAGCGTCATGGCGCCGACCAGCTAGGCGACGCTGGCGAGCCCGAGCGCCACGACGGCCGCCATCGCCAGCCCGCCGGCAGCCTGGACCGCTGCGCCGATGCCCATGGTGCGATCAAGCCCGATGCGCATGACGACACGCGCTGCAATCGAGGTGCCGACCATGTAGCCGAGCGCGCCCACCGCGTAGGTGGCGCCGAACGCGGCCGGCGACAGGCCGTAA
>JASHQS010000041.1 GCA_030038995.1 Xanthobacteraceae bacterium
CACTTCAGCCCCGACAAGGATCGCGCCGAATTCGACCGCGCCTGGAAGGAGCACCAGGGCGCCGCGGTGCCGCGCGTGCTCACCTACGAGCCGCATTACGAAGGCTCGCCGATCGTGTTCGGGCCGCCGGGCGGCGCTTCGAGCGCGCGGGGCACGCACACATTCACCGCGCGCGCCGGCCACCACCTGCCGCCGCAGCTTTTGTCTTCCGGCCGTAACGTATTCGAGGAGCTCGGCCCGTATTTTACCTTGCTGGCGCTCGACGCCGACGATCGCGCCGTCACGGCGTTGACCGAGGCGGCCAAGGCGCTGTGCGTCCCTTTGCGGATCGTTCGCGACGCGTATCGCGACGGACGCACGACGTACCAAGCGAAAATGATTCTGGTCCGTCCGGACCGCTACGTCGCATGGGCCGCAGATGTGGCGCCGCAAGAGGTCAAGGCGGTGCTCGGCAAAGCCGTCGCGCGTGCCTCGAGCGGCAACCGTTAAATCACCTTCAGCCCTCGCAGGCTCGCATGCCCATCGCGCCCGACGATGATGTGGTCGTGCACCTCGATGCCGAGGCCGCGGGCGGTCTCGACGATCTGCTTGGTCACGTCGATATCGGCGCGCGACGGCGTTGCATCGCCGGATGGATGATTGTGCACCAGGATGATCGCCGTGGCCGATAGTTCGAGCGCGCGCTTGACCACCTCGCGCGGATAGACCGGCGTGAAGTCGACGGTCCCGGTCTGCTGCACCTCGTCGGCGATGAGCTGGTTGCGCTTGTCGAGGAACAGGACGCGGAACTGCTCGCGGTCGGAGAACGCCTGCGCGGTGCGGCAATAGTCGAGCACCGCCGACCACGACGACAGCACCGGCCGCTTCTTGACCTCGCCGCGAAGGAGCCGGCTCGCCGCGGCCTGGACGATTTTCAGTTCGGTGACGGCGGCCTCGCCCATGCCGTTCACGTCGGCGAGGCGTGACGGCGGCGCCGTGATCACTTCGGCAAAGGAGCCGAAAGTCTCGAGCAGCGATTTGGCGAGCGGTTTGACGTCGCGGCGGGGCAGGACGCGGAACAGCAGCAACTCGAGAAGCTCGTAGTCGGACACTGCGTCGGCGCCGGCTTCACGAAAGCGCCCGCGCAGGCGCTCGCGGTGACCGTGATAATGCGGCGCCGCCTCGGCGCGACCGCGTCCGCTCGCTGGCCTTTTGTCGGACATGGAATAGATGCACCGTGCACGCACCGCCCTGGCTGCCGCGACGGTGCCACCACATCCGAGCATGACCCGCTGACCGGAATTTGCAACCGCCTTGTGCAGCCGACGCGCGCTTACCACTTTTGATTGTGCGCAGGCGGCCTAAGGCCCGGGGTTGAATTTCTGGTTGGGAAAGGCCGAGGCGTTGGGCGCCTTGATGACGACGAAAGGGTGAAACAGCGCGGCGTGGCAGGCGTTGCAGCCCTGCGTGAGCTGGCCGTAGGCGACGGCGAATTTTTGCGGGTCCTGCAGCCGGATGGCGTCCTGCAGCGCATTGAGCGGCTGGCCCAGCGCCGCATCGGCCAATTCGCCGACCGGATAGCCGCGGAATTTCGGCAGCGCCTTGGCGATGCCGGCGAAGGCCTGGCGAATTTCGACCACCGCATAGCCGGCGAGCGGCCAGTTTCGGGCCTGGCCGGCGAGGCCCAGTTTGGCATGGCGCGGCTGCACCAGCGTGTTCATCATGTCGCCCATGGTCATCGGATAGGGTGCTGCCGGCGCTGCCGGCGTGGCCAGTGCCGGCGCGGCCGGCGGGGGCGCGGGCGCCGGCTGGGCCGAAGCTGCAGGCGCCGTCGCGATCAGAACGGCCGCCGCGAACGCTGCCACAAGGGCGGGACGTTTAGACATGGGTCGATTCCCCCTGCGCCGGTTCATTGCTTCTGCAGATAGCACTCGACCTCGATGGGGTCTTTGGTGTCACCGGCGGCGTGCGGCTGGCGCTGCACGCTCGCCTGCTTATAGCCGTCCTTGGCGCACGAGATGGTCACATCGTCGGGATTGACGTCCTGGCCGAAGCCGGGAATTTTGTAGACGCCCATGATATCGGTACGCGTCACCAGCGCGCCGCGGTTCTTCACTTCGGCGGTCACCTTGGCGTCCGCAATGCCCGCCCCGCCGACCTCGCGCACGAAGCCGAAAAACGCCGGCCCGTCGGAGGCGTTGATGTCCTCGTCGGTGAAGCCGGTGCCGCCGGCGCGGCCGATCGAGGGGACGGCCAACACAAAAGCGGCGACGAGGGCCGCAATCGAACCGGCGCGGTCAAGCGTCATGCGGGTCATTTAGTTCAGATAACAGGGCCGCAGTGAGCGCGCCGGCGAGCGTAACGGCGAGCAGCACGTAACGAGAAGAAGGACGGACCGGAAGACCACCGCTCCTCCCTGCATGCCCGCTTCGCCTGGCGGTTCCGCAACGATCGGCATCGCGTGCACTATAGCGTGCGCCCGTTTCGCCGACAATTTGGCTGGCCGCCGCGGCTGCGTGGTGTTGCGCGGGGCGCCGGTTCAACGTGGATAGGGCGGCTTATCGAGACCTTTCGGCGACAGCGTGAAAATCTCGACGCCGGTCTGCGTCACCCCGACGGAGTGCTCGAATTGCGCCGACAGCGAACGGTCGCGGGTCACTGCGGTCCAGCCGTCGGACAGCACCTTTACGTGCGGGCGGCCGAGGTTGATCATCGGCTCGACGGTGAAGAACATGCCCGGCTTGAGCACGACGCCCTCGCCCGGCCGGCCGACGTGGACGACGTTCGGCTCGTCGTGGAACAGCCGGCCGACGCCGTGGCCGCAGAAATCGCGCACTACGCTCATGTGTTGCGCCTCGACGTAGGATTGGATGGCGTGGCCGATATCGCCGATGCTGCCGCCGGGCTTGATGGCAGCGATGCCGCGCATCATGCCCTCGTAGGTCACCTCGATCAGCCGCTCGGCGCGGCGCGGAATGTCGCCGACCGCGTACATGCGGCTCGAATCGCCGTGCCATTGCTCGAGGATCAGCGTCACGTCGACATTGAGTATGTCGCCGTCGCGCAGCGGCTTGTCCGAGGGGAGGCCGTGGCAGACCACGTGATTGATCGAGGTGCAAGTCGCCTTGCGGTAGCCGCGGTACATCAGCGTCGCCGGCAGCGCGCCGTGGTCGTTGCCGAACTCGTAAACCAGGCGATCGATCCGCTCGGTCGACACGCCCGGCTTGATCTCGCCGACCAGCATGTCGAGGCACTCGGCGGCAAGCCGGCCCGCCCTGCGCATGCCTTCAAACGCGGCGGGGCCGTGGAGCTTGATCTGCCCGGTCTTGCGCAGCGGCGCCGAGGCCGCTTCCACATAGGTCATGGCGCTAAAAATTTTCAGCCGCGATGCGAGCGGCTGCGAGCCGCCAAGCTAGCCGCAATGTAAGCATGCCGGCGCCCAACGCAAGCAAGTTGCACGCACACGAGCTATCGGCGACCGCTCGTCCCCGCGAAAGCGCATAGGCGCTAACATAGGCCTCTGTTTCCCGGATGCGGTGCAGCGCGAAGCGGTGCACCGCTGATCCGGGACCGTCCCAGACTCCGCAACTTGTTACGATCCCGGGTCTGCAGCGCACCACTTCGCTGCGCTTCGTGCTGCGCTGCGCCCGGGAAACGCAGCTATGTTAGCGCCTATCCGCGAAAGCGGGGA
>JASHQS010000042.1 GCA_030038995.1 Xanthobacteraceae bacterium
CGCATTCACTCGCGCCCTGCGGTGCCGAGGAGACCATAGGGGCGCAGCACCAGCACCAGCGTCATCGCCACGAACAGCATGACGTAGGAATAGCCCGGATCGAACATCGAGGTGATGCTGATGATCTCGCCGGCGATCAAGCCGCCAAGCACAGCGCCCGGAAACGAGCCGACCCCGCCGATAACCACCACGACGAAAGTCTGCACCAGAATGCCTTCGCCCACGTCGGGGGCGATCGAGACTACCGGCGCGTTGACGATGCCGGCGAAGCCCGCCGCCATGGCGCCGATGCCGAACACCAGCATGAACACCTTGTAGACGTCGATGCCGAGCGAATCGACCATGACCGCATCTTCGATGCCGGCGCGCACGATCATGCCGATGCGGGTGCGGTAGAGCACCACGTAGAGCGCCAGCAGCGCCGCCGCGACGATGCCGAGCAGCGCCAGCCGGTAGGTCGGGTAGAACATGAAGCCGAGCGGCGTGATGCCGACGAGCGGGGCCGGCGGCGGCACCGCCTTCGACAGGCTGCCGAAGAAAAAGCGTATGGTCTCGACGAATACGATGCCGAGACCGAAGGTGACGAGCAACTGGTCCTCGTGCGGCCGGATGTAGAAATAGCGGATCACGAGCCGCTCCATCGCTACGCCGACGATCATGACGAACAGCGCGCCGGCGAACACCGCGGTGATGAAGGAGCCCGTATAGGTGTAGGTCAGCCAGCCGGCATAGCCGCCGAGCATGAACATGGCGCCGTGGGCGAGATTGAGGATGCCGAGCGTACCGTAGATGATCGTCAGCCCGGAGGAGATCAGCGCCAGCAGCGCGCCAAGCACCAGGCCGTTGAAGCACTGCGAGATGAAATTAGCCCAGTTGACCACGCGGCAATCCGCAATTCCCGTGTCCCTAACGCCGTGATGCCCGGCATTGCACCGGGCATGCACGTTCTTTGCTCCGATACGCAAGGCGCAAGAGGTCGCGCTTGCGTCACGCCGAGGCGGCCTTCTCCGCGGGCGGTGCCGAGAAGGCTTGGCCCATGCGGCGATCAGGTGTAGTCGCCGAGATTGCAGCCGAACGCATCCGGCTTCTGCATCAGCGGCGCGCCCGGCACGACCTCGGTCACCTCCCAGTAGTCTTCGCTGTTCTTCATCGCCTTCGGCGCCTTGCCGCGGACGATGATGACGGGGCGTACCAGTTGGTGATCCTGCGGGCGGAAGTGCACGTCGCCCACGGTCGACGGGAAGGTTTCGCCCTTCTCATATGTCTTGATGATCGCCGGCGGGTAGAACGTGCCGGCCTCCGACACCATGCGCGCCCAGATCGCGAACGACATGTAGGAGTTGTTGGCGCCCCATTCCGGCCGATACTTGTACTTCTTGTAGAAGGCGTCGTTGAGCATCTTGGCCAGCGGATACTTGTCCTCCAGCGTCCACCAGTAATCGGTCGCCGCATAGACGCCTGCGGTGAGGTCCGGCCCGACCTCTTTGGCGAGGAACGGTATCTGGTACGGAATCACCAGCTTCATCTTCGGCAGGATGCCGAACTGCTTGGCCTGCTGGATCGACAGCACGGCGTCGCGTCCCCAGTTCACGTTGAGCAGGATTTCGGCGCCGGAGTTGGCGATGTTGGTGAGATACTGGCTGAAGTCCTGGGTGCCGAGCGGCGAAACCTGGTCGGTCACCTTGGTCCAGCCGCCGTTCTTGATCAGGTAGTCGCTCGATGACTTGGTGACGGTGTGGCCGTAGGTGTAGTCCGGTGTCATCCACGCCGCCTTCCGGTTCTTGCCGAAGGTCTTGATCAGCACCGGGCCAATGGCGTTGGCCGCGGTTTCGCCATAGAAATTCTGGCGGAAGCTGTAGCGCACGCAGTCCTTGCCGGTGGTATCGTTGGAGCCGGAGATGCCGGTGACGTACAGCACCTTCTCGCGCTGGGCGAAGTGATTGAGCGCCACCGCGACCGCGCTCGAGGTCGAGCCGGTCATCAGGATGATCTTGTTCTGGTTGATGAAGGTCTGCTGCTCCTGCACCGCCTCGTTCGGCTTGGCGGCAGAATCGCCGACGAGCAACTTGACTTGCTTGCCGAGCAGGCCCTTGGTGACCTTCGGCGCGATCTTTTTGAGCAGCGGATCGCCGCTGTTGATGTGGTCGACCGCGAGCTGCCAGCCCTTGAGTTCGTCCTCGCCCGAGGACGCGTAGGTGCCGGTGAGCGGCGTGGACACGCCGATATTGACGGTGTCGCCCTGCGAACCCGCCGGCCAGGTGCCGATGGGCGGCTGGTCGTCCGCGAATACCGGCATGACGAGCGGAAAGCCGGCCGGACCACCGACCGACAGCGCGCCAAGGCCCGCTCCGGTTGCGACCGCGTGCCGCAGCAGGCCGCGGCGCGAAAGTCCAGGATGTGAAGGCGTTTTACTACTGGTCATATCGACCTCCCTTGTTCGATAGTGTTGCAGACGGCGGGTTTGGCCCCTCGGCAGGGTCGCTTTGGCGGCCTTAATCCTTCGAGATCTTCCCCTATGAGCCGTTTCGCTTGCGAACCGTCGCCGGAGCGCAGAATGCCCGAACTGTTGGAAAAGTCACGGGCTTCGCCCTTTTGGGTCCGGTGGTAAGGTTATCGGGCGGACCATGCGCCAAAATCAAGTTGGACTAAAGTCGTTGTCCGGCGCTAACAGCCTCGAACCGCTGCAGAAAGACCGCCGGGCCGCGAACCCGGCGTTCGGCACCCGCAAGCTCAAGCTCGGCACCTTCCAGACCAACCTCGATTCCGGCTGCGTCATGTCCGATCTCGACGGCCGCCGCAACGCGATGGCCGAGATGATGATCTCCGGCTGGGGCGGCTTTGCGCTCGTCGGCACCAAGGAGCAGATCGTCGACGGGCTTGTGACCCTGTCGCAGATCGGCCTCGACGGCGTGCTCCTGTCGTGGCCGCGCTACATCGAAGGCATGCGCGAATTCCGCGACGTGACCTATCCGCTGCTGAAGCAGACCGGGCTGCGGGATTAATACCAAACCCACTAAGGGTTGACCGTCATCCTGAGGTGGCCGCGAAGCGGCCCTCGAAGGATGCGGCCGAGGTGCTCGGGCCGTCGCCCTTCGAGGCTCGCTTCGCTCGCCCCTCAGGGTGACGGACGTGAGTCGGCGTGTAGGCGAATTAGCAAGTAGCCCGGATTTCGCTCCGCAAAGTCGCAGCGCGTAGCGCGCAGGTTGGGTTAGGCGCGAAGCGCCGTAACCCGCCGTTCGAGGCAAGCGGCTAGTTCAGCCGTTAGGCGCGCGCGCCCCGTATTTGGGCGCGAGCCGCACCCGCATGGTGCGGAGGTTGGAGTTGGCGTCTGCCGGCGTTCCGCCTGCCTTGTTTTATTTCTCTTTTTTCTTCGTAGCCCGGCTTGAGCGAAGCGAAACCCGGGGCCGACAGTGAAGCCTGCAACGCCGCTCCCGGATTTCGCTGTCGCTCAATCCGGGCTTCTGTAACGGGCCTGAGGAAGTCAATCCCTATTGCGTCATCCAATCGCCGGGGACTTGCTTCTGTACGGGATCGGCGCTGAGGCCGTCGCCTGATGGGGTGCGCAGAGGATAGGTCGGCCAATCTACGGATGCGTGGTCGCAATGCCAACGTCCCGGATTGCGGTCTGACCTGATCCATCG